>CADCWO010000028.1 GCA_902806435.1 uncultured Synechococcales cyanobacterium | reverse complement strand
CAAGGCTTCAATGAGTTCCCACTCTTTGTCGGTTAAACTGCTGGAGTAGGGCATTTATTGCTCATCTTAGCTCACCAGCATAGATCCCAAATAGGTTCTATATGTTGCTTGCATGGGTGTCGTTTTATTGTTCTACACAGTGAATTGGAACCCTTGATGATCATTTAGAAGCTCGTTGATTGCTCATTTATATTCACTTAATTATGACCAACGTTGTTTGTACGGATGCCTCAAAGCTTTACTCTGATTTCACTGCTGCCCTTAGTCGTGTTTGCCAAGCAATCGATTGGGATTACGGTGAAGTTTGGATACCGGACCCAGAAACGAAACTACTCGAACTTAGTCCAGTTTGGTATTGTCATTCAAACCGAAGTCATGAGCGCATAGATGCCCTAGAAAAATTTAGAGCCTGTAGTGAAAAATTTACTTTGTCGATTGACGAAGGATTACCGGGAAGAATTTGGCGATCGTGCCAACCTGAGTGGATTAACGACGTTTCCATCCAGTCAGAAAATTACTTTCTGCGCAACCAAATTTCAAAAGCGTTCAACATCAAAGCTGGGTTTGGATTTCCAGTATTTTGCAATCAGGTAATCATCGGCATCTTTGTCTTTTTCACCGATCAGGTCTGTGAAGAAAATGTCAATTTAGTTCAGCTTGCAATCTCAGCGGCAACTCCATTCATGCACCAATCATCTGATACACCACCAGATCTCTAACTATGAAAGAGTTGTTTAGTCGGCGTGAGTTAGTTATTTTTGGCTCCACCGTTGCTTCTAGTCTATTGCTTAAAGCTTGTCGTACCGCATCTTCTACCAGCAGTCGCCCAAAAGTTTCTCCTTCGATAGAAGGCACTTTTGGAGAAACGATCAAGGTTGGAATTTTACACTCACTCAGCGGCAGTTTGGCAATCAGTGAGAAGAGTGTTGTCGATGCCGAACGATTAGCCATTGAAGAGATCAATCAAGCAGGAGGTGTGCTGGGTAAACAAATTGAAGCCATTGTAGAGGATGGCAACTCTGACCCCGCAACCTTTGCAGAAAAAGCAAAGAAACTGATTGAGCAGGACAAAGTAGTGACGGTATTTGGCTGCTGGACTTCGGCAAGCCGCAAAGCAGGGGTGTAATTAAAAGTGACAGTCAAGCAGTAGAAGATAGGCGCTAAGATTTGCGTAAGTTTAGCCAATCAAATCCCCGATTTATGGTTCACCAATCCTCTGACTCGCATGAAATGCCTTGCGCTGAAGCAGCCAAGTTAGCACAAAGATTGCATCAGCATCCGCGCCTAAGGATGAAAGTTGAGCAATTGTTAGCGGTAGTGGAGAATGAAGGCGAGCTGACACGTGCAAATGCAGCCGAGCAACGAGTCATTGAGTCAATCCAAAAACTGGGGCAAGCAGCGTTGCAAAGCTGGGCCGAGCAGCAAAATCAGCAACAAACTCAGGCATTGCTCGAGAACACCCGAGGAATACATCGGGCGCGTCAAAAAAACTCTATTGGTACACGAGATTCGGTACCATCACAGTCATAGAACAAACGTTTACGCAAGGCAGAGGCGGAAGAGTGCTGCGCCCATTTTCGAGGGCAGCCGAGGTGTATTGCCGTAGCTACTCCTTACCGTTACAGCGTGCGATTACTGACTTTGGTGCCGATGTACCGTTTGGTCGCATTCGGGAGAAATTGCGAGAACATCATGGTATAGAAGTGCCTATTAGTTCGGCACAGGCAATTACCCAAAACCATGCCGCGTGTGTGCATCAAACGCAACTGCTGCACACAGAAATTCCGACTAAAGCTGGAGTTGAGCAATTGATTGTGGAAATGGACGGCACGCTGATTCCGATTGTCGAAGCCCCTGATGCTGTTGATGAGGACGGCAACCAAATAGATCGTCGCACGACTCGTCAGACTCGGTTCAAAGAAGTGCGGTTGGCTTTGGCGCGCTCGAGTGAGGAGTGCCAACCAAAGTTTGGTGCTACTTTTGGTAGCCCAGACGACGCAGGAGACTCTTTGCTTGATTGTGCGATTGCTGCTGGATTGGTTGCCAATACTCAAGTGCATGCAGTCGGCGATGGGGCTCAGTGGATTGCCAATACTGTCAAAGCCCGGTTTGGTGACCAAGCTACCTATTTGCTGGACTTTTACCATTTGAGTGAGTATCTCGCAGCTGCCAGTACCGTGTGTGCTCCCACCCATCCTGACACTTGGCTTGAACAGCAGCAGCAACACCTCAAACGTAATGGGTGGCAACAAGTGTTGTCAGCGTTACGTCCCAATTTGGAGCCAGAGACTGCCACCGATGAACAAGCTCCAGTCACAGCCGCCTACCGTTACATTGAAAACCGACCTCATCAACTGGACTATCAAGCAGCGATTGCTGCTAACTTCCCAATTGGTTCCGGTGAGATTGAAAGCGCACATCGTTATGTAATTTTGGAGCGGCTGGATATTGCTGGGGCTTGGTGGACGGTAGAAAAAGCTGAGGAATTATTGTCGCTGCGAGTCCTGCGAGCGAATCAGCGGTGGGACGACTACTGGGCAAATTTGACTCCACTTGCTGCTTGACCTGTCTGTCACTTTTAATTACACCCTGAAGGCAGTAGTCTTCGTGGGATTAGTCGCACGACCAAACTGGCTTACAACACAGTCGTCAGCATTGTTCGCGCTGCCAGTCACAAAGCACAATTGGTACACAACCAAGAGGTGCAAGCCGTCGAAACTGAAGAAGTCAGTGCCGATGAGATGTGGCGGCAATAATCGGGGGGAATGATTCCTCCCGATTTTGCCTTGTCATTCGTTTCAAAAAACAGAAGCACTGCACAACTGGGGAACTGAACATGGGGGATTGTTGGATTGGCTTGAGTCTTGCCTGCTCTAGTGGCTTGATTCTCGCTGCCTGTGTGGGCAAGCATACCGATGCCTTCCTTGAGCAATTAGTCATCAACACGGAAGCAAAGACTAATTGCAAGCATTTCAACACCGATGATTGGGGCGGATACGAACGCATCTTGCCACCTGAGAGTGAACATTATATTGGTAAAGACAAAACACAGCGATTAGAGCGCACCAATGGAACTGTGCGTCAACAAACAGGAAGATGGCATCGACGACAGAATAAGTTCGGCAAAGCGTGGGAACAAACCAAAGTAACGACTCGGTTAGTCGTGAGTTACTTCAACTGGATTTGGCAACACAGCCGCTTCAAAAATACTGCTGCTCAACGAGCAGGATTAACGATACGCTCATGGAATTGGCACGACATTGCTACCTATCCTACATTAATTTAATGCACTACCAATGCGTGCTGTAATCCTGCGCAAAATGGAATCATAAGGAGAGAAGTGAGTCGTTTGGCCTCTAGGCGCTCAAAAATACTCTAGATGGACATACTGCAGCATATATGTAAGTCAATCTGTTGTAATCCTGGTGCAAGCGCTTATATTGCACTGCTACTCAAGGAATTCCTTTATGCGTCGCTTACGTCGTTCCTGGCAATATATCCAGACGGCACTGAAGCTAATTTTTCGCCACCCACTACCTGGCACGAGCATTATTCCCATCCTGCCGGATGGCCGAATCATTCTCACGCGAAGTTACGACACTGGGCTTTGGGGCTTGCCTGGCGGCATGGTGGAGTGGGGTGAAGATATTGCGACAACAGTCCAGCGAGAACTTGCCGAGGAAACAGGTTTAGAACTTGTAGCAATTCGCCGTTTAGTGGGCGTCTACTCTGCGCCGGAGCGCGATACGAGATTCCATTCAATCTGTATCGTGGTGGAAGCAGCCGTTCAAGGTACGATTCAAATCCAAGACCGGCTGGAAATTAGTGAAGTCCGCGCCTTTAGGCTCTCTGAGCTGCCCCAAGGCGAGTTCTCCTATGACCACACCCAACAGCTCGAGAATTACCTCAAGGGTCTGACAACCTTAGCGTAGACTTAGCGATGATTTAAGTAGCTGCGGGCCTTAAAGATTGGATGCCCCAGAAAACTAAATGCGGGTCACAGTCCAGTTGAGCTATCCCTTCAATAGCCTGGGGATTTTGCCTAGACCAGGCTTTGAGATAGCTGTGTAGCGCGGCATGATCTCCACCTGTGATCATGATTCGACTTGATGCAAACTCTTGGCACCAGGCTTGCACAAAGTCATTGATTCCGGCCAGGGTTGTATAAACCGTACCACTTTGAATTGCTTCGTTAGTTGTTCTGGCCCAGCGGGAGGGTAAATGTTCTGGGAGCTCAATCATCGGTAAAGACGCGGTGAACTGATGCAAAGATTGCCCCTGCAAGCGCAGCCCTGGCAAGATTGCCCCACCTATCAGTCTCCGGTTAGCATCCGCTCCGGTAAAAGTTAACGCTGTTCCGGCGTCAATCACCAAAATCGGCCAGCCATAAGCTTGTCCGCCACCCCAAATTGCTAAGGCCCGGTCTATTCCCAGCGTCGGATAAGGGCATTGCAACGGAACCTGGTCTAAATCAAAGATTTTCACACCAGGATAGGTTTGCCAAAGGCTTGTTTGCTCTGGGCTGACCGAAGCAACCCAAAGAGGCAGTACTTCTGATGTCAAATAATGATGGAGCAAAAAAGGTAGCTTCTTCTGTGCCTGATCACGATTGGCTACTAAAGCCTTAATCTCAGCAGCAGTGAGATGGGGTGTATCCCAAGCTTGCCACAGTTTTTGTCCTTCAAATAAGGCCCAATGCAGACGCGAATTACCGATATTTAAGGCGATCCAAATCTTCACAATCGGTAATCCCTGGTGCTTCTATCTCAGCCGCCGCCAAACGGTTTGGCTCCAGCTCAATAATTTTAGAATCTGTTGGATTTGCTGAAGTTGAGATTGCAACCGTTGGTACTGAGGCACTTCTCGGAGTAAATAAATACTAAGTTGAGTTTTATAGATCTCTTCAGGAGCTTCGTTAAGAGCAGCATGGGTACTTCTTTCAAGTGAGAGTAAGGTATTAGTAACCCGGCGTAATACCTGTCTTAACTGCCAAAGTTGCCAGGCACCCCCAACGCAAAGCAGAGCTACAAGGGTATTGATTACAACAACAATCAGCACCATGTTCGCCTCAGTAGCTTTGCAAGGATTTGGTATAAAGCTCTAGGCTGATCATAACTTCAGGCTGGGTAATAGGACTGAATCCATAACAACAACAAAATGCTGCGGAGAGGGAGCAGCTATCCTATCTAGCAGACGATACAGTTACAGTTGAAGTGTCAGAATACAGTGCCAGTAGCTGAAAGCGTTTATGAACACCTACAATCCTGTCTCCGATCCCGATGTGACCTCAGAAAACCATGTGGATGCCATCGAAACTGTCATTGCTAGCCTAGACCAATACGATAACGCCCTAGTCAATCACAGTGATCAAGGCTATATCTGGAAGTTTAAATATGGCAGTGTTGATGTGTTTGTTCAGCTGACAGGGCTAACCGATGACGATACCTTTACTGTTTGGTCACCTGTGCTACAACTACCGGCGCAGGATGAAGCACGGCTGATGCGGAAGCTTTTAGAGATGAACTGGTCCGCCACGTTTGAAGCTTGTTTTGGTATTTTTAACAACCAGGTTGTTGCCCTATCAACTCGTAGTGTTGCCGATCTCGCTCCAGGGGAAATCTCTCGTACTATCACTGTGGTGGCAACGATCGCGGATGAAAATGACGAAGTTCTACAGCAGGAATTTCCTGCAGTTGCTACCTGAACTTTTCCTAACGAGGATAAAGTGAGTAAAGCGCTGTGGCGCTTGATTCCCCTTTTGAGTGCTACGAGTAGGGTGCAAATGGCCTTAGACACTTGGCTATTTGAGCAGCACTATCAAGGGTTATCTCCCCCCGTCTTACGGTTCTATACCTGGTCTGTTCCGGCAATTTCGCTGGGGTATCATCAACGGCATTGGCCTAGTACCTGGAAGCAACTAAGCTGGCAAGGGGGACCTGTGGAACTGGTGAGACGACCCACAGGGGGACGAGCTGTCTTGCATCAAGGGGATCTGACCTATGCAGTTATTGCCTCTGGGTTGCCGGGTAATCGTCTCCAGGCTTACCAAACTATCTGCGAGTTTCTCATCCAGGGTTGGCGATCGCTAGGAGTGGAACTTCACTACGGTCAGGCTAAACGTAACTACATCCAAAATTCCAACTGCTTTGCTACCGCTACCGGTGCCGACCTACTATTAGCAGATGGCTCTAAGTTGATCGGTAGTGCCCAGTTATGGCGTGGTTCCACCGTTTTGCAACACGGGTCCATGCAACTTAATCCGGACCCTCAATTGTGGACGCAGGTCTTTGGTTCCAGCCCGGAAGGCACTCTAGGGCAACAGCCGATTGCTGAAGCGCAAGTGATTCAATCTTTGATTAGCTCAGCTAATCACTGCTTTGACGCTCAATTGCAGGTCCAACCGCTATCTAGCTCGGAATGGCAGGTAGTCGCAGCCAAAGCCTCAGCCATGGATCAACTATTCTGAGTAGAGAGCGCCTTAGTCGCGTTTGCGATCGCTTGTAGTTGTAACCCGGGTGGATAGCTGCCTGATTCTTTAATCCGCTGAATTTCAGTCTCAGAAACCTGCAAGTTTAATTTTCCGGCCAAAGCCCGCACCACATCGCCCCGATCGATCACTCCGGCAACGGCATCAGCGGGAGAAAGCACGGTAATTTGAGGCAAGTGTTCGTCTTCAAGCTGCTTGATTACCTCAGCTAGTGGCGTGGCTTCCTGCACGGTCGGAATTTCACTTAAAGGCTGCACCAGTGCGTGGACCGTTGTAGTTTCCCACTGGCTACGTTCAGTCGAACTTAACTCTGTGGGCCGGACCAAGCCCCGATAGCGACCATCGGAAGCCGCAAAGTAAGTTGCATCACGAGATTCTGACAAAAGATACTCGTCAGCAAACTGGCGGAGGGTCATCTCAGCGTCAATGACCCGGAACTCCCGTGTCATCGCATCCGCTGCTTTCGTGTTGAGCAAAGTTTCCTGCAAGTCAGTGACGCGATCGTAGGTGTAGGCATTCCGCAGGCCAAACCAACCCAGTAAAGCTAGCCAAAGACCATTCAGGCTACTGGTCCACAGCACCGTTGCAACTCCTAAAGCGATCGCCAGCCAACCTAGCACCTGACCAGCTTTAGCAGCCCAATGAACTCCTTTGAATCGATCTCCAGTTGCTTTCCAAACCGCTGCCTTTAAAATCTGTCCACCATCTAAGGGCAGACCGGGAATTAGGTTAAACAAAGCTACAACCAGGTTGATACCCGCAAGGCTTTGGCACAACACTGCTGCTGGACTGGTAGTAGGGAGTAACTGGGCTCCGAAACCAAGAAGTAGCCACAAGCCAATGCTAACCGCAGGCCCGGCAATTGCTACTTGAAAAGCCTGGCCAGGGGTCTTGGATTCCTCTTCAATCGAGGCAATACCGCCAAACAAAAATAGGGTGATGCTATTGACTTGAATGCCCTGGGATCTCGCCACTAGGCTGTGTCCGAGTTCATGGAGCAGCACAGAAGTAAATAGCAGCAGGGCCATCGCCAACCCCGCCCCCCAAGCCAACAGCGGGCCCCAATTTGGATATAGTTCCTGCCAAGTTAAACCCTCGGCAAAGGTGACTAAGGCAACAATCAAAAACCAGGAAGGGTCAATCGCTAAAGGGATACCAAATAAAGAACCGACTTGTAAACTTCGCTTCATAAAATGTCGTTTATAGTTTCTGTGCAGCTTAATCACACGTTTAAGCCGTTACTTATATGGTAACGACTAACGAACCAAGCTACGGCGGGCTAAGCCCCCATCCCGCCCACTGAGAGACGGTTGCGTCCCCCAGACCCCCTCCAGGCGGGTTGATCGCTTTGGAGATCAGCATGGTTGGCGTGGCTGATTACTCAACGGTAAATCCACGTTATTGAAGCGGTTTTACGCCTACCAGCAAAGCTAATTCCAACCACTTCCAGTAGCAATCGGCATCCGCAAATCCGATTTCTCTCAACCATTTCAATTGAGTTTCCACATCCAAAAGTTTATTGGAGGGGTCTTCATCTGCGGCTGCTATACCAATGGAGCGCTGGAAGTGCTCATGCAGGTTTTGGGTGGCAGAGGCGACATGTTCCAGGTTGCAAAAGATGCCGCCAGGTTCTAGCAATGTAAAAATTTCAGCGTAGAGCGATCGCTTACGGGCATCTATCAAGATGATGAATCGCAAAGCTAGAGATAATCGCATCAAATGGGCCCAGTTCAGGCAACGGATGGTCAAGGTTATGAGTTACCACCTTTACGGTTGGATCGGTTGCAAACTGTGATTGTGCTGCCGCTAGTATTGCCGGCGAGAACTCTAGAGCAATCCCCTGGGCTAAGGGGCGATCGATTTTGAGTAACGCCAGCAAGCGACCGTCTCTCGTTCCTAAGTCCAGAATGCGCTGGACAGTTTTGAGAACATGGTCAAGCAGTACTGCCTCTCCTTCAGTTCGATGGGGAATTGCGTCGGCTCTTACCAGGTAACCTAAAGCATGTTCAGCGGAAGTCCAAAGATTGCTAGGATTTGTGTTCATAGTTTAGGCACCTGCTACGCCTACCCATTTATTAAGCTGGCGCTAGAGTGAGCACCAGCAACCTGGTAGTGGCTGAAAGTGTCTTGCCCAGGCTAAGCAACCTAGATGTTTCTGTTGCTGCACTAATCTGTTGCTACACTAATGTGCTGCTTCACTTTATTTTAGGACCATTGGTCTATGTGCCGTTTACTGGGGTATCTAGGTCCATCTATTCAGTTGGACACCATACTCACTAAGCCTGAACATTCTCTGATGGTCCAAAGCTACCAACCTCGCGAGATGACAAGTGGGGTGCTCAATGCCGATGGCTTTGGGGTGGGTTGGTACCATTCTCAGCAGGATACCGATCCCTTTGTTTACCGGAATACTTTACCAATCTGGAGCGACAGCAACCTGCCTCCCTTGAGCCGCTATGTCGAGTCGAGTTGCATTCTCAGCTATGTGCGCAGTGCTACAGCTGGGCAAGCTGTGCAGTTGACTAACTGTCAACCTTTTCAATCTGGGCGAATTTTGGCAGTACATAATGGCTACATTGAAAACTTTCGTCAGACTTTGTACCGGCCCTTGCGCGATCGCTTGAATGATGCTTGCTACCAGGCGATCGCAGGCACAACTGATTCAGAACACATCTTCGCCTTACTCTGCAATGAGTTACAAACCTCTGAGCAAATTACGCTGGAAAAGGCCCTCTACAAGACTTTGCACACCCTTGCAGAATGGGCAGAAACTTACAAAGTCACTGTCGGATTAAACCTGGTCCTGAGTGATGGTAACCAACTGGTTGCCTCTCGATTTGCCTACCCTGCTCCACCGCCATCACTTTACTGGTTGCGAGATGATCCTGCTTTTGCCCAAGCAATCGTCGTTGCTTCTGAACCCTTGTTCGCTAGTGATCAGTGGCAGCGTTTTCCCGCAAATAGCCTGCTCATAGCTAGAGCGGACCTGGATGTTCAAACCTACAGCCTCTAAGTATCTGGCAGTTTTGAGCAGATACTATCTCTAAATACTCCTTACTAAGGTACTAGACTTGCAAAACCTTTTGTTGTTAGTCTGATCCAGGTTTCACAGTGGTTTTCTATTGCGTAAGATACAGAACATTGAAAACTGTAAAATTTAGTTGGCTCTCCTAAATGAGTCTTCTATCGTTAAACAGCACTTTCGTGATTGGAGAAGACTTTGAAGTCCACATCTACCAATGTCAAGGCTGCCCAATGCTTCTCAGCTAGTTCACGAAAGCAGCAACTCAAGCAGCAGCTAGCCCAATCTCGCGCAGCGACCTTAACCCTTTTTGAGGGAGTTGACCACGAAACCTTTTGCTATCAAGCTCATCCAGAGTTTAGCCCGATAGGTTGGCATCTAGGCCATATTGGTTTGATCGAGGCCCACTGGCTGCTAGAACGTTCTGGAAGGCGATCACCTTTAGTGCCTGCTTACCGTCGGCTGTTTGTGGCGGATGGCTTACCCAAAGCCCAGCGGAAAAACTTACCAACGTTTTCGCAAATCTGCGACAGCTTGCAATTAATACGGGAGCAAGTGCTGCTCTACTTAGAAGAGGCTCCCTTAGACCAGCAGGAATGGTTGTGGCACTGGATTATTCAACACGAAGCGCAGCATGCTGAAACGATCACCTGGGTGTTGCACTTGCAGCGCGGTCGCTCACCCTGGTTAGGGCGGTTTAGTCCGATCAGTTCCCACCAAACCCCGCTGAGTTCTACAACTGGACCAACATCAGATATGGTTCTAGTAGAAGCTGGCTACTTTGTGCAGGGCAACAACTCTATCAATGCATTGGATAATGAAAAGTCAGTGCATCAAGTTCACCTGGAAGCTTACTGGATCGACCGCTACCCAGTGACTTGCCGCGAATATCGCGCTTTTATGGCAGCAGGCGGCTACCGTAACTCCTGTTGGTGGTCTGCAGAAGGTTGGGCATGGCTCCAGGCAAATCCGGTATCCCAGCCCCTTTACTGGGATGCAGCAGCGGATGATCATCCTGTCTGTGGAGTTAGCTGGTACGAAGCTGAGGCCTTTGCCCACTTTGCTGGTAAGCGGTTGCCCACGGAAGCAGAATGGGAAAAAGCGGCTAGCTGGAATTCAGGAGGAGCAAGGCAACAAACCTATCCGTGGGGAGAGGCTGAACCAACGGCGCGACATTGCAATCACAGCAACAATACAGGTCAGACAACGCCAGTTAACCACTACACGGCTGGGCAAGGTCCTTACGGCTGCTACGATATGCTGGGCAACGTTTGGGAGTGGACTGCTACCTGGTTCCACCCTTACAAAAACTTCACGAGCTACCCCTACGCCGGTTACTCAATGGCGTACTTCGACAATCAGCACCGGGTTTTGAAAGGCGGTAGTTGGGCTAGCCGCTCTCCTGTCCTCCGTTCTGCTTTTCGTAACTGGTATCACCCTGGTATTCGTCAGCACTTTGCCGGGTTTCGGTGTGCCCAAAATTGGAATGCTTAGCAATATGATCGTTAGCTATCTAGTCGCCTGAGGAACTTAGAATGTCGATATTTGAATCTGCAAGTCATGCTGCCACCAGTCCCAGCGCCCGAGCAAAACCTGTCGGTGCGGCTTCAAGCCATTTGGCTAGGCGATTGCAGATAGAGCAGCTGATGCAGGCAACAGAAACCCTTGAGCAAGACGTTCTCGGCAGAGCAGATGTGATTCATGGGCTAACTCAGAGGCCTAAGACGCTCCCAGCTCATTACTTCTACGATGATCGCGGCTCAGAACTGTTTGAGCAAATTTGTGCACTCCCTGAGTACTACCCTACCCGGACTGAAACCGCAATCTTGCAAAGCTGTGCCTTAGCGATTGCTACTGCAACAGGTCCCTGTGAGCTGGTAGAACTGGGAAGCGGTAGCGCTACCAAAACCCGGATCTTATTAGATGCCTACGATCAGCTTGGCTACGCCCTGCGGTACATGCCAATTGACGTGAGTGGCGGCATGCTTGAGCGCAGTGCGCTTGATTTATTGGTTTCCTATCCAAAGCTGCAAGTGCATGGATTAGTGGGCTCCTACGAGTTGGCCTTAAATCGACTGCCATCTACCCGGCTACCCTCTCGGATGATCTGTTTCCTCGGTAGTACCTTGGGCAATCTTAAGCCGCAAGAATGTCAGCAATTCTTTAGACAGATCACGGCTGCTTTGCAACCGGGAGAGTATTTTCTATTAGGCATCGACCTGCAAAAATCTCAGCAACAGTTAGAGGCTGCCTACAATGATGCTGCCGGGGTGACAGCTGAATTCAATCTCAATATGCTAGGCCATCTTAACCTGCGCTACGGTGGAAACTTTGACTTAAGCCAGTTTGAGCATTGGGCATTTTATAACCAGTCAGAGCAGCAAATCGAAATGCATCTTAAGAGCTTGTCTGCCCAGACCGTTCAATTAAAGACCCTCGATCTTACCGTTGAGTTGGAACCTGGTGAAACCATTCAGACTGAGATTTCTCGCAAGTTTAGCTTGAATGACATTCAGCAGGAGCTACAAACTCAAGGCTTAATGTCTTTGCAGGTGTGGACTGATCCTCAAGACTGGTTTGGACTGCTACTGTGCCAGTTGCAATAAAAGAGCGCTTTTCTCTTGATCCAGCCTCATCAAGCTGCTACTTTGTCTAAGTTTTGGGGCTCTCGCCTGTGCTCAGAAGAACAACCTTGCGATCGCGCCAGATATTGACACTCTTAACGTGTGGTGTGAATTGATTGCCGCTGCCATACTCTTGCCACACTCTTGTTACGCTTGCTCGCCTAACTGGCTCTGTTAGGCTGTCTGCTTGCATAAAGTTGGACTTACATCAAGTTTCGTTTACCCCACCTGTAGCTTTCTAGAATAAAGGGTAGGTTCTTTTGCTAAGCCTCCTTCTTCTCAAGATTATCCGGTTGCTATCCCAAACATGATGATTGCTAAATGGCGTCGAGCCACCTTTTTTGGTCTACTCCTTGCAGCTTGCTTGAATTTAGTCTTGTTCTGCGGCGGTCCTGTGGCTGCTGCTCCTGCTAATGTATCAGCTGAGACGACTGCTATTCCTTCGCTCACAGCAGGGGTGCAGAAAACGGTCCTGGACAATGGCTTGACCGTACTCACCAAAGAAGTTCATACAACGCCCGTGGTGAGCGTACAGGTTTGGTACCGCGTTGGTTCACGCAACGAGGGCCCTGGGCTGAATGGGATTTCTCACCAGTTAGAGCATCTGCTATTTAAGGGAACAACAAACCGTCCTATCCAGTATGGCCGCCTGTTTAGCGCCTTGGGCAGCAACTCCAATGCCTTCACCAGTTATGACGAAACGGCTTACTTTGGTACGGTAAGCCGGGACAAGCTCCAGGCGTTATTGGTTCTAGAAGCAGACCGGATGCAGAATGCCCTGATTACCCCGGAGCAATTAGCTAGCGAGAAGCGCGTCGTAATCTCTGAGCTGCAGGGGTATGAAAATAGCCCAGATTACCGCTTGGGGCGCGCTGTAATGCGAGCCGCTTTTCCTAATCGAGCTTACGGTTTACCTGTAGGTGGCACGAAAGCAGATGTGGAACGATTTACCGTGGAGCAAGTGCGTGATTACTACCGCACCTACTACAGCCCAGATAACGCCACATTGGTGATCACCGGAGATTTTGCCACTGAACCCGTACTAGCAAGTGTGCGGGATATTTTTGCCAAAGTGCCACGGCAGCTAAAGACTTCTCCCAAACCGGTAGCTAGCTCGTCTGCCCCTGCGGTTAAAACTCCCGTTGTGCTGCGGGAACCAGGCAGTGCTGCTCTCCTAGAAGTAGTGTATCCACTGCCTGATGCCAAACATCCCGATGTGCCGGCCCTGGATGTGATGGATGCGATTCTGATCCAGGGTCGCAGCTCCCGGCTCTATCAAGCCCTAGTCGAGTCGGGTTTAGCCAGTGATATCAGTGCCTACCCAGCAGAACTGATTGAACCGGGTTGGTATACCATCTCCGCAACAGCAGCTTCTGGCCAGAAGCTGAGCAAAATTGAGCAAGTTCTGCAAAAATCCCTAGCGGCCTTGCAACAGCGGCAAGTCAGTTCTGCAGAGCTCAACCGCGCTAAAACCCAACTGCAAGCGTTCTTTACCCTCAGCAACCGGGATATTACCAGCCAAGCTAGTCAACTGGGTTACAACCAAACTGTGACCGGAGACTATCGCTACAGCGATCGCTATCTTGCAGGCATTGCCAAAGTCACTGCTGCCGATATCCAGCGGGTTGCCCGCCTCTACCTTGACGCCGCAAAACGCACCATTGGCTACTTTGAACCGACGCAGATAACCGGGCAGCCAGGAGCAGCCCAAGCCGCACCAACTCAAACCGAAGAAAACTTCAGTGCTGGTGAACCTGTCGATCCGGCGGAGGTGGCGAAGTACTTACCTGCAACCAGCTCAGAAACAAGCACAACCCAGCAACCTCTGCCCCAGCGGTTCCAGCTCAACAACGGCTTAACAGTTTTGTTACTGCCGGATGCTAGCACTCCCACCGTGACCCTGAGTGGCCACATCCAAGCTGGTACCAGTTTTGACTCCGACGCTAAAGCGGGAATTGCCAGCCTGACGGCAGAGAACTTAACCAGTGGTACTAGTCACAAAAATACGCTGGCGCTGGCTCAGGAGCTAGAAAACCGGGGAATTAACTTAGGGTTTGATACAAACCGGGAAGGAGTGCAGGTTGAGGGAACTGCTCTGGTAAAAGAACTACCGACGTTGATTGCAACGTTGGCGGATATGCTCCAGAATTCCACCTTCCCCACGGATCAACTGGCCTTAACTCGCCAACAAGCGTTGACACAATTGCAAGTTGAGTTGGATAATCCACAAGTTCTCGGTCGCCGTGTCTTTCAACAGGCCGTTTATCCTAAGGGCCATCCTTTTTACACATTTCCGACTGCCGCTAGCTTAAAGCGCATTACGCGCGCAGATGTCACCCGCTTTTACCGGCAACACTACCGTCCCGACACCGTAACCCTCACTTTAGTTGGAAATTTTGAGCCGGATCAAGTGCGATCGCTGCTGCAAACCTCTCTCGGCAAGTGGCAAGCCAAGGGCCAAGTGCCGGCCTTACGCTTTCCAACCGTCACTGTGCCTAAAGATGTCAAGCGCCTCAACCCCGTGCTGCCGGGTAAAGCCCAATCTGTTAGCTATCTGGGTTACCAAGGTATTAGCCGTAAAGACCCCCGCTACTACGCAGCCTTGGTTCTCAACCAGGTCTTGGGTGGTAATACCCTTGCTAGCCGCCTCGGTACGGAGATTCGCGATCGCCAGGGGCTAACCTACGGTATCTACAGCTACTTTCAAGCGGGCCAGCACGCCGGACCATTCTTGATCCAAATGCAGACTGCTCCAGAGGATGCTCAACGGGCGATTAGTAGCACCCTCACTCTCCTGAAACAACTTCAAAGTAGAGGTATCACAGCCACGGAGCTAAGTGCGGCAAAGCGTTCCCTAACTTATAGCTACCCAGTAGAGTTAGCCAGCCCTGATGCCTTGGCGGATACAATTTTGAGCAACGAGGTTTATGGTTTGGAACCGGAGGAGATTCGTAACTTCCCGCGTAAAATTAATGCTGTGACACAAGCTCAAGTTCAGCAAGCAGCCCAGGAGCTAATTCACCCCAACCAAATTGTTGTCGTCACAGCCGGACCGGCAGCTGGGGCTACCCAGACTCGCTGATAGTGCACAGCAGAAAGACAGTAATCGTCAGCCTGGTCAATCAAAGACTCAGGTTTTGATGATCTGGCGATTCACTGCCTTGAGGTAGCTACGGCACTGGGGGCACCGCTTGCCGAGCGGAGATGTTGTCATTTGATAGCCACATTTGGGGCAAGCTCCCCGCGCTACAGACCATTGCAAAATGACTCCGATACTTGATAGTCCAAGCCACAAGGGTAGAATAGCCCACAGCCAGGGGCGGGGTACTTGCGGCAGCAAAATCATGATTAAACCAACCAACAAGCTAAGCAAGGTACCCCAGGCTACACCCCCAAACACCCTCATTGCACTGCTATAGGACGGGTCTTCAACGGCGGTGTTTATAGGTGTAGCCTCAGGCTTAGGCATCGTATCTGATCTGCCAGATTGTAGACTCGTGGCTAAAGTAGCTTTAGATTGAGCTCCTACTGGGGGCTGCCAAGTAGTGGGTAGTGCTGGCATCCAGCTTTTAAACTCTTCCTGGCTCAATCAATAGCGATAGACTTAGGACCACCGCTTTTACCGTTGTGGCTTTCCGGGTTAACGGTGGAGTATGAAGTTGTCCCTTGTTGAGCTAACCAGCCTTTGACTGGCTCATCAGCCAGGCTAAGTCGTAAAAGACCAGAAACTAGCCCGCCTAAAAAAGCTGTAGGGTGCTGTGTCAGCTCTTGAAACAAAGGTGAAAGTTCATCTAGAAACATTAGATGGTGTCCTATCCTGTGATTATTTTCACTGTCATCCTAGCGCGACTTGATCAGTCTCAAAAGTAGCAATTTAGCTACAACTGCTATAGCCACAGACGATACAGGCTCCACCTTTGCAACCGTTAGTCTGACTTAGCTCGGCCCCACACTCAGGACACAAGGAAGCGCTGACTGGGGATGTCACAAGCTGCTCGAAGGAACTTGTAGAGTGAATCCAAGTTGATGCTTCTGGTGTAGAAGAGCCTAGGCTTATAGAATCAGGGGTTGCTTGAGGGACAAGTTTTTCTAGTTCTAGCGGTTGCGGCTCTCGCTGTTCTAAACCGATCTGACTTGAGGCAATAGACCGCTCAGGAGCCTCTTGCAGCACTTTGCCAATCAAATCTGCTAGCCCTAAGATACGGTGAGGGCCTAGACCTTCAGAATCCCCACCCCGGATGCCCCGGATTTCACGAACAATTTCTGGGAGGGGAATTCGCTTGGCGAGCAGAAGATTAATTAAACGGGCGATCGCTTCAGACAGTGATTGAACCTCTGTCCCTGATTTACCAACTGTGATCCAGATTTCCGCCAGCCCTTCCGCCTCATAGGTGAGATGGAAATCAACTTGACCCCAGGTTAACGTTGACACTCGCCGCCGCAAGGCATAGGCATACCCGACTGGGATATCTTTCAATTCTGGCGTGGGCGTGGGTTGAGCGGCTTGCTGGCTTTCAGGGGTAGGCAACGCGGAAGTGGAATCTGAATCACTGGATTGGTCAAGTGCTGCTAAGGTAGGCTGGGTTGACTCTGGATCAGCAAAAGCTTGTGGAAATTCTGCTATCAAGTGTAAGAGCTGTTGAGTTTTGGCAGTAAGGGTGGTACCCGCCTGCAGCTGCTCTTTTAAACGGATCCCAGGCTTTTGGGTTGCAGTCTCTGGATCAGTAAATGCCTGAGGAAACTCGTGGATTAAACTGAGCAAATCTTGGCTATCACTCATGACTGCTTCTCCTCAGTGCCAACCTTGATAGGTTCGGAGTCTAAGGTGCCGGAGCGATAAACCGTCACTCCTTTTAAACCTGCTCGCTGAGCTAGTCGATAGATGTCTTTGATCTCTTCTACCGTTGCCTGAGCAGGCAAGTTGATCGTTTTGGAGATACTAGAATCAATCCAGTCCTGCCATTTTGCCTGCACTAAGATGTGCCAGCCGGGAGGAATCTCTCGCGCAATTTTAAAGCTATTGGCAATTTCTGGATGAGCTTTGCTAAACTCAGTACCCTTTAAGGAGCCAGTCCGTTTGACGATTTCAGCATCAGAGTCGGTAAGATTCATCTCTTCTAAATAGGGATTGAGAATCTGCACCCAGTTTTGCTGGTTTTGGGAGGCATCAACAAATACTTGCTTCCAGACGGTGAGGCCAAAGTCAGGCTCAAACGCCCAGGAACAGGCCGCTAGTTGGGCAATACTCCCAGTCGGCGCAATCGAAAGGACAGTGGAATTACGCCGGGGAGTTTGCTCTAGATCTTGACGCTCCGAGTGCAAGGCTTCCTCTCCGTTGTAGCGGTTACCCTCACTATCCATCCATTGTTCAAAAACATTCCCAGTCCGGACGTCTTTGATTTGCTGCCAAATTCCACAGGGTCCTTTTTCAGCGGCGAGCGCTTCTGAGGTCCGATAGGCCGACTCAGCAATCACCCTAGCCCAGCGATCCACTTCACTCAAATGTTCCACCGAGTCGTAAGGAATCCGTGCCAGCTTCAGGTAATCCGCCCAGCCCATAATGCCCAAGCCTAACTGCCGGAATACATGCCGCACATTATGTTTTTGGTCTGGCGTGGCAAACTCAGAGACGTCTAGCACACTATCTAGGAAGTGAATCGCAATTTCGACCGTTTCAGCCAGTCCTGCCCAGTCAATTTCCAGCTCACCCCGTCGATTGCGCGACACAAACTTGGTAATTACAATTGAACCCAAGTTACAGGCGGAGTTGGGTGGCAGAAAAATTTCACCACAGGGATTCGTGCAAGTCACAAAATCGCGGATCGGGCTACGACGTTTGGCATTGTCGATTAATAGAAGGCCAGGGTCAGCGGTATCGTGGGCGAACTGAGCGATCGCGTCCCATAGCTTAGTAGCCTGCTCATCCTTTTGGTCTAAACGCTGGAAAAAGTCGTCATCCAGTTGCACGGAAATATTGGCGTTGTGCCAGCGGCGATCGCGTTTACCCTCTGGACTTAAGTGCGACTCTACCCAAATTGCAGATAGTTGACTATGTAAAGCTTTCAGTTGCTGCTCTTTCTCGGCTTGCGGACGCTGGCTAAGCACAAGCTGTGCCATCTGTTCAATGATCGCCTTAGTTGCGGCAGCATCAATAGTGGACTGGGTTTTTGCCTGCACAAACTCCCAAATATCTGGATGTTTCCAGTTCATTGAGAATAGGAAAGCCCCTCGCCGTGCCTTATTGCCCGTCGTGATCTTTTTGGAGTTCTCAGACACCATATCGAGAACTGCACAAGGGCCTAAAGCCCTACCATCACGAAACGCAGCCCCCTTGGAGCGGATGTACCCTTTTTGGCCCTCTATCCCAATATTGATCCCTACGCCACCCCTAAACTTAGTTGTCAGCACAGCATCAGACACTAGCTTGGTGATGTCGTAGATGTTGTCTTCAGCAGAGAGCACAAAGCAGTTGAGTAACCCCCGCGTCCCATGGTCACAATTAGCTAGGATTGACCCCCCTGGCATAAACTTCA
>CADCWO010000027.1 GCA_902806435.1 uncultured Synechococcales cyanobacterium | reverse complement strand
CACAAAGGACCACATCTCATCAGCGCTCACCTCCTCGGTTTTTACTTGCTTAACCTGGTCATTATGAACTAATTGAGCTTTAGCACTGGATGCGCGAACAATATTCACAACGGTGTTGTATGCCAATCCTGTGATCCGGCTGATATAGCTCTACGTGCATACATTAAGACGCTATTCTAGAGAGAGAAACATTGAGATATAATCATGCCTGCCCCTTACAGTTACGACCTGCGAGACAAAGCGATCAAAGCCGTTAAAGGTGGCGAGCGCAAAAGTGACGTGTGTCGGATGCTCAACATCAGCCGCAACACTTTAGACCTGTGGTTGAAACGGGAAGCTCAAACAGGGGACTATCAAGCGATTACCCATTTCCAGATGGGGTATCAGCATAAAATCACGGACTGGAAACGCTTTGAGGAATTTGTCCAAAAGCATGGGGGGAAGACTCAACGCGAAATGGCAAAGCTGTGGGGAGATAACGTGACGCAGCAGAACATCAGTGACGCCCTGCGCAAGCTGGAATTGAGTCGAAAAAAAAGACTTACGGATATGTTGAGCGGGACCAACTCAAACGGCAGGAGTTTGAAGAGCGATTAAAGAGTAAATTGCCGCATCAGCTTGCTTATGTCGATGAAGCAGGCATCGATAACCGGGAGGATTATCCTTATGGCTACTGTGAGGTAGGGAAGCGGTTCTATGCACTCAAGTCCGGCAGACGGACCGAACGTGTCAGTTGGATAGCGGCATTGAAAGAGGGATGTCTGTTTGCCCCGATGACGTTTGCGGGTTCTTGTAACCGAGAATTGTTTGAGATGTGGTTAGAGGAATGCCTAGTGCCTCAATTGCAACCGGGGGATGTGATTGTGGTTGACAATGCTAGTTTTCATCGTTCCCAGAGCATTGAGGAAATTGTGGCGGCAGCAGGATGTGAGATTTGGTATTTACCCCCTTATTCTCCAGACTTGAACAAGATTGAACACTGGTGGTTTGTGTTAAAGAATTGGATGCGACAACGCTGGGATGACTTTGAGAACTTTCGTGATTGTAAGGACAGCTCGGCGGCAGAATTCTCTGCCCGCCAGACTGTCCGTGTTGATGCTGCTTTCAAGCAGTGCCCTAACGTATGTGCGTAGGACCATACCCCTCTTTTATCAATTTGGGGAAATCTGACGAATTTGCGTTGTTTCAGCCCACGAAAAATCAAGGTTTCATCCCAGTTTGACAGAAGAGGGATACAAGTCACCCTCAGATCTTGAAACTGCTAGGAAATTTCTCCAGGATCGTTTTCACAAAGGCGATTCAATTATATTTGTGGCAAGTAATAACGGGCACATAGTTGGATTTACACAGCTCTATCCCAGTTTTTCTTCTGTGTCAATGAAGCGTGTTTGGATTCTGAACGATTTATTTGTGGAGCAAGCCTGTCGAAAGCAGGGTGTCGCAAAGTTGTTATTGAGCATGGCAGAAGACTTTGCAAGACAAACACGAGCTATCCGAATTTCTTTGGCAACGCAGACTTCTAATGTTGCTGCTCAGTCTCTTTATGAATCGCTTGGGTACTGCAAAGATGAGGAATTCCATCACTACTCGTTGAAGTTATAGCGGCGGCATAACAACCTGGCTGGAGTGGACTAGCAAAGTTGGTCTGTGCTTGGCGCAGGTTACTTACAGCCGCTCAGCCGGAACGTTAGGCTCAAAGACGAGTAGTGACATATATCAAGAAGTCAGATCTACTTTGCATACAGCTCCACGTAATTCTACGGATAGTTGTTGTATATGTGATTTTCTTGGTGCTCTGGATCATGTTAACGTTCACGCAATTGGGTTCTCTTTGTTTCGCAATTGCAGCTTTCGTGGTGACTAGCTTTTTGGTAACCCTTGCCTTCTATCTTTTGCTTCTGCTTCTTGCTGCCTTCCTAACGGCTATCCTCGCGAGAACAACTCCTGGCATATTGGGCAAGTATGCGTTTGCGTTGGAGTCTGATGGTCTCCTTGTAAAGTTCCTCGGGCGTTAGTTGGTTGGGACTATAAGTAGCTTTGACGTAAGGGCCTAAAAAAGAGGAGAGCGGCGTTTCAACTTGTCTTGAAACGCCGCTCTCGTTTTTGTCTCTGGCTTTTACCCGCGTTCAAAATTGCCGCAGGTTAGCGTAGCCTCGACCTCTGATTACCTGATGATCGGTTGAAATTACGCTTAGAAACCCCTCGAAGAGCTTTTCGCTAAGACTGTGCGAAGGTCATAGCGGTCAAGGTTCATCACCTTGTCCCACGCCGCCACAAAGTCATTCACAAATTTCTGCTGCGAGTCCACACATCCGTAAACTTCCGCAAGGGCTCGTAGCTGCGAGTTCGAGCCGAAGATGAGGTCAACACGGGTAGCGGTCCACTTCAGGTCGCCGGTTTTGCGATCGCTCCCCTCGAACTCATATTCATCTTCAGAGGTCGCCTTCCACGTCGTGCCCAGATCGAGCAGGTTCACGAAGAAGTCATTGGTCAACGTCTCTGGCCGATGGGTAAAGACGCCGTGTTTGGACCCTCCAAAGTTTGCACCCAGGACGCGCAAGCCGCCCACGAGAGCCGTCATCTGAGGAGCTGACAGGGACATCAATTGTGCCCGATCAACCAGCAGCTCTTCGAGCGATTCGCTGTGTTTGCCGCTGGTGTAGTTGCGAAACCCCTCTGCTGTTGGCTCGAGCACCGCGAAGGACTCGACATCCGTTTTCTCTTGCAGCGCATCCGTGCGTCCCGGTTTGAAGGGAACTGTCACGTAGTGACCAGCGTTTTTCGCCGCTTGCTCAATGCCTGCGCATCCGCCCAGAACGATCAAGTCAGCGATCGAAACCTGCTTCCCGCCAGGCTGCGAACTGTTGAACTCCTGTTGGATTCCCTCCAGGGTTTGCAGCACCGTTGCCAACTGCTCTGGCTGGTTGACTTCCCAATCCTTCTGCGGCGCGAGACGAATTCGTGCCCCGTTCGCTCCACCACGCATGTCGGAGCAGCGGAACGTTGACGCCGACGCCCAAGCGGTCGAAACCAGTTGGGAAACAGACAGGCCTGAGGTGAGGATCTTGGCTTTGAGAGCGGCGATGTCCTGCTCATCAATTAACTCATGATCAACTGCGGGAATGAGATCTTGCCACAGGAACTCTTCCTGGGGAACCTCTGGGCCGAGATAGCGAGATCTCGGACCCATGTCGCGGTGCGTCAGCTTGAACCAGGCCTTAGCAAACGCCTCAGCAAACTCATCCGGGTTGTCGCGGTAACGCCGTGCAATCTGGTTGTAGATGGGGTCCATCTTCATGGCCATGTCTGCCGTGGTCATCATGGGGGCGTGCCGTCTTGACGGATCGTGGGCGTCGGGCACTGTACCCGCACCAGCGTCGCCCTTTGGCTTCCATTGCCACGCGCCAGCGGGGCTCTTCGTCAGCTCCCAGTCATATTTGAATAGGGTTTCGAGATAGCTGTTGTCCCACTGCGTCGGCGTGGGGGTCCATGCGCCTTCGATGCCGCTGGTGATCGCATCGACGCCAACACCCGTGTTGAAGGCATTCTTCCATCCGAGGCCCTGATCTATGATGGTGCCGCCCCCAGGCTCAGCCCCTACGTGCGAGGCCTCGCCCGCACCGTGACATTTGCCAAAGGTATGCCCACCGGCGGTAAGCGCGACTGTTTCCTCGTCGTTCATTGCCATCCGACTAAAGGTCTCACGAATATCGCGCGCTGAGCCGACCGGATCAGGCTCGCCGTCTGGACCTTCTGGGTTCACGTAGATTAGACCCATTTGGACGGCGGCGAGGGGATTTAGGAGCACCCGATCGCCTTCGTAACGCTCATTGTCGAGCCAGGCTTTCTCAGATCCCCAGTAGATGTCTTCCTCTGGTGCCCAGACGTCCACGCGCCCGCCAGCAAAGCCAATCGTCTTAAAGCCCATCGACTCCAGGGCGCAGTTGCCGGCGAAGACCATGAGGTCGGCCCAGGAGATTTTCTTGCCGTATTTCTGCTTGATTGGCCAAAGCAACATGCGTGCCTTGTCGAGGTTTGCATTGTCTGGCCAACTGTTGAGGGGCTCAAACCGCTGACTACCCGAGCCCGCGCCGCCGCGACCGTCGCCCATGCGATAGGTGCCGGCGCTGTGCCACGCCATCCGGATGAAGAGCGGCCCATAATGGCCGTAGTCGGCTGGCCACCAATCCTGGGAGGTGGTCATCAGCTCATAGATATCTGCCCTCAGGGCAGCTAAGTCAAGGCTTTTGAACTCCTCAGCGTAGTTGAACTCCTCACCCATGGGATTAGCCTTGGATGAGTGCTGGTGGAGGATGCTTAGATTCAAGTAATTCGGCCACCAGTCCCGGTTCGACGGCCTATGACGAGGCTGATGTTTCTGACTGCTGCCCGTAAACGGGCAGCCGCTTTCGCTGCTCATATTATCTCCTGTCTTTGGAAAAACGCTAATCTACGGTTGCAAATTAGAGCTACCGAGAAAGCGAGTTAAAGTACCATGAAATAGTCATAGTTTAATCATAATCGATATGAGTCCGCCTTAGAAGTGCCCTTAAGCTATTGTAATAAGTGCGCTCTTTGATCGCACTGGCGCAAGGGAATGGGCAAGTGTGAGCAGGCATATGAAACGCTAGATCTAACCACACTAGCATTGGGCTCATTTGGCCCATTGGTCTATCTTCCTCACCCACAGATCAGCGGAAGAAACCGCAGAATAATCTCCTCTCAACTGGTTTACAGCTAAGGAGCTGTTTCCTGAAATCAATTGCGACGCTCTATCGTTACGTACAGGTGCAATTTGCCTAACAACGCCCATGCACCTGTTGTGGAACTGGTTTCACCTCATAGCCAACAAACTCTCTAGCAAGCTTGCGATCAATACATTCATCTAGCAGGAGCTTCATGCTATGCCACCATGCCAACAAGCTGTTTTCCAGCCTCCTCAAGTAAAGCAATGACCTGCTCCCTGGTCACAGTTGGAAATCCATCTAAAAAATCATCGATTGATTCGCCTGCTTTGAGATAATCCAGAAGCGTTTGAACAGGAACCCTAGTACTAGCAAAAACTGGAGTACCGCCCACAACATCAGGGGATGCGCTAATGATTGGTGAGTTCTTAAGCATACGTCTTTCACCACCAGATTTCGTACCTAAAGTTTACCAACTCCTACAAAGCAGAATCTTCTGGAACAGCTTTAAGTCAAGCGATCGCTACGTCCATTCGCTCCCAGCTACTGCGGCTCAATAGTGAGTTTGCCAACTATGTGCCTTTGGAGTATCAGATGCCCCAAGTTAACTTGGCTTCAATCGGCGACCCAGAGTATTTCCCTGTTGGGGTTAAGCATCGCTATACCCGCAAGTAAAAGGAGCGATCGCACTGCTCAACCGCAGTTGCGAGGAACGATCTCTCTGCTAAACAGCCCCATTATCCTCGTCTTTAATTAGAA
>CADCWO010000026.1 GCA_902806435.1 uncultured Synechococcales cyanobacterium | reverse complement strand
GCGGATGGCTCGGCAGTCCCCAACCTGGGCTTTGCGTTTGAGCCATAGGTCTAAGGTGTTGCGACTGATATTTAACATCCGACTGACATCTATTTTGCGTTCTCCTCGTTCCACTGCAGTGATTGCTTTGATGCGCAGGTCATCACTGTAGGGCGCGGGCATAGGACTTCCTGTTACTCTTTTCCCCTACTATACGTCTTAATGCAACTCCGTAGAGCTATACAACCTGTATACTTGGCCTGAGATCAATTCGACTGGCGTAAAGGTAACCTCATGATAAAAGCGATCTGGGCGATTATCACTGATTAAGGTTCGTAAAAGCCAAATGTTTGAGGGTAGCCCTGAAGAACATCTTTAAAGTTGAAATAGAACATGAATCTCGGCATTGGTGAAGCGCTAGCCCATCCAGCCTAGAGTAACAGCAACTATTAAACCAATAGCGACACCTGTTGTCCCAGCCATGACATGAATGAGAGCGTACCAGTTCTGCGGTAGTGAGGGATGTTGTAGACGATCTGAAGTAAACTTCTGCCAGAACTTGCCACTTAGCAAGTTCCTATCTTTAAACTCAAACTGAACTAGAACTTCACGAGCAAGAATGGGTTTCATTAGGATCTCCTTCTGAATATTCACCTATAAATGTATCGGTCTAGAGCTTCAAAATTATGCTTGGCTTACGGACGGCGGTTAGCGGCTGTAGCCTTCACCTGTTGTCAAGAGTTTCGTCTGGAGTGATTTCCATTTCTCTGAAGGTGATTAAGCTAAAGGCAAGGGAGCTACATCAGCTAATGGGTTGTCCGGTGGATCCTCCGAAGCCGTGACCTTTGGCTTCTTTGATGTTGCCTTCCGTGTTGCAAGCCACGTCGGCATCCACGAGTGTGGTTTATGACGAAGCTCTATCCCTTCACGCTTTCGCATTGCAGCCCATCGCCTCCTCGTGTACGCTTCGCCGACATCGTTACCGAGGCCGACGCAACACTCAGTACCTGGTACCTGGTCATGGCTTCCAGGGTGGGGACTTTCACCCCACTGACAAAGCCGAGCTTCGCTCGGCGCACTTGCAACAGAACCCCTTTGTTTGGTTAGGCCGCCATCGCCATTTGAGCAAGGACTATGAATATCTTCCTGAAACAAGCGAAGCGTTTATCTACCTGGCTATGAGTCGTCTGATGCTCAGGCGGCTAGCATCATGATGCCTTTCCAGACACCCTCTGTTTCGTCACTTTCGATACAATCAGAAACTCAGAATGTCGATATAAATGTTTTCATCTGAGAATCTTAAAACTTAAAAATTGGTAAGACCTCTAGGGTTCCGGCTCACCAAAATTTTGGTTGGGTGCCTGGTCCAAGAGAGGTCGATCTGTCAAAAATTTTATCTTGTGAAGGATTTGATAGATTACACGGCGGGACAAAAGCCCGGGAGAGCGTTACAGTGCATAGTGCTGCTCTCCTGGGCTTTTATTTGTTACAAAACGAAATTTCATCAGGATGATTACTTTTGTCTATTAAGAGAGTTTGCCAATGCTGAATCCTAGTTCAACATTTTCAAAGATGCAAAAGCAGACGGCTAACCTGTCTCATCCTAGTGAATCAATGTCCAATCCAATTGCCAAGCTGGATGTCCAGAACGTCGGTAAATCCTACTCAACGCGTAGCAATCAGAAGTTGACCGTCCTGCAAGAGATCAACTTACAAATTTGTCCCAGAGAAATGGTGTGTTTAGTAGGTTCCTCCGGTTGTGGCAAGTCCACCTTACTGAATATCATTGCAGGGCTGATTCCTCCTTCTTCTGGGCAGGTGCTTGTGGATGGCCAGTCTGTTACTGGACGGCCGGGTTCCGATCGCGGCATGGTTTTTCAGGGTTATACTCTCTATCCTTGGCTGACAGTTGCTCAAAATATAGGGTTCGGCTTGCAATTTCGGAAGATGAGCAAACCAGAGCAGCGCGATCGCGTCTACTATTTTTTGGATGTGGTCGGGCTAGGGCAATTTGCCAATAGCTATCCTAAACAATTGTCTGGCGGGATGAAGCAACGAGTAGCGATCGCCCGTGCCCTAGCAAATGAGCCTGCCCTACTACTAATGGATGAACCCTTTGGGGCCCTAGACGCTCAGACGAAGGAACAGATGCAGCAATTTCTACTGGAGTTATGGGAGAAAACTCATATGACTGTGTTGATGATTACCCATGATGTGGAAGAGGCAATTTACTTATCCCAGCGGGTTTATGTGATGGGTACTCATGGGGGGCGGATCAAAGTAGAAATTCCGATCGAACTACCGGAACACCGGGATATAGATATTAAACTTTCCTCAAAGTTTGTGCGGATTAAACGACAAGTTCTTCATGCGTTACGGGATGAGGTTCATCCAAATTCGCAATTGTTAATTCATAATTCGTAATTGGGTTTTAGATCCCGTTCAAGTCTTCGATTTGAGCGCTCCCCAGAGAGCTGTGGGTCAACTTCCGCCTCTAGCTACAAATTACGAATTCTAAACGGCATGATTGCACTCTTTTTGTAATTCCTTAAATTGAACGGTAAACCCACCCATGCTGAAGTTGTCCTCTCTTGTGCGTTTATGCTGTTTGGCGATCGCTTCATTTGTTCTGACCATTGCTTGTTCGCAACAAGTCAGTACTAATTCACCTAATACTAGCTCGCCTCAATCTCAGCCTTTAGTGTCTGCAACGAATAACTGGGTGGGTTATTCTGGGCACCACGTTGCTGTGGGGAAGAATTTCTTCTCGGAACAAGGCTTAAAGGTTAAAGACCAATTTTTTCAAAGTGCAAGTGAAGAAATCACCGCATTTTTGGCTGGAAAAATCGATCTGGGGTGGGTTACCTCTGGAGATGCGGTTCAAATGGCAGCAAAAGACCCGTCGATCAAAATCATTTATTTGATTGACTACTCTAATGGATCAGATGGCATTCTAGGACGCGGGATCCAATCACCGCAGGATGTCAAAGGAAAAACGATTGGTCGCGAAAACATCCTATTTGAAAAAGTTTTCCTGCAAGCCTACTTGCAAAAAGCTGGATTGACTGAAAAGGATGTAACTATCAAAGACTTGGCGGCAGCTGATGCAGCATCAGCTTTCGCAGCTAAGAAGGTAGATATGGCAGTCACTTACGAGCCTTACCTGAGCAAAGCTGCGAAGCAAGGTGAGGGTGAAGTTATCTTCTCCACCAAGGACACAAACTTAATTGCTGATGTTGTTGTTGCCCGTGATCGCTTGATCCAATCGCGTAAGACAGAGCTACAAGCATATTTCCGAGCCGTCGATAAAGCAGTGGATCTAGTAAATGGTGGTGATGCAGAAGCATTAAAGATTGCGGGGGCAAAACTGGGAATTACGGGTGACGAAGTAAAAGAGCAATTACTCGGTGCCAAATTATTTGATTTAGAAGGCAACAAGTCAGTTGCCTTCAATAAAGATAATCCCAACAGTTTGCTTGGTAATTTAGAGTTGACTGCAAAGGGAGCTTATGAATTCAAAATCGTTCCCCAACCTTTGAAAGTTGAAACTCTGTATGCCGATTCAATTGTGCAGTCAATGTAATTATGCCTAGCAAACCTATTTGTGAAAGTTGGTTTTCTACCCAACGCATCCAAGAGGATTTGTATCTAATTACAGAACCTCACTACTACTGGTATAACCGCGCTAATCTCTGGTTGATTAAAGGTCAGACTCAAGATCTATTAATAGATACTGGCTTAGGCGTTTCCAGCCTGCGTCAGTACATCGCTTCCCTGATCGATAAACCCTTGCTGGCGATCGCCTCTCACATCCACTTTGATCATGCAGGTGGAATGCATGAATTCGATCATTGTGCTATCCATACCGCAGAAGCAGAGGCGTTGAGGAGGGGAGACGACTACGAAGCACTTTGTACCCTAGAGCAAGGCTGGGTACAGGAAGAGCATTTTGACCGACTACCCCATTCGGGATTTTCGGTTGAGCAGTACACCTTGCAGGCAACAGAACCGACTCAGGTTTTGCAGGAAGGAGATGTATTAGATTTAGGCGATCGCGCCTTGGAAGTTTTACATCTACCAGGGCATTCACCAGGCTGTATCTCTTTATATGATCTGCGATCGCAGGAATTATTCTCTGGAGATGTGATTTACGATGGCGAGTTGCTAGATGAACTTCATTGCAGCCACATCCCAACCTATATTGCTACCTACGAACGCTTGCAAAAACTGTCGGTGGAGACGGTTTATCCTGGCCACTATCATTCCTTTGGACGGGAACGCTACCAGCAAATCTTGCAGGAGTATTTGGAGCGGCGGCGGCAGCCAGGATGCCCTTCGGAACGCTTAGCGACAAGCGAGGTACGATGAGCAAGTCTTTAGGCGAGAAAATAGAACAGCCCGTGTTGTGGGAAGAACTAACCTGGGAGCAGATCAGCGCCCTGCGGGAGGATGGGATGACTATGGTTATTCTGCCTGTCGGTGCAACTGAGCAACATGGACGCCATTTACCGGTTAGCGTAGACACCTTTTCTGCGATCGCAGTTGCCCACGGTGTCTCTGCCAAAACTGGAATTCCTGTGCTTCCTGCGCTACCCTACGGTTGCTCTTTGGGACATTCCAAAAAATGGCCGGGAACCTTGTCCCTTCGTCCCGAAACCCTAGCTAAGTTAGTGCTAGAAATTGCCGAGTGGGTCTCCAGTGCCGGATTCACTCGGCTGCTGTTACTCAATGGTCACGTCACCAATTGGGCACCCCTACGCTGTGGTTTAGAGAATGTACGGCATACTTATCCAGACTTGCAGATTGCGCTGCGATCGCTCTGGGAAATCGCGCCCCGCATCCATCAGTTCTACCATCAGGATGCGGTAAACTTTCACGCCAATTGTGCCGAAACCTCCGTTATGCTGGCACTGCGGCCTGATTTAGTACAGATAGATAAAGCAGTGGATGAACCCGACCGCTCTGCTGCTTGCTTCTTCGCTTACACCGTCAACAAGGAGAGCGTGCACGGTGTAGTCGGAACCCCTAGTAAAGCGGATCTGGACTTGGGTAAGCAGATTTTAGAAACTTGTATTGCGGAACTTAGCAAGCAACTCAAGCATGCCTTAGTAGAAGGAGCACCTCTGGAGTCAATGCCTCCTCCCTGTACGGATGCTGTTGGTGAATTCGGACCTACCTCCCCAACACCCTCGCAAGGGGGCTCCTAAAAGCTCCTCCCGCTTCTATTCCCGCATCGCTTCAACCCAACCCTAATCCTGACTAACAATGACTGAAACTCTGACTGCTGAACAGCAGGTGAGGACATCCTTAGAATCCCAAGGGGTTAAGTATGCCCTTGCCAGCTTTGTCGATATTCACGGCATGTGCAAAGCAAAATCTGTTCCCCTGTCTCATTTTGAACAGATGATGGCGGGGTCAGAATTGTTCACTGGCGCCGCCCTCGATGGGGTTCCTCAGGAGGTGAGTGATGAAGAAGTCGCTGCCCACCCCGATGTCGACTCAGTTACAATCCTGCCTTGGAAGCCGGAGGTTGCCTGGTTTGCCAGTGACTTGTATTTGCAGGGAAAACCCTTTGAAGCCTGCTGTCGAGGAATTCTCAAGCGAGTTCTAGCGGAAGCTGCCGGGATGGGCTTTACCTTCAATTTGGGGATTGAGACGGAATTCTTTGTTCTCAAAGAAACGCAGGATGGGAAGCCTGTACCTGTTAGCGATCGCGACACCTTGGCAAAACCCTGTTATGACCTGCAAGGTATGCTGGACAACTACAGCTGGGTGTCGGAAATTGTAGAAGCAATGAACAGCCTGGGCTGGGATGTGTACTCCTTTGACCACGAAGATGGAAACGGGCAGTTTGAAACGGATTTTGCCTACTGCGATGCCCTCAAGATGGCGGATCGGTTCACCTTCTTCCGGCTGATGGTGAAAGAAATTACCCGAAAGTATGGTTACTTCGCTACCTTCATGCCCAAACCCTTTGCCAACCGGACGGGTAGCGGCGCTCACTACAATATGTCACTAGCAGACATCAAGACAGGAGAAAATCTGTTTTACGACCTTGAAGATGGCAGAGGATGCAAGCTCTCTAAACTTGGGTATCAGTTCATTGCAGGCATCCTCCGCCATGCTCCTGCTATCTGTGCTGTCATTGCGCCAACCGTGAACAGCTACAAGCGCCTGATTGCTAGAGGAAGTATGTCCGGCTTTACCTGGGCACCCATCTATATCTGCTACGGTAACAATAACCGTACCAATATGCTGCGGGTTCCCTTGGCAGGGGGGCGGGTAGAGTGCCGTGCAGCAGATATTTCTAGCAACCCGTATCTGGGCGCAGCAATGATTCTGGCAGCTGGATTGGAGGGTATCCGGGAGGGTCTCGATCCGGGAGAACCTCATACCGAAAACATGTACAACTACTCCCTGGAACAACTAATAGACATGGGGGTTCACTTCCTACCGCGTAACCTGGGGGAAGCGATCTCAGCCTTTTCTAGAGACTCTTTAAGTGAAAAAGTCATGGGTTCATTGATGTACAAGACTTATGTGCAATTTAAGTCTCAGGAGTGGGAGGAATATCACACCCACGTCTCAGATTGGGAAATTCAGCGGTATCTCAAATTTTTCTAGCAGAAACAGATTCTTATCCCTAGCAACCTGCTCTAGTAGAGGTACTCACAATGGCTCAATCCAGTATGGCAACGCCTGAAACTGCATCCCGGGAATATCACTATTTGAAACCTTCGGTTTTCTGGAGTATTCGTAATGGCTTTCCCCGATGGTTGTCGTTGTTACTCGTTGGGCTTGCTCTAGTCGTACCCTTGCTGTTGTGGACAGCGATTAGTTCCCTCAAACTGGTGCCAGCAATGTTCCTGCCCTCACCAAGGGCAGTATTTGATGCTGGAATCAAGATGTTCACTGAGGAAAGCCTAATGGTGGATGTTTTGGCAAGTAGCACTCGTGTCCTGGCAGGTTTTGTCTTGGCGGGAATTATTGGTGTACCCATGGGACTGGCAATGGGAACGTTTTACAGTCTAGATAGCTTGCTTTCCCCGATTGTTGGCACAGTTCGCTATATGCCCGTTACCGCATTTGTTCCTCTAATTGTTATCTGGTTGGGTTTGGAAGAACCGTCTAAAATCCTCATCATCATGCTAGGGGTTGTGCTGTATAACGCCATCATGGCTGCCGATGCAGTCAAGTTTATTCCTAACGAGATGATTAACGTCGCTTACACGCTTGGTGCAACTCGTCGAGATGTTGTGTTTAAAGTGATTATTCCTGCCGTATTTCCCAGCGTTCTTGATACCCTTCGCGTCAACATTTCTGGTGCCTGGAACTTTTTAGTGATTGCTGAATTGGTTGCTTCCCAGAATGGCTTGGGATTTAGGATTATTCAAGCTCAGCGGTTTTTGCAAACCGAGAAAGTCCTGTTTTGCATTGCCTTAATCGGGTTGATTGGATTAGCTATTGACTACAGCTTGAAGTGGATTTCCCAACAGCTCACACCTTGGGCAGATCAGATCCGTCATTAAACTGCTAACAATTTATCAGAGGATGTTACCCAACCGAGGGCACCATTCTCTCCTAACAATACATCAATTGCAGCCTGATGTTCCCCCGGTGTCAAAGCCGCGCAGCAGTCTTCTAGCAACAGGCAGTAAAAACCTAGATCGCTGGCCTGGCGATAGCTACCTAGCACACAACACTCGGTGGTGACGCCTGTAAATAGGAGATGGTTAATATGACGTTGTCGTAAGATAATTTCTAAATTGGTGGAAACAAATACAGACTGGGCGGGCTTGTCAATTTGTAATTCAGTCTCAAGTGGTTGCAATTCTTTAATCAGTTGAGTTCCTGGTTCACCTCGAATCAGAAAGCGCCCCATTTTACTGGGGCTACCGATTGGGTAACCAGCATTGATATATCGCTGTTTTTTACTAGGCGTAACATCTGATAGATCGGGCAAATGGCTTTCCCGCGTGTATATAATTAGCAGTCCATGCTCTCGGGCCCAGGCAACCATCCTCTGAAGCCGAGGAATCATGGTACGCACAGCAGAGAGATCTGCTTTTAATTCACTGCCACAGAAGCCCTCCAAATTGCAGAAGGCATTTTGCATATCAATTACAAGCAGCGCAGACTGGTTTAAATCCAGTGAAAAAGAGTGCTGATAGGTTGGTACCAATATCTGAGCAGATTTGTGATTACTTCTACCCATTAGTCTTTGTTAGTCTTTAGAGCTTTAGCCGCAAACGAATATAGTTCCATTAAGGCGTATGCAGTGACTAAATGCAACTAACCCTAAAAGCAAGGCTCATGCAGAGTTTCTCGCCCTTTCTTCCCCTCGATCCTTCTGCCACCGTTAAAATGTGCAAGCCTCATCTACATTTAGACAGCTTTGCTACTGCGCCATTCACCAGTTTTATGGTAGCCAGGTATTGAACAGAATTTAGGATATCTATGAATCCTGCAACGGCTTCTACCTCCAAAGTAGACCAAACTGGCTATGCTGCTAGTTTCTTCTGGAATGCCTTAGCGATCGCCTATACTCTTACTTCCTACAGTACCAGCCTTGTTCTACTATGCTTATCTAATGGCTGGCTCAATGCGTTAGGGGTACTGTTGTTAACCCATGCTTTGGTATATTCGGCGTATCTCTCCCATGAATTTATGCATGGCAACATCTTTACCCGACGCTGGATACTAGGTGTGCGGCGACTAAATGCGTTCGGTGGCAATCTCATGCTCTGGTTGAATGGAGGCTGCTATGCCCGGTTTGATGACCTCACTCGTTTACATATTGCCCACCATGTCGACCGCGTTGACTATGCGATTGACTTTCCAAATTGGCTACATAGTTTGCCTCGGCCTTTATATTTTTTTGTCATAGCACTAGAGTGGCTGCATATTCCTGCATTAGATATCTGGTTGCGCTGGCGTTCTGCCACGGCTCCCTTGTTGTTGAAGTCTCGTAAGGATGAAAGGTTGCGGGTTTCTCTACTCCTGCTGGTGCGCTGTAGCCTGTTCCTTGGGCTAGGGTTGCTATTCTGGAAAGCCCTGCTGTTTTATGGAATTGCCTATATTAGCATGATTCAAATCCTGCGCTTCTTGGATGCCTTTCAGCATACCTATGAAGTGTTTCCTCTAGGTGCATCTACGCCAGAGCATGATTACACCTTTGAACAGTCCAATACATTTTCAAATCTTGTTTCACTTCAGTACCCTTGGCTTAATCTTCTGTTGCTTAACTTCAGCTATCACAATGCCCATCACCATGCCATGAAGTGTCCGTGGCACAACCTGCCTGCTCTGGATAGGAAACTGTTTCGGGGAGATGAAGTTCATTACATTCCTCTCTATCAGTTACTGGGTAATTATCATCAGTTTCGATTGAAGCGGATCTTCTCTCATCAAGGTCAGGCAGTAGATGGAGATGGTAATTTAACCCTGCCCCGTTTTTATGGAGGTATTGGAGTTTCCTTTTTAGTTCTGCCCTGTTAAGAAGTTTTTGGTAGTTTTAGCGATTTTGTTGCAAAAATCTGTTGAGGCTATAAAGCCTCTTGGAAAAGAGCAATTTAGGCAGCCACCCCATTCATGTCGCACCTGAGGTGCGAAAAATCTGGCAGATAAATCTCACTCGTTCCAGAACAGCTCCTCTAGCCACTGCCTGACCTTGTCCTTTCCTCATCATGTGTACTACTTCATACCCTCTGATTGTTCGTTTGGTAGTATTGAATGAGCCAAATCCCATCCCCGGTTTGACCAAGCGCTTGATAAACCTGTGATCCTGCTCAATGATGTTGTTGAGGTAGCAACGAGAGCGTAATTCGACGGTCTCAAGTAAGGCTTGCTTAGCCTGAAGCTCAGCTATTGCTTTAGGGTAAGCTGGGTTTTTATCAACCGTCACCACCCGTGGCTGCTGGTTGTGGGTAGCCTTCAGAGCCTTGCGGAAAAAGCGCTTAACAGCCTTGCCATCGCGTTTGGCACTCAGCAAAAAGTCGAGCGTGTTGCCTGCTAAATCCACTGCTTGATAGAGATACTTCCACTGCCCTTTAACTTTGATGTAGGTTTCGTCCACTCGCTGCTGAGTCGTTGGTAGGGCGCAGGTAGCGGCGGTGAGGCAGCGCTGCAAGAGGGTTTCCCTCCGTAGGCGACTGCGAACCCGAAGGGCAACGCTTGTCTAGCTCCGGGCTGTAATGCTGCACCCACCGGAACACCGTACTGTGATCGGCGTTGCTGATTCCATGATGAAATCTGACAAATTTGAAACTTGAAATTCTATTTTTTCGTAAACAGCTGCTTGAAAAGCATCACACTTTCAGCAACGCCAGAATTTGTTATTCGACAGCAGATGAACATTACAATTGTGGGATGATCGCCTAGAATCGGAAAATCCAGTGATAAAGGCTATGAAGTGGTATAAGGACGCTAAGATGACCAATGTATAAGAGATTACACAGAGACACTTTCGCCCTAGCTTATCCCTGACTATTCCTTGATCACGCCAGCTATGCCTGACCTCATTGCCCCCCGTTCTTTTGACTACAGTAGCCTTGACTCTAAAACTGCTCAGTTTGTGCAGCAACAAACCAGTGAGATCAAGGGACTATTCAAGCAAACCGTTGAAAACATCATTGCGATTGGACAACGCTTTATTGAAGTCAAAGAACAGCTCCCTCATGGACAATGGCTCGACTGGTTGGTGGCAGAGTTTAGCTGGACTGACCGCACCGCCAGGAACTATATGCAGGTGGCTGAGCAATTCAAATTGGAAAATTTTTCCGACTTTGACATTGCTGCAAGTGCTCTTTATCTCCTCGCTGCTCCCTCTACCCCAGAAGAGGCGCGTGAAGAAGCAATCACCCGTGCCCAGGCTGGCGAGAGAATCACTGTTGCCGCCGCCAGGGATCTTAGGGACAAGTACATCTCTCAAAAACCAGAACCAGAGCTAGACTTACTCCCCGACCTAGAACCTGAACACGTGCCGCCAGAACCGGAAGTAAAGCCCCGATTAGAGCCATATCCCCAACGCTCAGTGCAACCCTCAGTTCAGACAATTGTGCGTTTAGAACCTAAAGAGGCCATCCCCAGCAAGCGACAACGGGCTAAGGAAGAAAAGTCTGTTGTTGTTGTCCCCAAGCAAGCATTTCCCAGAACCTGGTGGAAGCTTGGAGAATCCCAGTTCTTGTACTGCGGTAAAACCACCGCTGCTGAGTTTCAAAAACGCCTACCTCCAAAGGTAGCTCTCATCCTCCAATTTACGAGTAGTGCCAGCGAAATTAGAACCGTGCCTTTTCCAACGGATACAAGTTCTGCTTTGTGTTACGCCTCACCTTATGGCGATAATAGAGATTTCCGAGTTCTGCGAGAGCTAATCCAGAACGCCCTGGACCTGGAGACTGAAGGAGGGGATACGATCGTGATGCTATCCCTGCCAGATCCCGCTATTTTCATCCTGTTGCAGCAGATGGATGTTCGCTCTTTTTGTGCTGAACCTGATCCGAAGCGCTGTGATGCCGCAATCTCTGCTTGGATTACTACCAGGCAAAAGGCAGAGAAGATGCGCTCCCAGCCATGAACCCCACTTCTTGAGAAGAGATCGCTTCTTCAAGAGCGAAGCGGGTATCTCTCGACCTCGATAACCTCTGCCACTCCGTCAATAGTGATTGTCTTGGGCACGATAGTTGTTCTGCTTGTGCTCCTTGCTAGAGACCTTGCACTTCTTGCTCTGGTCACTTGGCTGAGCTTCGGCAGGTTTGCTAGCCCAAAAATGTCTGAATGTGGTTTTCATGAGAACTTTTGATTCTAGTAGGTGTTTAAGGCTTTGCCGAACGATTAGTTTTTCGCTTGCGTTAAACAATGCTCGGTAAGAGATGAGAGCCTGAATTTGTGCCTGTTTTGGCGGACGAATCGTCCACCAAAATCATCAAATGCTTGAGGAGAAAAGCTGCTCCTAGCTTGGGTTTCAGGCGCCCATGTTAGTTTTTATATCTGGACGAATCGTCCAGGTGAATCTACTTCTTTTCTAAGCTGAGTTATGAGGTCGTGGCTGACCCCGCAGTGCCGTGCAATCTCTCTGTTACTCCTAAACCTAAACTGCCATTGAGGATGAGTCAATAGTATTAGTACGGCTTGGCGTTTTTCAATGTTGCTATAGCTGGGGCGGTTCATTCTTTTTTCTTTAGTTCGTCAAAAAGTTCGACTCAAGCAGTTGCGCCTATCCTGGCTTCTTCCCTCTGATGCAACTAGGCTCTTCTATAGCCTTGAGGATGATTTAGTGAAAACTTCTGTGTAGAAATAATTTTGCCCGTTACGGGTGGAGGAAAGTTAACCAGTAGACAAAATGCTTCATTGCAACTTTAGCAAGAGTGTCTACGAAATGCTAGGCACCACTGCATCTAATCTGAATTACCTTGCTAAACTGCTCTTACAACGACCTGGTAAGGCTCTATGACTAGCCAGCTCAAGTGTCCGCCCTGCCACAAACCACTTTACTTCCCAGAAGTGGAAGCAGGGAAGTTTTAGGGGATAGGGTTCACAGACAGGGAAAGTGTGTATAAACTGTAAACAGATTTGTTCTATTTACCGAAATCCGTTGGACAGCGCTGCTCTGTGTCGTCATAGGGCAGGAGCCAGAAGCATACTACTTTATTCATTTTTTGGCATGGCAACTCCCGAATGTTGAACAAAATATCTTGTCTGAAGGCAATCAAGGTGGCGAAAGTAACCTCAATTCCTTGTCCCAGAAGTAAAACAGGATGAACAGCACTTTATACAGCGATCGCTCAAGGCAGGGAACGTATAGTTCCTTTCTGCTCTCGATAAGTTCCCCAATCTGGGGAAGAGGCGTATGATTGTGATCAATCTAGCTCTAAAAGGAGGTGCGTCATGCCCTAGCTCTAAAACCTAAAAAACCCCAACTGTTTCAGCAGCCAGGGTTTCTCAGGTGAAACACTATTCATATTTTCCTTTGGGGAGGACTCTAACTTCAGCTTTCGCGGGCAAACAGTTAGGAGGTCCACAGGGGCTTTATGTGTCAATTTTAGGCTGACTTTGCCCAGAAAGGCAAGTGGCCTGAAGATCTTTTTGGCATATCTAACAGCTCTCTATCCCCTCTAAAAACCGTGATGGGGAGACTGGCTGTGTGATGCAGCTGTCATAACTCCCTATCCACTAATCAACGATAGGGAGAAAACCTGTGAGTTCGACAAAATCACTTTTATGCAAGTTTGAGCTACCTGCTGCTGCTCGTGGCTCCTCAACCTTAGATACCTTCAGGCAGCACACCTTTCTGGAGTGGACGGTCGAGAGCGGCATCGACCCGGCACTTGTAGATCGCACGGTCCAAGTTGTGCCCGATACCCTCACAGACCCCTTCACCCATGAAGTCAGCTACCCCATCCATGAAGCCCTCAACTGGAAGCTGACCCGGTTTGGCTTTCAAGCTCGCTCCACTGAGTTTGCTGCTCTCATCCTCAACGACGACAGCAGTGTGTGGCAGGTGAAGCTGGGTAGTCCCAGGTTCGACTCTAAGAAAAGTAAGCACCGTAAGTATGAACGGGTGGTTGGCAGCTCCAGCAGAGCCTGGGTACCTCAAGACTTGCCGCTTGCACTATGGCGACGCATTGCAAGTCGCTATGGTGTCACTCTGAGTGAACTTGATACTGAACTGGGTTTTCGCTGCTGGCTATGCCATCACCCGCAAGTTCCGCTCATCCTCTGTGAGGGGGCCAAGAAAGCAGCTTGCCTCCTCAGCCTGGGGTATGCAGCTGTTGCTCTACCTGGGGTGTGGAACGGCTATCGCTCCAAGGATGCGCTGGGTAATCAAGTTGCACCAACCCTCATCCCTGACTTAGAGGAACTTGCTACTGCAGCGAAATCTGCCGGAGAGAGTTACTCCCCGGCGAGCTTCGCAGGTCGCCAAGTCTACATCTGCTTTGACCATGACCTCAAGCCCAGTACCCTTGAGAACGTCAACCTCGCCACCAAGAAGCTGGGCAAGCTCCTGACTCAAGCTGGGTGCCAGGTCAGGGTCATCCAGCTCCCTGGTCCACAGAAAGGGGTGGATGATTATGTGGTGGCTCAAGGTGCTGATGCTTTTGCTGACCTCTACAACAGCGCGGTTGAACTAGACCTATGGAGCAGCCGCAAGCTGTGGGAGCTGACCTACAAGCCCTCCTTGACCCTCAACCAGCGCTACCTAGGAGATGTCCCCTTTCCGCAGTCTGGCTTTGCCTTCGTCAAGTCCCCCAAGGGCACTGGAAAGACGAAGGCGCTACAATCTTTGATCCAAGAAGCTACTCGCTCAGGCCGTCGGGTGCTGGTGGTGACTCACCGCATCCAACTGGGCAGAGCTATTTGTGCCGACATCGGCATTGACTGGATAGAGGAGCGGCGGACTTCTGTGACGCAAGGGCTGCTTGGCTTTGGCTTGTGCATCGACAGTCTGCATCCTGAATCGCAAGCCCGCTTCAACCCCCAGGAGTGGCACAACGCGATCCTCATCTTTGACGAGCTAGAGCAAATCATCTGGCACCTGCTCAACTCTGTCACCTGCTCTGAGAAGCGGGTGTTGATTCTGGAGCAACTTAAGGAGCTCATCCAGACGGTCCACTCAACCGGGGGCCTGATCATCGGGCAGGATGCAGACCTATCAGATGTGAGTGTGAAGTACCTGCTGGGTCTGGTGGAGGCTCCTGTTGATCCCTGGGTAGTCGTCAACAACTGGAAGCCGCAGCTGGGCTGGAGGGTGCACTTCTACGACACGCCTGACCCCACACCCTTAGTGGCTCAACTCGAAGTAGTGCTTGAGCAGGGAGGAAGAGCTTTTGTCTGCCTGGACTCGCAAAAGGCCAAGAGCCGCTGGGGAAGTGTGAACCTGGAGCGCTACTTGCAGCAGCAGTACCCCAACCTGCGCATCTTGCGCATCGACAGCGAGAGTGTGGCTGACCCCAGCCATCCAGCCTATGGCGTAGTAGAACGCTTAGATGACGTTGCCCTTGGGTATGAGCTGGTCATTGCTTCTCCCACGATAGGCACAGGAGTAGACCACACCCTCAGGGGCCACTACAGCGCTGTGTTTGGCATCTTCCAGGGCACTACTGCTGACTCTGAGGCCAGACAACACCTGGCACGGGTGCGAGACCCTGTGCCCCGCTACATCTGGGCCCGCTCCTTTGGCGCCAGCAAGATTGGTAACGGCAGCTGCAACTACTCCGCCCTTGCCCGCTCCACCACCAAGAATATCCAAATCAACTTGAAGCTGCTGCGGGAAGTTGACTTTGACCTGGATGCAGCTCATGACCCCATCAGCTTGAGGAGCTGGGCCAAGATGGCGGCTCGGGTCAATGCCAGCTTGTGGACCTTTCGGGAGGAGCTGCAACGGGGTTTAGTAGTAGAGGGACATCGGGTTGAGGTTATTGAACCAGAGGATGCGGTTTCGATTGCCTCCATCAAGCACCAGATGGACAAGATCCGGCAAGCTCATCAGGAAGCTGAAGCTCAACAGGTGGCTCAAGCTCCAACAATCACCGAGCTAGAGTACCAGAGCCTGAAGGACAAGCGCTCTAAGACCCTAGAGGAACGCTGCACAGAACGTAAGCACTCCCTCTCCCAGCGCTATGGCATTGAAGTCACACCAGAGCTGAAGCTCAAAGATGACGAGGGGTGGTACCCCCAGCTGAGGTTGCACTACTACTTGCTGCACGATATCGAACTGGTCAACGCACGCGATCACCAGGAACTAGCTGGACATCTAGAGCGGGGCAATCAGAAGCTAGCGCTACAGGATGTGAAGTTCCTGGGGGCTCAAGTTCAGGCATTAAGAAGCTTAGGGGTCCCAGAGCTGCTTAACCCTCATCAACAGTTGCGAGGAAGTGATTCCCTGATTGAGCATCTAGCTGGATTAGCGGTGCAGCATTCAGCTGATCTCAAAACAGTTCTCAACCTCACCTTCAATGAGCATATGACTCCCATCCAGATCGTGCAGATGCTCCTCTCAAAGCTGGGCCTCAAGCTCAAGTGCATCAAGCAAGAGCGTCTACCCGGTGGCACTAGGCAGCGGGTCTATCAGTATGTGCCGCCTGATGATGCGCGAGAGGAAGTCTTTTCGGCATGGCAAGAGCGAGATCTGGAGGTGCAGGAGCAAGCTGCTGGCACACCCCTGGATATATTTATTAAATGAATCAGCTTTTAGTTTTGTGGGCCTCAGAAACCGCCTCAAGTTGTTGCAAAAGCAGAATTAGCCGACTAGACTTGTCGAGTGCAAGAGCTCTTGTTCGGCAACAGAGCCAATCAGCCTTTCAACGACAAGCGACTACCACGAAACGTAGCTCTCTCCCAGCAACAGAGGGTTGCCCACAGGCGAGCTGAAGCCAATTCCCTGCTGTAGCTGTAGTACTGTTGCCCAGCACTGCCATGCATTGCACAAGCCGATGTAACTAAACTCTTGAGCGGGGCGATTGAGGTGCAATCCAACAATTTCTATGCAGATAGCCTGCAGCTTTACCGGAAGCAGATTTCAACAATTCCACTGCTTTCTCAGGCTGAAGTTCTGCGCTGTGCCCAGCAGGTGCAACGGATGAGGAGCCTGCATCAGTTGAGGCAAGAGCTATCTCAAACACTTGCTCAGGAGCCAAGCATTGCTCAATGGGCAATCAGCGCTCAATTGAGTGAGACAGCCCTGAAATCTACTTTGCAGGAAGGACAACGGGCAAAGCGGAGGCTGATTGAGGCTAATTTGCGCCTAGTGGTGAAGATCGCCCATCGCTACGACAAGCCGGGGGTAGAGCTAAGTGACCTGATCCAGGAGGGAACGATTGCCCTGAGTCGTGCGGTTGATGGATTTGACCCAGCTAGGGGATACCAGCTCAGCACCTATGCTTATCGCGCCATACTTCGTCAGATTAGTCGTGCGGCTAGCCTCAAGCAGAAAGCGCAATGGGTTCCGCTTGGCCCGGAGCAGCAATCGCCTCTGCCGCTTCCAGATGAAACGGTTGCTCAAACACAACGAGCAGAGCTAGTCAATCACCTGGTTGAGCAGCTACCTCCAAATCAACAAAGGGTGCTGATTCTGCTATACGGCCTCCAAGATGGGGAAGCCCGGTCTCTGGCTCAAGTAGCACTGGAACTAGGAATCAGTCGAGAACAAGTTCGCTGGGCGCATACCAAGGCCCTGCAAGCCCTGAGGGCTGGATCTCCCCAAGCATCCTCCCTAATTTCGTAAAAAACTTGCCAAGACAACCCCACGATCGCAAATTGCCTGCCTATAGTCTTGATAGATAGTCGACAAGACTTCAATCTTCTAAAACAGAATTAACGATTCATGACTACCACCAGAGCAAGGCCCCGTGAGGGCTTGAGCTTGAGCTGCGCTGCGACTGAGCATCACAGCTTCAGGCGTCCGTGTCGGGCTAGCGGCTATGTCCCCGAACTAATTTTTGAAGCGTTGAATGCTCACTGCTGGTATCGCCAGATCAGCCAAAGCGAGTTCGTTGCGACACTTGTCGTAGCTCAGCTAGAGCAGCTCCAGCAGTGCGGGCAACTTACACCCAACATCATTGAGCTTTATCGCACCACACGGCTTCAGCCACCACTGGCTATCCATGAGAGACGATTACCATGAATGATCATGTAGGGCTACTACCCACTCATCAGGCCGGGCTGACTAGCAGCATTGGAGGGGCTAACCCCCTATTACCCTCTTCTACTGACCCCCTAGGGGACTTAAGCACGATTGGGAGACCCACAAGCTCCAGTAGCGGGCTGGCACCAGAACTAGCCCACCCTCTATCACTGGCTGAGAGTGTTCCCTCAACAGGCCATCTTGAACGTAACCACAACGGAGGTGCACCCAGCAAAGGCAGTAGTCTTAAGGCTGAGGTTCATACCAGCTCAGCAATAGGGGTAGATCCTTTGACAGGCTACACACCCGATGCTCAGCTTGCTGGCAGCAGCCCAGATGCGATTAGGCTGCAACCTGCGCTTCATCGCACCGCAACTGCTCCCCCTCAATCTCTCAGCGATCTCAGCTGGACTTCTGCAACTAACGGCTGGGGGCCAGTTGAAAAGAATAAGAGCAACGGTGAGCAGGAGGCTAGTGATGGCCGAGCCCTAACACTCGGTGGTACTGCCTATCGCAAAGGTCTCGGTGTCCATAGCGGTTCAGAGGTGAGCTATGCCCTAGATGGCCAGTACAACACCTTTAGCTCAGATGTGGGTGTTGATGAGGAAGTGGGCAGCAAGGGGTCAGTCAGCTTCCAAGTCTGGGCTGATGGAGCAAAGCTCTATGACAGCGGCGTGATGACTGGAGATACCGCAACAAAGACGCTCAACGTTGATGTCAGCGGCAAACAGCAACTCAAGCTAATCACCACCAATGGGGGGGACAACAACGAGTTTGATCATGGGGATTGGGCGAATGCCCGCCTTTTGCCAGGGGAGACTACAGCACATCAAGAATCTGCTAACCGCTCTGCTCCAGACATCAAGCAAGCACCTACTAAAACTGTGTCTGATGCCAAGCCGCTAACCCCCAGCTCGAACACCGCAGAACAAGCCAGGAGTGCTCATGCCTTTGTCGATAGCATTGGAGTCGCTACCCATCTGAACTACACAGGTGGACCGTATGGCAACTTTGACACCGTGATTAAGCCGCGCCTCCAGGAGTTGGGAGTGCATCATATTCGTGATGGCGGCAA
>CADCWO010000025.1 GCA_902806435.1 uncultured Synechococcales cyanobacterium | reverse complement strand
AATCAAGAGACTCAGCGACCGCAACTGCTTTTCGCGATTCTTGACTCCGCTTAAGCCTTATCCGAGAAGTATTGGCTGGTCAGAGAGTATGTCTATGCCTATGCGGCAGTCGCACCTGAACTTGGACAGATGACTACCCTGGTGCTGCCCTATGTCAATACTCAAATGATGAATCTGTTTCTCGAGCAAGTCTCAGTGGAGTTTGCTAACTACTTCATCGTGATGCAAGTGGATGGGGCGGCTTGGCATTGCTCACAGGAGTTGGTTATTCCTGAAAACATCCGCCTGCTTTTTCAACCGGCTCACTCTCCTGAACTTAATCCCGTTGAGCATGTGTGGGAGGAGATCCGAGAAAAGCACTTCTACAACCGAATATTTGACTCAATGGAAGCTGTCATGAACACTTTATGCGCGGGGTTGAAGGGACTCATTGACCTGCCAGAGCATTTAAGCTCCATGACCTACTTCCCTCATCTGAAGCTTACTCCTTAGAACGCTGATTGGTATCAGGGTTCTTTTCAGTGAGCAGACGATCTTGGGATTCCTTCACACAGGTGGTTTTGTTACTCCCACACTTGCGAATTCATTTCTGCTGATGTTCATGCGGATGCTGTTAGTTGTTCCCCTGATGGCATTCTTGGCACCGAAACTCTATTCTTCTACCTGGAAAGACATCGGACAACTGTGGAATTTAGAACAACGATCGCTTCTGATGCAAGCAGTAGGATGCGGGGTGCTCATGTTTCTTTACTTAGCGCTTCTCTACATTTGCATCGGAATGATTCCTGCTGGGATCGCTCTAACCCTATTCTTCACCTATCCTATTTTTACAGCCCTGTTGTCCTGGAGATTATTCGGCGAAAGCCCTACCTTACTTGGCTGGAGCGTCATGGGCTTAGTATTTCTGGGTAGTGGACTGACTATGCCACTAACACAATGAGCAGTAGTAATAGTTTGATAGGCATTACCACAGGCAATGCCTGTGGTAATGCCTACGCCTTCTATACAGTCTTTGCTCAGAAGAGCTTCCAGAAATTGCATCCGGTTCCTTTCACCTGGCTCAGTTTTGCAACTACCTTAGCGTTATCAGGAGTAAGCCTGCCACTGTGGAATGCGCATGAAGTCCAGCTTTCATGGCTTCCTCTGTGGATTGGTGGGCTCCTGTCTGTGATCTTCACCTTTGCAGGGCATTTAATGAATAACTACGGCATTCGCCTGATCGGTGCTACCTCTGCCTCAATGATTGGAGCGAGTAATCCTGCCCTGACAGTAGTTCTAGCTTGGTTAATCATTCAGGAAACACTAACTAGTCTCCAGGTTACAGGAGTGGCTATTGTGACGCTTAGTGTGGTGTTGCTGAGCCGGGAACACCGCTAGTAGGTCAATTACGTCGATACAAATCAAAGGAATCGATTTTGTTCTGCGAGGCTAGTATCCCTCTTTTGCCAGTTTAGGAAAATAAAACTGGCTGAACGCCTTACTCAACAATGCTTTAGATGTGCTCACTAATCCCAAACTGGCAGAAAAGTTCAAAGCCTAGAATATCTGTGAAGTAAGCGTTGCGAATTTTGAGCTTCCAAGAGTTACATATGAAGAAAGTGACATAAGAAGAATAAGTTAGTCTATTTAACATAGACAGTAGTTTATGAGACGGTTCCTCGCAGTTTTCCCAGCACTATCTTCTTGATATCCTGCTTTGCTAGCTGATTGTGATAACCGTGTCGAATTTGTGGTAAAAATAATGTCTTTACCACATGTAATCCATAACCCACCTAGGTGAATGATTTCCTCTATGTATGACTCTCAAACAGTTGAACAACCCACTGATACGACTCTCTCCAAGTTGTTGGAAGTGGATGCAGATTTAGCAGCTCAAGTAGCTGCACTGACTGTGCAGCTGGAGAATGTGCAAGAAAAACGTCGCAGCCTCCAAACAGTGATTGCTATGTTCACATCCACAGATAGCTCTGCTGTGCTGGAGGAGCAACAGCCACAAACAGCCACGGCTGAGATAAATGGGCAGCTTGAACCTGCTACAGAAGTGTCACTAGAACCATTAAACACAGCTCCTATGGCTGAACTTAATGGGGAAGTGACAATAGATAGCTCATCTCAGCCTGCTGAGGAACTCCAAGCTTCTAGTAGCAAACGTCGTTCCACTAGAGCGAACAAGACAGCCAAACCAAGTGGCAGATCCAAGGGGTGGCAACATTACCTACTGCCAGAGTTTGCCAAGCTCTCTCTACCTGAAGCTGTTTCTGTTGTGCTTCAACGTCACAGTGATGAGGTATTTGACGTCTCCACGATCCTAGAATCTGTGTTTGTGGAAGAGATTCCTCAAGCAGCACGTAGTGAAGCTCGCAACCGCATCGCTAACGTCCTCTCCATTGGCTTGAAACAAAACAAGTGGTATCGAGGTAAAAAAGGGCAGTACAGCCTCTCTCCTAAGGCAGCTGAGGCAAGCTTGGCAGCCTGAAGGCTGAATGAAAGCAGTGGTGAAAGAAGCAGTCTTCAAGGGGCTGTTGAGTGAGTCCTAGCATCTATAGGCGCTCACTACTACCCACAAATCTTCAATTCATCCTGTTAGCTATATCATGCCGCAAGCAAAGTTGGTCTTCTATGAAGCCCTTGTAGCGGTTGTGTTTCCAAAAGTGGTTGAGGCTATAGGGGGGTGCTTGGAAAGAAATCAACTCAAGCATCAACTCCTTCATGTCGCACCTCAAATGCGACATGAATAGGGCTATAAAGTTTACTTGGGCTTTGCATCCCCCTAGCGCTCCGATCGCTTGTCCCTGCAGAATATGTTTGTGCCCCGTACCCTTTCAACAGCATCCACCTTCCTGTATTGAAGGACTTGAACCCCAGGCTTGGCTTGAACAGACGCAGGAAAAAGCGATGGTCTTGCTCAATTATGTATTCAGATACTTGTTCTGTCGCAGCTCAGTGGATGGGACAGTCTCTTGTCTTGCTGGAGAACAGCCATGGCTACGAGATCAGCTTTATGCGTGTCCTGCATTGATTGCATTCATTTTATCTTGTGCTGCTTCTAGCACTGGGGGCTTTACGGAAGAAGTGCTAAGCTGCCGGGAGACATTACGCTTAGCACTCAACAAAATATTTAGGGTATCTCCATTCTTGTCAACAGCACGATGCAGTCGAGTCGCCTCTCGGTAATCGAGGGTATCGCGGCAAGAACAGCCACACAGCGGAGGATTATATCAGGGACATAGTAGCGCTACTTGAACAGACAAGAGGGAGATAATCGGAAACCTCAATCAGGAGTAGCGACTTCCCACCCCATGATGATCCTTCTTTTTTGCAAAATCGTTCAACCCACTGATTATGCCTCAATGTGAATGGCCCTTCGCTCTTCCCGATTTTGTCATGGGGGAGAGCCTGCCTTCAGAAATTAATGCCTATATACATGAGGCTGTTGCCTTAAGTCTTTTTCTTGTGTGACTTCTTTTCCGTAGTTGAAGCAGCCGCTTGGACTTCCACCACACCCCGGAACATATTCATGCCACAGGTGAATTCATAGTTGCCTGCTTGCGTAGGGATAAATTCAATAGTTCTAACTTCATTAAGCGGTAAGTTTCGCGCAACATGGAAGTCCGGCAATCGCACTTCCTCTAAGCAGCTACTAGGATCACGACGCAAGAAGTTAAGCCGCACTGGTTGACCAGCTTGTACTAGAATTTGACTTGGTTCATAGCCACCATCAACGGTGACTGTAACTTCCTGAATTCCCTCGCGTGCTTCCACTTTTTGAGACTTAGGCTTGCTGAGGAGGAACCACCAAAGCTCTAAACCAATTAAAGCCAGACCTCCTACAGTAACGGCAGCTTTTAACCCTAAAGGTTGCTCAATACGGCGAAATTGACTGGTTTGCTCTGGAGAGGAAGCTGGCATTGTTGCTGCTACTGCGCCTGATGTAGACCCTAATAGAAGCCCTAAGCCAGCGAGGGTTCCCCAAATCTTGTTTTTGTTAAACATGGTCAAAATTCCATTCAACTATGAGGTAGCTTTAGATTGAAAGTTCCGTAAGCGTAGAGCATTGGTAACAACAGAAACTGAGCTAAAGGCCATTGCTCCTCCAGCAACGATGGGACTGAGCAGCCAACCAAAGACTGGGAATAAAATCCCAGCAGCAATCGGAATTCCAGCAACGTTGTAGATGAAGGCAAAAAAAAGATTTTGGCGAATGTTGCGGATGGTAGCACGGCTGAGTTGAATCGCGGTGACAATACCTTGTAGGTCGCCAGAAATTAAGGTGATGTCACTAGCGGCGATCGCCACATCAGTCCCTGTTCCTATAGCAATCCCCACATCCGCCTGAGCCAGAGCTGGCGCATCATTGATGCCATCCCCCACCATCGCCACCACCTTGCCTTCTGACTGAAGCGACTGGACCGTAGCGGCCTTTTGATCGGGACGGACTTCGGCTAAGACTCTTTTAATCCCAACTTCACGGGCTATAGCCTGAGCAGTTTGATGGTTATCTCCAGTTAACATAACCACTTCCAAACCCAACCTTTGGAGTGCTCTTACAGCTTCAGGCGAAGATGCTTTCAGAGCGTCAGCAATCCCCATCAGCCCCTGTATCTGTTTATCTACTGCAATAAACACAGCAGTTTTACCGGCTGCTTCCCAGTCAGACTTTTGTTGCTGAAGTGCTGCGGTATCAATGCCCAGCTCTGCCAGCCAACGCTGAGTACCAATCCGGACTAAATGCCCTTCTACGGTTCCCTGAACACCACTCCCGGCACTTGCTTCAAACTTATGTGCATCAATTAAATCTACCTGCTGAGATTGCGTATACCTGACAACCGCTTCCGCTAAAGGGTGTTCCGAATTACGTTCTACAGACCCCACCCATTGCAATAGTTTTAGCTCATTGCGATTGGCGGTACCATTGACTGTGACAAAATTAGTGACTGTGGGTTTACCCTCAGTGAGAGTTCCGGTTTTATCTAAAACCACTGTCTGGATTTTGTAAGCCAGTTCTAGACTCTCCGCTCCTTTGATCAAGATGCCGTTTTCTGCCCCTTTACCCGTTCCCACCATGATCGAGGTGGGAGTGGCTAAACCCAGAGCACAGGGACAGGCGATGATCAGCACCCCAACCGTAGTAATCAGAGCTAACGTCAGGTTGCCCATCACGTTAAACCAAATAATGAAGGTCGCGATCGCAAAAGCGATGACCGCAGGGACAAACCACCCCGTCACCTGGTCAGCTAAACGTTGGATTGGCGCTTTAGACCCTTGGGCCTGCTGTACAAGTTGGACAATTTGGGCTAGGAAAGTATCTTTGCCAACACGGGTCGTGCGAAACTTAAAGCTGCCCGTTTTATTGATGGTTGCACCAATTACTTCATCTCCAGGCTGCTTCTTGACTGGCAAACTCTCGCCTGTCACCATAGCTTCATCTACGGTAGAAGCACCTTCAATAACTTCGCCATCCACCGGAATTTTTTCACCAGGACGCACCAAAACCATATCGCCAATCTGGACTTCTTGAATGGGAATATCTAGTTCCTGCCCATTGCGGATTACACGGGCATCCCGGGCCTGTAGGCCAATCAGCTTGCGAATAGCCTCGGAAGTTTGGCCTCTGGCACGATTTTCGAATAGACGTCCGAGCAGAATTAAGGTGATCACAATCGCGGCGGTTTCGTAGTACACCTCCGGCATCAAGCCCTGATTGATAAAAAAGTTCGGCAAAAGTGTGGCAAACACAGAATAGAAATAGGCTGCACTCGTACCCAGAGTAATCAGGGTATCCATAGTCGCAGCATGACGTTTGAGGGCTTTCCAGCTATTGATATAGAAGGAGTAGCCACACCAAAACTGGACTGGGGCCGTCAACACCAATTGAAACCAATGGTTAGACAGCCAGCTCGGAATCAAAGGTAGGTCGAGCCCAGTCATCATGGACAATGACCCCACTACCAAAATGGCACTAATCACGCCTCCCACCCAGACTTTGCGGACAAGATCGCGAGATTCTGCCTGCCGGGCTTCCTTCTCAACATCATCTTCACCTGTTGCGATTTCTTCCAGTGGGAATGCTGAGTACCCGGCTGCATTGACAGCATCCTGAATCTTTTCTAAATCTGTTCGTTGAGAATCGTACTTGATTGTGGCCTGCTCTGCACCAAAGTTGACATTGACATCACTCACGCCTGGAACAGAGCCAATCGCTTCTTCGATGCTGTTAGCGCAGGAGGCGCAACTCATGCCTCGGAGTTTGAGTGTGAGGGTATCCATAGTAAAGAACTCCTTTCCCTTTTTCTAGGGCTGGGGGATGTTGACGATACAGCTGGGCGGCTGGATAACCAGCGGCTGCAAGTGCTTCCTTAATAGCTGTTTCAGATTGCTGCGTTTGAATGCTGACGACCTTGGTTTTGGGGTAGCCTCTACTTTGGCGACAGGGTCCACTGCTGTGACTGCGGCAATGATGGTCTTGACACAGGCATAGCAGGCCATGCTTGAGACCTTGAGTTAAAGTGTCATTAGCTTAATTCTCCAATATTGATCGGACTAATTCCATGGTGAAGTATCTAGCCAGCTGGAGAGTCAAGGGGTAGTTGTAATAAAATGTGCGGAAAGCTACAGATAGGGATTTTTCGGTAGTCACCAGTGCTCCGGATTTCCTTCCTGTTTGTATCTCTCTTCTGTCAGGCTAGAAAGCAAAATGGCTAGAATACTTATGCACTAAGGTTTGAGACCCACTTACCAACTCCAAAAGCGACAGAAAAGGTCAAAGCTTACAACCTTTATGTAGCAGTCATTCTGAGTTCTGGCCTTCCAAAAGCGGCAGAAGAAGGATAGCTACGTTGATGTCTTTTAAAAAGCCGTCGAATAGCCAATGATGAAGCGCACATCGTCACGCTCACCAGTACCGCCCGTAAAGTCACTTTGCAGGCCGATATCAAGCACATCCTGATAGCCAACCTGCTGACGAAGCCCGATGCCGGCTGAGACAATAGGGCTCATTCCTTTTTCCTCGCCGCCTCGCACACCCAATTCCGCCAGAATGGTGTGATCAAAGCGGGTTGGGTAACCCAGTGGCCTGGAGTAGCCAAGGATCAGGCCGGGCACGACAGCGCGATCGCCCTCCTCAGCCTTCGAGTTTACGTTCAGGTTGAGGTTCACGTGCAGGCGGTCATATTCCCCAACCGTCTTGCTGGCAATACCCCGTAGGCGAAAGTCTACACCCCGCGACTCCCTTCCAGTTGGAAAGGCGGCATCAGCCCGCACTGCGAACGCCGGTGTGTTGTTGTATTCGCGGTTGAAGTTGTGGAACACTCCTACCGATACATTACCGGGGTCAAAGTTGCGATCGTCCGTTTCCGCCCGGTCTCCGACGCTCGGATCGATACCGACGTTGAGGTGTGTGTTGGGCGCAAAGCCATAGAGATACTCTACCTCGAACTCGCCGCCCGCTGTTTTGCCACTTGGTTTAACAAACGCTGCACCCACTTCAAGCGACTGCTCGCCCCAACCAATAGCCTCGGCATCATCAAAGGACAGCGGGCGGTTTGCATCAATATTGTTATGGTCAACGGCGCGGACTGAGCCTGCTGCAAATACTACGAACACCGGAGCCAACATGGCCATTACGTTTTTCGTTAGTTGTTTCATCAGGTGTCTCCCTACATTAGGTTTTGAATGGTGACGTGAATCAGTGGCTCCTGTGGCCATCTAGCGGGACTGTGCCAGCATCGGGTGCGCTCTTTGGTGTCTTGCTGGGCTGTATTGTGCCCTCCTGCTCCGTTGCCCCTTGTGTCTTATTCATGGGAGTCGTGCCGTGGTCCATCCCGCCATGCTTCATTAAGCCCTCCGGCATCATGCCCATACCAGGCATACCTTCCATGAAGCGGTGGTCGTGCAGCGAGTTGTTCGGATTGAAATCGCCGGGTTTCATCCCCTTGTGGGCGTCAGCAGACAGCATCCAGAGGGCGCGCTTGATCTGCCCTTCCTTTTGCGCTTCGCTCATCCAGTCTGAAGCCAAGATATCGTTGACCATATCGTGCAGCATGTGCAGGTTGTCGAAGGTGTTCGAGATGTGAGGAAACTTCTTGGCAAACTTTGGGGAGACCTCAGCAAACATAGGCATGAAAGGCCGGTTGGTACGATATAGTTCGACCTCGTGGTAACGCTTGCCAACTATGGCGTAAGCGTCACGCTGCTGCTGTAGCGTCTTGCCGTCGAGCGTGTCATACATCCGGCCCTGCAACCAGTGATACCCCCAAAACAAGCCATTCACCTTGGGATACTTGCGACGGAATGCCTGCGAGTAGGGCTGCGAATCAAGGTAGCCCATGTTCATCGGTAGCGGTGTAATGGCATAAGGCACACTTTCAGAGTAGAACCGATACAAACGGTCAACCTCGGCGTCTTTCTCAGCGCCTGTCAACTTTGTGCTAGCCAGCACATCCACAGTCTGTGCATGCAGAATGTGCGTCCAGTCAAAGACCTGCTCCAGCACACCGTATTTGCGGCCAAAGGCCGAGGAGATGTTGGCCTCATCGGGCATAAAGCGCGGTTGGTTCTTCAGTACCCAGTTGATGCGGTTGAAGGTATCAGTCTCCAGCCGGCCGGCCTTACCCGTCACTAGATCTTGATAGGCGAAGGCGTGGCCTACCGCAAGCGCGTTTAGATCCAATGCAAGGGAGCGCACATTGTAAATGGCATCGTTGTAGGAACCGCGCTTGCGGTAGATGTGGTTCGTGTCCTTGTTGTTCATCCAATCTGGCAAGTTGGTAGGTATGGGTGGCAGTGTCCGGACCTTGGCTGCCGGTGGCTCTCTCCTGCTCTTGCCTTGTCCTTGATCCGCTTGATGGCCCTGGTGGCTTTGTCCTTGATCAGCAGTCACAGGCTGCGCCACGACGGATGATACAGACGTGATTACGAAGCCTGCGGTCAGCGCTACCAGGCTGTATTGTTTCAGATGCATAGTTGTTCTGCTTTCCATGTTTTTCTCTCTATAAGCGTCTTCTGTAACTAAAGCCACGTTAAAGTCTCCAGCCAACTAGATAGTCAAGACTTTTGTAGCATTTCTTTACAATGTCTCTGGATAGCCCTGTGGGCTCATCTGAGGCATATTCCTCCCTGAGTGCCCCTTTATATGGCTTACTGAGCGTAAATTTATTTTTATCCTTGACTCTCCAGTTGACTAGAGGGTAAAGAATATAAGCAGAGGAAAATTCTGAATACAGGTCTGGTGAACCTTATGACTAAGTGTCAAATAGAAATTTTTGTAGCGGGCTGTCCACTTTGCGACGAGACAGTTCGATTAGTACAAGAACTAACTTGTCCCAACTGTGAAGTCTCGGTCTACAACCTACAGAGGGGCCAAGGTTCTCCAACTTATCTGGAGAAAGCACAGCAGTATGGGGTGAATGCAGTTCCAGCTATTACGATCAATGGAAGCTTTCTCTTGGCTGGCAAGCCGGCTCGAGAGCAACTCCAGGCTGCCGGTGTAGGTCGGCCCTTAAGTTGAGATTTGCAGCAAATACAATTTGGAGAAACGTCATGTTGGTTCAAGATTCACAGTTGCTCTTGATTGGCCAGATAGCGGTCCAAAGTGGGGTTCCAATCAAGACAATTCGCTATTACGAAGAGTTAGGGTTGCTGAAGTCAATGGGCCGCACCGAGGGAGGCTACCGGCAGTTTTCATCACAAGTGCTTACCCGTCTAGCCTTCATCAAACGGGCTCAAAACCTTGGTCTTAGCCTTCAGGAGATTGGAGAAATTCTCAAGGTCTACGATCAAGGCGAACTTCCCTGCGGTGAGGTAAAAGAGAAACTGGAAGATAAGCTTGTACAAATTGAACAGCAGATTGAGCAACTGCAAACTCTGCAAGCGGAACTGAGAGGATTGCTTACAGGCTGGAATGACTTCCCGATTGAGAAACGTGGAACAATCTGCCCAATCATCCAGAACACAGCAGTCGTCTAGAGCGTTGGAACGTAGGCTAGAAGCGCATCTCCTCTGGTGTTTTGTAGGGCTAAACCCTATAGCTCCCCCTTGCAAAAGAAGAGTGGAGTTGATAGGGCGTCTTACGAATAAAGAAATAAGTTTTTGCGGTATTTCTTTCGTTTGGAAGGATAGAATTTCATGTTGATTTCATAATGATCTGCCAATTATTGGAATAGATAGACTTCACTATTCAAGGAGATTTTGGATGAAGAGGTTATTTTATTCCACCGTGCTTACGCTAGCGATCGCTGCAACAGGTAGCTTCATCACAGCATGTTCTAGCCCCCAGAACCAAGGCCAAGCTCCAAGTGGTATTGCAGTCGAAGGCTCTGGAGGTATGGAGGGTGTGAATCATGGACATAACATGAATCACGGAAGTGGTATGAATCACAGCATGGCAATGGATTTAGGCCCTGCGGATGCAGAGTATGACTTACGCTTTATTGACGCGATGACCCTGCATCATCAGGGTGCCGTAGACATGGCAAAGGAAGCGCAACAAAAATCTCAACGCTCTGAAATTAAGCAGTTAGCAGGAGATATCACCAAAGCTCAAAATAAAGAAATCAATCAGCTAACGCAGTGGCGAAAGGCTTGGTACCCTCAAGCTGCTAATGAGCCTGTTGCTTACGGGACAACCGGCAAATCCACAATAACGATGCCGGAAGAACAACGTCAAGATATGGCCATGGCTGAAGATCTAGGAACTACTGACGCTCAGTTTGACCTGCGCTTTATCAACGCCATGATTCCTCACCATGAGGGTGCTGTCACGATGGCCAAAGACGCGTTGAACAAGACCAAGCGGCCTGAGATTAAGCAATTGGCTCAGGATATTGTGACTTCACAACAGGCAGAAGTTACTCAAATGAAGCAGTGGCGGCAAGCCTGGTACAAGCAGTAACACCAGCCAGTTTATTCACAAATCCTTATAGAAGCTTAGGTTAGTGGTAAACGGACAAAAGCCGTCACTAACCAGCTAAAACCAACAGTTCAACAAGGTGCAATTTCATCCTGATTTCATTTTCTTGTGAAAAACTTAAATGAGTAGTCAATGCTGCAAGCCGGGCTTAGCTTTAGCTTTTACTCGCTACTCAAGGGATGCTTAAATCATGCGCTGCTCCAGTTTTTTCCAACCTCCTTCAGCCATCCGCAGTTTTTCTGGAGCAGTTTTGAGCCTTCTTCTTTTAACTTTCCCAGCAGTAGTTGTAGCTCACGGTGGGCATGGAGAGCATTTTCAAGGAGGCAGTAAAGCAACCCAGGCTCAGAAAAAGGCGATCAAGGTTGAAGCTGGCGCCGCTAAACGCCTAGGCATTAAGGTTGAGCCTGTTAGCCGGAGGCGGCTGGTGGCTGGTATCAAGACTACAGGGCAAATTGAGGCTTTACCCAATCAAAAGGTGGAAGTGACAACCCCAGTTCCCGGTTCGCTGGTCAAGCTTTTGGCCGCCCCAGGAGCTTTTGTAAGCGCTGGTCAAGCTGTAGCCGTTCTATCCAGTGCAGAGCTGGCAGAACTACGCGTAGAGTCAGTAGAAAAACAAGCAGAGGCTACAGGGGATGTGCAGGAGGCTCAAGCCGACTTGCAGCTCGCTCAGCAAAACTACGAGCGTGAGCGGCGGCTGGCTGCGGCAGACCTGCAGCAAGCTCGCAGCCAACTTGCCTTGGCTCAAGAAAGATATACCCAAGATCAGCAGTTAGCGGCAGCAGGAGCTCTACCGCGCCGGCAGGCACAGGAATCTCGTACCCAACTTGCAGAAGCAAAAGCAGCGGAAACCAGAATTGCCAGTCGAGGAGACGTTCTCGAAGCTGGCGCCCAACTCAAACGTGCTCGCTCAGCGTTAGCAGTAGCTCAATCACGGCTCCGCCTCAGTAGCGCCGGATATGAAGCGCGGCTGGAACAATTAGGAGCAAGCGCTAATCCGGATGGAACAATTACTATCAAAGCCCCGATTTCTGGTAAGGTTGCTGACCGAGAAGCTACTCCAGGAGAATCCTTTGAGGAAGCGGGGGAACCGTTGATGACAATCTTGAATGACAACAGTGTTTTAGCAACCGCAAACATCTACGAAAAAGATTTAGACAAAGTAAAAACGGGTCAACGGGTTCAGGTAAGGGCCTCCGGCTTGCCTGGACGTACCTTCAGTGGCCAGATTTCCTCCATTGGCGCAGCCGTGGAAGGAGAAACTCGAGTTGTACCCGTGAAAGCTCAACTAGATAACTCTCAGGGTCAATTGAAACCCGGGATGTTTGCCGAACTAGAAGTCTTGACGCGAACACCTTCAGCTATTCTGGCTGTTCCGAGCTCTGCGGTTGTTGACGCAGACAACAAGAGAATTGTTTTCGTTCAAAGTGGTGATGCTTATCAACCAGTTGAAGTCGTCCTAGGCCAAACTTCTGAGGGTTTTACCGAGATTAAGAGGGGTCTTTTCCCTGGGGATTTAGTAGTCACCCAGCGGGCGACCCAACTCTATGCTCAATCTTTGCGGGGAGGTGGCGAGGCTGAGGAAAGCCAGACAGAGGCAACTGCGGCCACGGGTTCCCAGACCGGAGGTGTCCCGTTCTCCTGGTGGTTAGCCCTGCCCTTAGGAGGAGCGATCGCGGCTGGAGCTTTTTGGGCAGGCCGACGCACACAACGCAGTACTACTGTCCGGCGTAATGCCGAGATTGAACCACCTGTCTATGACTCAGGATATTTTGAGGCCAATCAGCTCCCCGCAGCTCACAACGGAAGGCTAGGTGAAGACTTACGAGTGAGAGATACAGAATCAAAAGTACCCCCCCGCCAGGGTTGAACTGCCATGCTCAGCGCGATTATCAAGTGGTCTATTGCCCGTCGCTGGTTGGTTGTCTTAGGTGCAATCCTGGTCACGCTATGGGCTGTTCGTATTGGGTCGCAGATGCCGGTGGATGTCTTTCCCAGCTTTGCTCCGCCTCAAGTAGAAATTCAAACCGAAGCCCCAGGCTTGGCACCGGAGGAAGTCGAGTCTCTGGTCACTCTCCCTATCGAAAGTGCGATCAATGGCACTCCGGGGGTCGAGACAGTGCGCTCCTCCTCGGCCGTAAGTATCTCGGTTGTGCGAGTCATTTTTGACTGGGGCACAGATATCTATCAAGCCCGCCAGTTGGTGACGGAGCGACTGCAGCAGGCTCAGAACAAGTTGCCGGAGGGTACAGAGGCACAGATCTCTCCCATTAGTTCTCCGATTGGTACGGTAATAAAGTACGCCTTGACCTCTAAAACCACTCCCCTGATGGAGGTGCGTCGCCTGGTTGATTTACAAGTGACGAATCAGCTTTTAGCTGTACCGGGGGTGACACAGGTAGTGGTTTTTGGTGGGGACGTGCGCCAGTATCAGGTGCTAGTCGATCCGCAGAAGCTGAAAGCGTTCGATGTGTCCCTAGCAGACGTAACGGAAGCTACCCAAAAAGCTAACGTCAATGCCCCTGGGGGCTACTTGACCAACCCCGACCAAGAGCTAATCATCCGGGGCATCGGGCGGGTTGAGTCAGTTGAAGGACTTCAACAATCTGTGATTACCTCCCGCAACGGCACGCCCGTTCTACTTAGCAATGTTGCCGATGTACAGATCGGTGCTGCCCTCAAGCGGGGTGATGCTAGTTTGAACGGTCAAAAAGCGATTATAGTCATAGTCAATAAACAACCCCTTGCCGATACGCCTACAGTTACCCGTGCTGTGGAAGCGGCGATGGCGGAGGTACAATCAGTATTGCCTCAAGATGTCAAAGTCGCCGTAACCTTCCGGCAGAATGACTTTATTGATGCTTCCATCGAGAACGTCAGAGAGGCACTCATTGAAGGCAGTATGATCGTCGCTGCGATTCTAATCCCCTTTTTAATGAACTGGCGCACCCTCGCCGTTAGCCTGACTGCGCTTCCGCTATCGTTACTGCTCGGGTTGCTGGCGCTGAACTGGCTTGGCCACGGCCTTAACACCATGACTTTGGGGGGGTTGGCGGTCGCCATCGGCTCAGCGGTCGATGACGCAATTGTGGACGCGGAAAACGTCTTCCGATCTCTGCGGGAAAATAAACTAGCTGGCAATCCGAAGCCACCGATGCAGGTCGTATTTGAAGGCTGTCAGGAGGTGCGCGACTCACTGTTTGGGGCGACGCTGATTACGGTGGTAGTCTTTTCGCCTATCTTCGCCCTGGCGGGTGTGGAAGGGCGCATCTTTGCTCCCATGGGTATTGCTTACCTGGTAGCCGTGTTGGCATCCAGTGTAACGGCACTGACTGTCACCCCGGCCTTAAGTGCTCTCTTACTGCCTTATGGTCGCCTGCCGGAAAGGGAACCTTGGGTGGCACGATTTTTCAAAAGGCTGTATCGGCCCGCTCTACTGTTTTCAATGCGCCGCTCGAAGCTAATCTTGATGATTGCCTTCGCTAGTTTAGTGGCCGCAATTGTCATTGTGCCGTCATTGGGGCGGGTGTTTCTGCCAGAGTTTCAGGAGCGATCGCTGATCAACGCGGTTAACCTCTACCCAGGCACCTCTCTAGACACCACCAACCAGGTTGGCTTTGCGATGCAGGATGTCCTGAAGAACGACCCCCGGTTTAACGCTGTCGCCATGCGCTCTGGCCGCGCCCCAGGAGATAGTGATGTCGGCGGCGTCAACTTTGGGGAACTGGATGTGGAGCTAAGTGAGGAAGGCGTCAAAGATCGGGAGGGAAGTATTGAAACCCTCAGGCAGGAATTTGCCAAACTTCCCGGTGTAGCCGCGAATGTTGGTGGCTTTATTTCTCACCGCATGGATGAGGTGCTGTCTGGGGTTCGCTCAGCGATCGCGGTAAAGATTTTTGGCCCCGACCTAGAGGAACTGCGTCGCATTGGGAGCGAAGTTGAAGCCGCAATGAAAACGGTTGAGGGAGTCGTAGACCTGCAGCTCGAACCCCAGGTCCCGATTCGTCAAATCCAAATCCAGCTTGACCGGGCAGCTGCCGCTCGCTACGGCTTAAGAGTAGGAGATTTAGCGGAGACGATTGAAACAGCGCTGAATGGGCGAGTGGTGTCTCAAGTGCTAGAACAGCAACAAACCTTTGACCTGCTGGTGTGGCTTCAGCCAGATGCCCGGGGTAATCTGGACACGATTCGCAACTTGCTGGTCGATACTTCACCCAGCCTGGACACTCCATCTGGTCCAAAAATTCCCCTGGCTCAGCTGGCGACTATCGACTACGGCAGCGGACCAAACACGATCAACCGCGAGAATGTCTCCCGGCTGATTGTAGTTTCTGCCAATGCCACTGGGCGAGACCTACGCTCCATTGTGGATGAGATTCAGCATAAGGTGAGGCAACAGGTGCACTTATCCCCTGGTTACTTCATCGAGTATGGTGGCCAGTTTGAATCCGAACAACGAGCCACGCAAAATATCCTAGTGTTCAGCGCGATCGCCTTTGTGGTGATTTCGGTGTTGATGTACTTGACGGTCAAATCCCTCCCCTCCACGGCGATGATCATGATCAACCTGCCCCTGGCGTTGGTGGGAGGCGTGATCTCCGTCGCCCTGACGGGTGGCATCGTCTCCGTCGCTTCGCTAGTCGGCTTTATCACCTTATTCGGAGTAGCAACCCGCAACGGGCTGCTACTGGTGGATAACTACAACACCAAGTTTGCTGCCGGGCTACCTTTACGGGAAGTCATAACTTCCGGGTCAATGGAGCGGCTCAACGCTATCCTAATGACGGCCTTCACTTCCGCCCTGGGCCTTGGACCATTGGTAATCGGGGGCGGGGCGGGCAAAGAAATCCTCCAGCCACTAGCGGTGGTAGTGCTAGGAGGGTTGTTTACGTCTACGGCGTTAACTCTGCTCATTCTCCCTGCCTTATATGCTCAGTTCGGGAAATTCTTAATCCCCCGAACGTCTACGTCTGCCCCTCGGGGTTACAGAAGTGCTTCGCCTCCTGAGCAACTGGTGCACTAACGTTTTTCGTCGCCTTCGAGTCATTACATTTAGAGAGTAAAAACTATGAGATCATTGAAGTCAGGCTTGATTGTTCTTGGCGGTATAGGACTGGTTTTCTTAGGAGCTTGTAGCAATGGTAATCAGGCCAATACCTTAGAGAGCCCCACCCCCTCCCCCGCAGCAACCACTGCAGACACTGGAGAACCACCTAAAACTGAGCACCCAAGTGAGGCTCAGGCTGGAGGTCAAGTGGTAGAGTCAGGACCCTATCACCTGGAGTTTGTCTCTGAGCCGCAAGACAACGGCACTCATCTAGATTTCTATTTACAGAAGGGGGATACCCACGAGGCAATTCCGAATGCGAAGGTAATAGCACAAGTTCAGTTGCCGGACGGTCAACAAAGGAGCTTACCCCTCACCTACGATGCTGAAGGTAAACACTACACGGCCATGCTTTCTGAAAAGGCCCCTGGCCAGTATCCCGTTTCTATAACCTCCGACATCAACGGCGAGAAGGTAAATGGCCGTTTTACCTTTAGCCAATAACCTGAATTCCATGCGACTTCTACTTGCTGAAGATGAGCCAGACTTAGGGACTGCGCTTAAGCGGGTTCTAAATCAAGAGGCGTATGTCGTGGACTGGGTGCTAGATGGTGCCGAGGCATGGGATTATCTCGAAAATAAGAGCACGCACTATGTACTTGCTGTCTTCGATTGGTCCTTGCCAGGGTTGTCAGGTGTGGAGCTATGTAAACGGTTGAGATCGCAAGGTAAGCCGCTACCTGTCCTGATACTGACCGCGAGAGACCGAATGGAAGACAAGATTATCGGGCTTGATGCCGGGGCAGATGATTATCTGGTGAAACCCTTTGGTATGGGAGAATTACTGGCGAGGTTGCGCGCACTGCAACGGCGCTCCCCACAACTCCAACCTCGGCAACTGCAAGTGGGTTGTCTCACCTTAGATTACGGTACTCTCAGTGTTTGTAGACAGCATGCCAATGGTGATGAGCAAGTGGTCCCCCTGACCATCAAGGAATTCCAGCTTCTAGAGTATTTTATGAAGCACGCTAACCAAATCGTTACCCAAGAGCAGATCCGCAATCAGCTGTGGGAAATCAGTGCCGAACCGATCAGTAATGTCGTCGCTGCTCAGATGCGCTTGCTACGGCGTAAACTTACCAGAGAGGGCAGTTCTCCCCTGATTGAGACGCTTTATGGGATGGGGTATCGCCTCAATAGCAGCGATGAACCAAAGTAAACTGTTCTCTCTCACTCGCTGGCGACTGGCAGGCTGGTATGCCAGTGTAATGGGTATCATTCTGACCTTGAGTAGTTTGGGGTTTTACGAGGCGGTCTCCCATGCTCATCGGATGACTTTAGACCGCGAACTGGTAGCTGTAGCGGGAACACTGCATGACAGTATTGAACCTATTCCAAATCAGCCTAGACATCTAGAGCATCTCGCTCAACAACTCTCCTCAAATATCTGCTTGCCTCAGACACAGTGCTTAACTCAAACAGCAACTTCTATTCCTGGAGCGTCTTCAAAGGGAGCCCACGTTTTAGGAGCAATTCACCAAGGTGACTACTACCTGCGATTGCTAAACCTTTCAGGCCAGATAGTCGTCATGAGTGGTCTCCAGCCTGAGGAATTACCGCTCACTTCAGGAGAGGAACGCTGGCAAACAATTGCAGATGGCGCTGGCAGGCGGTATCATCAAATTTCTCTGACCTTGCATACTGAAGATAATCGCCACTGGGGATACATGCAGGTAGGGCGATCACTGAATGATATTGATCAATACCTTGCCGCTGTCAGGTTGACTTTGCTATTGGGACTGCCTGTTGTCTTGCTATTAGTAGGTGGGTCAAGTTGGTGGTTAGCAGGCTTAGCGATGCAACCTATCCATCGGTCGTATCAACAAATGCAACAGTTTACGGCTGACGCTGCCCACGAGCTAAGAACTCCTTTGGCGGCTACTCAAGCTACGGTCGAATCTGCACTGCGAACCAGTTGTTGGTCTGAAAAAGAGGGACTAGATGTTCTACGAACAATTGAGCGTCAAAATAATCGTCTGGCTCAACTGGTCAAAGATTTATTGCTCCTCTCTCGTACAGAACAGCAAGTGCTCTCAGGTAGGTACCAGCCCTGCTGTTTGAATGATATTGTCAGCGACCTGGTAGAAGAATTAGCAACTCTGGCCATCCCCGCGCAGGTAAAGCTGACAGCGAAGGTACAGGTGCAAAAACCACTCTACGTCCTCGGTGACGAAGAGCAGCTTTATCGTCTGGTTTCTAACTTGATTGCTAACGCAATCCAATACACACCTGGTGGGGGACAGGTAACCGTCAATCTCGCCCACAACGACCACCATGCTTCTATTCAAGTCCAAGATACCGGGATTGGGATCGCACCAGCAGAGCAGCACCGGATTTTTGATCGCTTCTACCGTGTGAACAGCGATCGCTCTCGCCAAACTGGAGGAGCTGGATTGGGATTACCGATTGCCCGGATGATCGCCCAGGCCCACCACAGCGACATACAGGTGCAGAGCCAGCCAGGGCAAGGCAGTACGTTTATAGTACGGCTACCCCTTTATGAGAGGTCCCAAGCTTCTATCGTTTAGAAGCTGAGCGACGGTAGACATTAGTGAGCACATCTTCAAAGTTGCCGAAGCGGTTGCTGCTTCCCTATTCCCCTCCTATAGAGAACATCCGGTTCGCCGCCACAACAGTATTTATAGCCCTACATAAACAGGTAAGGACGTTATTGTAGAGGAAGAAGCGAGTTCAGGAA
>CADCWO010000024.1 GCA_902806435.1 uncultured Synechococcales cyanobacterium | reverse complement strand
TCTCCCAAGCCATCAAGGTTGAGCAGCGCAATCAGCGCACAGTGGGAGTCAAATCTCCCGTTGTGGCAAAGGGTGGTGCTGGTGCTAGCGGTGCAAGAAGTACTTACTGGCGGTTATGAGGGTGGCTCTTGTAACACTCCTGGAACTCCCGGTCATGGTGGTGGCTCTGCCGTTGCTGAATAGCGGGATGAATTAGGCAGGAATGGGGACATCCCAGAATTTGAGATAGTGAAGTAGCAAACGAACCGCATGTTTGAGCATTGCCTCGGACCTGGAATAGCACAAGCTCTTGCGATAGCGAAGCGGTAGCGACGTAGGAGCGTCTGTAATCGCGCTAGATAATGGCGTAAGCGTGTGTTTTCACCTTCCACTCGCGTCATGTAGGTCTTGGAGATAATCTGCTCGCCATTGGGAATGAAACCAGGATAGACCGACCAACCATCGGTGATGTAGAAATAGCACTGCCAGGTTGCTACAATCACCCACAACGGTCGAAAGGTTTGGGCACTGTGATCGCCTAAAACCCAACCTAAAATTCCTGGCTTGAAGTGGTCAACCGCTCTCCACAGCCAGATTTTGTTTTTTTTGAACCAACAAAGGTTTCCAGTTCATCCAGTTCTCCGACTTCAGGCGGTGTCTGTGGGACGTTGCTGAATGATGCAATGAATAGACCTCTTGCGTGAATAGCATGAGAGGCAGTAAAAGTAGGTTGGGGAGAAAACTACCATGACCTACGAACAACTCAAACATCTAAAAGCCAGTGCCTTCAAGCGGAGATGTGGCGTACAACCAGAGACATTTGAGCAGATGGCTGCACTGTTACGCCCGGCTCTAGACCGCAGAGGCAAGCGAGGAGGGCAGTGCTTGCCTCAGCGTCGAGGATCAATTGCTAGTAGTGCTGGAATATTGGCGGGAATATCGCACTCAGTTCCACATCGCCACAAGTTGGGGCTTGAGTGAGTCTGCGGTGTGCCGACTGATTAGCCTTGTTGAAAGGTTGCTGATAAACTCAGGCTCGTTCCGTTTGCCGGGTAAAAAACAGCTATATCAGAATGCTGGCTCCTGGGAAGTGCTGACAGTCGATGTGACAGAGAGTCCCATTGAGCGTCCAAAAAAAAACAGCGAGCTTAACGTCGTGGCAAGAAAAAGCAGCACACCCTGAAAGCGCAAGTGGTCGTCAATCAATCGACCGGGCAAATCATTTGTACTGCCTTTGGCAAGGGACTCCTCCACGACTTCCGATTGTTTAAGCAACACCGGATACCGATGTTGCCGGAGCAATTGTGCCTGGCTGACAAAGGTTATCAGGGAATTGCCGGCGTTGCACTCCAGTAGTTGTACACCGACGAAGAAGCCCCGCAAGGCGAAGTTGGACAAGTTCGAGCGTCAACACAACCACTTGTTATCCCGATTGCGGGTTGTAGCCGAACATATCAACCGCCGATTGAAGATCTTTCGCATTCTAGCTGAACGCTATCGCAACCGACGCAGGCGCTTTGGCTTGCGATTCAACCTGATTGCAGCGCTCCTCAACTCTGAACTTGCTAAATCCCCATGATTCACGCAAGAGGTCTAATGAAAGCAGAAATTAAAAGCTTAACTCACTATCATTGGTTAAAATTTGCTTGATACGTTAGGGGAGTATGACAACCGGATTTGGTATAACCCTCTTCTGTCACTCTGGTCAGGGTAAAATTAGAGAAGAACCCTAAAACGCTTGCCAGACGGGAGGTTGTCATGAACTTACCCAGGGATGCGATCACTACCATTTCTTTCATTGACCAGTATTGTGCAGCTTATCAAGATTTGTTTCCAGAGGTGAGAAGTTTTGAATGTTTCAAGTTCCTTCACCTAGGGATGATTTCAGAACTCAAAAGGAAATCTCTGCCTGCGATTGCTCTCATCGGTTGGTCTAAACAATGCACAACCTTTGCATCACTTTATGGCAAATTCTCCTTGGGATGTAAATACGATTAGACAACGACGGATTCGGTTAATTTTGCAATCTCTCAAAGGCAAATCATTTATTGTCTGCATTGATGAAACTGGAGATAAAAAGAATGGAAAAACTACAGACTATGTTGCCCGACAGTATATTGGTAATCTGGGAAAAATTGAAAATGGCATTGTTTCGGTTAATGCCTATGGCATCTTGGAGGGAATCACCTTTCCCCTGCTGTTTAAAGTCTACAAGCCCCGCCAACGGTTAAAGGAGAACGAAAAATATAAAACTAAACCTCAATTGGCGATAGAGATTATCAAAGAACTCATAGCATTGGGATTCGATTTTACAACCGTTCTAGCAGATAGTCTTTATGGGGAAAGCGGTGATTTTATTGAAGTACTCAATGAGAACAAGCTGAATTTTGTAGTTGCTATTCGCAGTAACCACAGCGTGTTAATGCCCTCTGGTTGGCGGGTTAGATACAATCGATGGAAAAAATTCGACCGAGTGTTTTTTAACGAAGAAAAAGAGATTCGCTACATCCGGGAAATCATTTTTGGTAAGAGGAGAACAATCAGGTATTGGCTTTCTTACTACTGATTCTCTAGAACTCCCAGAAAACTCGACTTGGTTTGTCATGACCAACTTACCAGGAGATATTCAAAAGTCAGTTGGCAACGTTTATGGTTTGAGAACCTGGATTGAGTATGGCTTAAAACAAAGTAAGAATGAGTTGGGTTGGGCAGATTATCGTTTGACTGACTATTCAGAAATAGAGAAGTGGTGGGAAATTGTTTACAGTGCCTATTTAATGGTCAGCTTACAATCAGAAGTTTTTCGAGATGCCGACTTGGAAAAAACAGACTCTCCATCCAATTTATGCTTAGATAAGTTTCAGCAACATTCCTGGTGGGACAAGGCAAAAGGTTGGAAAAATGTTCTGAACAACTTACGGTTAATTACACAACCATTAATCTTTTTTTGTTTAATTACTCCCTGGTTAAAAGTTTTCCATATTCCCTCCTTAAAAAATGGATTTTTACAGCTCATTGACTTGATGAATGAGTTTAATGCTTATCTGCCAGATGGATAGAAAATCGCTGCTCAGGATATTTACTCTGACCAGAGTGACAGAAGAGGGATAACCTGAGCGCTGAAGTCAGTCATTCAGATAAATTACTGTATGAGCGGTCGTCACAAAACCTACAAGGTTGAACTGACAGAAACAGAGAAAAAACTAGTAAAAACAGCCGCCGATCAGTTCTTCGCTGCGACCCTTTGCATACACATCGGCGGTGTCGATGAAGTTGCCGCCCGCATCAACGTAGGTGTGAAAGATGGATTCGGAGATCTCGTCGGATGCACCCCAGCGCGGTGTGCCGAAGGTCATCGTGCCAAGGGCAAGCGGGCTGACAATCAAGCCGGAGCGACCGAGGGTACGAAAGGCAGTGAGGCTCATGGGTTTCTTTTCTAATCTGATAGGTTCAAACTGTGTCATGATGTCGTCCGGTGCTTAGAATGCGCTGGCTGTCGAGCGGACAATCACTTCGTTGACATTCATCCATTGGTTGTCTTCGGAGAGCAAACAGGCGTACCTTCTCTTCTCTACGAGAGGCTATGCCAACGAGACGCTATGCGAACGGTAGGCTTCGCTATTGTGGAGATAGTAGCCCTGATTTTGATTGTCTCGATCAGCTCGCTGTGAAACCGCCATCTACTACTAAAGGTTGTCCAGTGATGTAGCTGGCAGCATCAGAGCACAGAAAAACCACAGCTTGAGCGATTTCTTCTGCCTGACCCATGCGTCCCATTGGCACGGTAGAAGCTAAATTATCCGCCGTGCTGCCCACCTGGTCAACGAGGCGATCGATCATCTCAGTCGCAATCAAGCCAGGATTAATCGCATTGACCCGAATGCCCTGTTTGGCATAGTCGAGCGCTGCCGATCGCGTCAGTCCCATGACTGCATGTTTACTCGCGATATAGGGAGATACCCCTGGAAACCCAATCAAACCACCCATTGAAGAGTTGTTGACAATTACCCCAGATCCTTGAGATAGCATTTGCCCAATCTCATATTTCATGCATAGGAAGAGTCCCCGCACGTTGATTGCCATGAGTTTGTCAAAGTCCTCGATTGATTGTTCGTGCAGGGGTTTTGAGGGTGGATCAATGCCTGCATTGTTGAAGGCACAATCGAGTCGTCCGTAAGTCTCGATTGTCTTCTTCACTAACGCTTTGACATCTTCCTCACTGGATACATCTGAACGTACAAATAAACACTCAGCACCAGCATTACGAATCAGCGCAGCGGTTGCCTCTCCTTCTGGATCGCGTCTGCCTGAAAAAACCACCTTTGCACCTGCGGTTCCCAGTGCGAGAGCCGTCGCTTTACCGATTCCTGACGTGGCTCCAGTCACTAAAGCGACTTTGTTCTCAAGTGTGATCATTCTTACCTCTGCTTTAAAGTTGATGCGAGTGAAAGATTAAACGTTCCAGTTTATAGTGGCGAGGGCTTACGCTTGTTTTTGTGTTCCTTACTACAGTTCAGCCAGAACGACTAGAGGGTTTCATGATATCGTCCAATGCTTACATCATTTGGCGGAGCGGGCGGACGATCACTTCGTTAACATCGACATCATCCGGCTGGGACACAGCGTACAAGACGGCTCTGGCGATCGCATCTGAAGTCAACGCAGTTTTACGGAGTTCTTTCAAAAAACCTTTGGATGTATCATCTGTGATATCAGAGCCGAGTTCGGTTTCAACCACGCCAGGGGATATGGTGGTCACGCGAATATTTTGCGACTCCTGCCGCAGCCCTTCAGATATCGCCCAAACTGCATACTTGGTCGCGCAATAGACGGCGGCAGTGGGCGCTACCACATGGGCTCCAATGGATGCAGTATTGATGAATTGTCCGCCACCTTGCGCTTCCATAATCGGCAAACCTGCCGCAATACCGTTCAATACGCCGTGGATGTTCACGTTAATCATGTTGTCCCATTCCTCGACCTTCAAGGCATTCATCGGAGAGAGGGGCATTACGCCTGCATTGTTGAAGATCACATCGACGCGACCAAACTTGTCTCTAGCAAACCCAATGAATGCTTTCACATCTTCGCGATTGGTGACATCTAACGCTTTGAATTCTGCTGTGCCACCGGATGCGTGAATCTCCTTGACCAGCTTTTCTAGCTTGTCTGTCCGACGTGCCCCCAAAACGACTTTTGCACCGTTTTGGGCGAGTAACTTCGCGGTGGCTTCGCCGATGCCGCTACTGGCTCCGGTGATGGCAATAACTTTGTTTTCTACATTCAACATGATGACTTTCCTTACAGTTTAGGTTGGGTTAAGTTAAAGAAACATAACGCCGGAGACTTCAATTCTCTTCGCTCAAGCAGAAGCCGCTCTAGATCAGCGACATGGCGACCAGTACTAGTTCCTCGGTGAAACTCTTGTCCACAAGTCGGTGAACTTTTGCATGTCCAGAAAGGCGATCGCCTCGATCGCTTTACCGTCCTTCATTCGGAAGTACCATGTGTAGGTGTTCCGGTAAGGTTTGCCGTCCCTAGCGGTCGCCTCTCCGTCCCACAAAGCGATGACCATATCGCCATCCGCCCAGATACCGCGCACGGTTGGCACGATCGGGGTTGATAGTCGGGCGCTGGTTGGGTCAACGACTTGATCGAGTAACTCTTGCTTGCGATAGGTGCCCGCTGTTGCACCAGTGCCGGTAATCGTCCACGTTGCTTCTGGAGCGAGCAGGTCGAAGAAGTTGCCAGTCCTATTTCGCCAGCCGTCGAAATACTGCTGGACAATTTCCTTGTTGCGCTGTTCGATCGTCTGAGTATCTTGTACGTCTGCTTGATTGGGCTGCATTACCTGGGCAACGTCTGCGATTGCTGGAGACCGCTCGCGGGAAAGCTGTGTCAAGCAGCGATCACTACAGGTGGCTGCATCATTATTTGGCTGAAACACAGTCACATTTGATTGAGAATCTGCCTTAGCTGTGGGAGTTTTCGTCATCGCCAGAACAGCTAGCAGCCCCGTCAACCCCGCGCTCATCAAAACCTGACATAAACGATGTATCATCTTAACCTCTGAAAATTTTATGAATTTTTGGCGTTCCATAATCGAGGAATACAATGTCTAGTTGTGAATTTACAAAGATTAGCAAGCAGAACCATTTCCTGATTTAGCAATGCCATTGCAGTACAGTTAACTTGATAAAACCTCAACGACATTTTCCGCAAAGCTCTTGTAAGCACCGCCAATTTGCTTAGCATTCGAGTCAGGAAAGACATGAAAATCCCCAGCTTTCAGAGCTTCTCTTATCCCGTCCGCCACTAGTGCAGATGAATACGGTGATGGAATCTCTGAGTCAAGCTTTGCCGATGGTGGTAATCCCGATTTCCCTCGATCAGCCCGGTCATTGCTGCCCGGATCGCGTGGACGGGTGTCGGTAAAGTCCTGCCACTGTCTCGTTTGGGTACCCCAATGCTACGCGAAACCATTATAGAATCCATTTGAGATCTATTCCTGAAACTAAAAGCCTTGCAGCTAGCTGGTTTTATCCCTGTTCTTGCAAAAAACAGTCTTGTTAAGCAGGCTCTATCATTGATCGCAAAGTAACGGCTTACTTCAAAGCCAAGCACCCCAGCAAAAGATGTCAAATGGGTTCTATAGAAGTGCTAACGCAGGAATCTTATAAAGCCAATGCAGTGCGATCGCTTTGGGAAAGTTGATATGCCTTTTTCACTTCTGAGAGAGACACGCAATGAGATTGTTGACGACCTGAAACTACCACGGGCTTTCTCCCGTTTCTGGGCTGTTGTCATCACTAAAAAACTTTCCTGTCGGACCGTCAGCGTCGATGGTAGCGTATCTCACTAAACGTGCAGCAGCATCCTCCACAGTCCCAGGTCCGCTGTGCTGGTTGAAATCTGTGGCAGTAAATCCGGGGTCAACAGCATTAACTTTAAACGGTGTATCCCGCAATTCGTGAGCCAAAACAATAGTGTGCATATTAAGTGCTGCTTTTGATGGGTTGTAAACAGCGGCTTTAACGTTGTAATACTTCCAAGCTGGGTCGTTGTGCAGAGTCAGCGAAGCCAAGCCTGACGTTACATTCACAATGCGGGGTTGGGCGGACTTTTGCAGCAAATTCATGAAAGCCTGAGTAACCCTCACAACACCAAACACATTGGTATCAAACACCTGCTTAAAAACAGCGATATCTGTACTTGTTGTTTGAGGCATGCCACCACTGATCCCAGCGTTATTGATCAGTACATCCAATGCTTCAGTTTTTTTGCCTATTTCAACTCTTGCCGCTTTCACTGATTCATCATTGCTGACATCTATTTGGATGGCTTCCAGATTGGTCAAGCTTTCGGCTTTGAGCTTTTCGACAGCTTCCAAACCATTCTCTAAATTACGGCTGCCTAAATAAATGTAATATCCCTTTTGCAACAGTTGACGGGCGGTTTCAAAGCCAATACTTTTATTAGCTCCGGTGATGAGTGCTTTTTTCATGGTCATTAGGTTTCTCCTGAATTTTGCTTTGGTTTCTAATGCAGGAAGTATTGCAGTGTGCCCTCAGCGTCAGTCCGGACTATGCTCTGGCCTGCAAAACGATCTTGCCCCGTGTGCGCCCGCTCTGGGAAAGCTGGTGTGCCTTTTTTACTTCTGAGAGCGGCAGAACCGTTTCAATGTGGATTTTCAATTTGCCTTCTTCAATCAAACGGTTGATTTTGACTAATTGCTGCGCGCTTGGCTGACAGTAGACCCAGGCGGCTTCTACGCCAAATTGACGTGCTTTTTCTTCGGATGGAGGTTCCGGTGCCGCAACTAGGAAGCCGCCCCTTTTCAGCGTTTGGAAAGCTTGTGCTGATGTATCGCCGCCGATCGTATCAAAAACAACATCCATATCTTTGACGACTGCTTCAAACGGTTGCTGCGTGTAATCCACGAAGTCATCTGCACCTAAATCGCGGACGAATTGTTCGTTTCTGCCCGAGGCCGTGCCGACCACGATCGCGCCTTTTGCTTTGGCAAGCTGAACTGCCATCGAGCCGACTCCGCCCGACGCTCCGGTGATCAAGATTTTCTGCCCGCTGCTCAGATGCGCTAAATCGAACATCGCTTGCCACGCCGTCAACGCGGCAATTGGAATCGCTGCCGCCGCTTCAAAAGTGATGCTTTCCGGTTTGGGCGCGATCGCCTCCGCTTTTGCAACCGCGTATTCGGCGTAACCACCGGAGAGGTGGGCAAGGGTAATCCCATAAACCGCATCACCCTGCTTGAAACTTTCAACACCATCCCCTATTGCTTCGACGGTTCCGGCGATGTCACCACCTAAAATCAGTGGAAGTTTGAAACCGAACTGTTCGCCCATGCCATTGCGGATCTTCCAGTCCGCTGGATTGACTGCTGCGGCGTGAACTTTCACCAGAACTTCGTCTGCTTTCGGCTCTGGACGATCAACATCGACATAATTTAAAGCGTCTTCGTTGCCGTATGTGTTAATTACAATCGCTTTCATGTTTTTCTTATGCTTGATTCAATCGGGATGACAAGCAGTAGGCAACTGTTGTCGGGTTATTGGTGCGATCGCGGAACATTGCGTCTGGTATACCAGGCATGGATAAAGAGCGTTTGCAAGAACAATACAGGAGCATCAAAACCACTGGATGCAATGATTGCTCCGACTTGATCAGGGGGTAGCACAGCCGCATCCCGACCGTGAGATGCCAGAAATTTTTCAACGTCTTCATCTGGATATCCAGCATATTTCAGCATTCGAGTCCAAACCTCCCGCAGGTCTTGATAGGTTGAAGTAGACATATCGCCAGCTAAATCTGCGCTCACCAAATATCCCTGAGGGCAAAGTCGTGAAGCAATTTGACTGAAAAATTTGCGTCTCTCCTCAGGCTGCATGAAGAAGTGAGAGACCAGAAGGCAAGTCGCCGCATCAAAGGATGCTGATGCGGGCAATGAATCCAGATAACCCTCGTGCCATGTGCAACGTGACTCAACCCCATACTCTTCAGCTTTCTGACGACAGGTTTCAAGCATTGCCGTCGCAGGCTCTACTGCCGTAAATTGCCACTGTGGAAATTCTTGAGCAAGATAAATCAATTCCAAGCCAGTTCCGACACCAACACAAAGAATCCGCGCGTCAGCCGGAAGCTCAGAAAGTACCAGGCGAATTAATAAATGAAGTGCGTCACGCAATGGCGCTACTTTAGCCGCTCTTGTGTCGTAGGTCGAAGCACGTTCTTTGTCGAAGACAATAGCTGATTCTTGGTCTGGCATGATCTCTCTTTGTAATTGCACTGTTTATTTTAATTAAAATTGACTGACCGCCAGAGACTTCAATTCTTTGGGCATTCGCCCATCGATCGTCTTCGGATAATAGCGCCGTGATCGCCGTGATTAGTTTGCTGTGAACCCGCCATCAATGACCAAAGGTTGTCCCGTGATATAGCTAGCAGCATCAGAGCACAGAAAAACCACAGCTTGAGCAACTTCCTCTGTTTGCCCCATGCGCCCCATTGGCACCATAGACGCGAAATCATCAGCCGAGCCGCTGCTGAAGCGATCCATCATTGCAGTAGCAATCAATCCCGGATTGACCGCATTAATCCGAATGCCCTGTTTGGCATAGTCGAGCGCAGCCGATCGAGTCAGTCCCATGACCGCGTGTTTGCTGGCGATGTAGGGAGATACTCCTGGAAACGCAATCAACCCCCCCATCGACGAGTTATTCACAATCACGCCTGATTTTTGGGTCAGCATTTGTTGAATCTCATATTTCATACATAGAAATAGCCCCCGCACGTTGATGGACATCAGTTTGTCAAAATCTTCAACGGGCTGTTCATGCAGTGGTTTGGCAGGCGGCTCAATACCTGCATTATTAAACGCGCAATCGAGTTTGCCATAGGTCGCGATCGTGTTCTGCACTAACGCTTTGACATCTTCCTCACTCGATACATCTGAACGGACAAATAAACACTCAGCGCCAGCATTCCGAATCAGCGCGGCGGTTGCCTCTCCTTCTTGAGCACGTCTGCCTGAAAAAACCACCTTTGCACCTGCCTTTCCCAGCGCTAGAGCCGTTGCTTTACCGATTCCCGACGTGGCTCCAGTAACTAACGCAACTTTGTTCTCAAGTGTTGTCATTCTTACCTCTGCTTCAAGTTGGTGCAAGTAAACTATTGATCGTTCCAGTTTCTAGCGGCGATCGCTTGCGTCTGTTTTTGTGTTCCTTCCTACAGTTCAGCCAGAACGACGATAGGGCTTCATGATCTCGTCCGCGTCTGATGCTTACATCATTTGGCGGACTGGGCGGACGATCACTTCGTTAACATCGACATCATCCGGCTGGGACACAGCATACAAGACGGCTCTAGCGATCGCATCTGACGTAAGCGCAGTTTTACGGAGTTCTTTCAGAAAGCCTTTTGATGACTCATCCGTGATATCAGAGCCGAGTTCCGTCTCCACCACACCAGGGGATATCGTAGTCACGCGGATATTTTTCGACTCCTGCCGCAGTCCCTCGGAAAGTGCCCAAACTGCATACTTAGTCGCGCAATAGACTGCGGCAGTCGGCGCTACCACATGGGCAGCAATGGATGCAGTATTGATGAATTGTCCGCCACCTTGCGCTTCCATAATCGGCAGACCTGCCGCAATGCCATTCAACACGCCGTGGATGTTCACGTTAATCATGTTATCCCATTCCTCGACTTTCAAGGCATTCATCGGGGACAGGGGCATCACGCCTGCATTGTTAAAGATCACATCGACGCGACCAAACTTATCTTTGGCAAAGTGGATAAAGGCTTTCATATTTTCGCGATCAGTGACATCTACAGCCTTAAATTCTGCTGTACCGCCTTGCTGATGGATATCTTCGACAATCTTTTCGAGCTTTTCGGTCCGCCGTGCGCCCAGAACTACCTTTGCGCCATTTTGAGCCAGTAGTTTAGCCGTTGCTTCACCAATGCCGCTACTGGCTCCGGTAATAACCATGGCTTTGTTTTCTACGTTTAGCATTGTGATTTTCCTTGTTGGTTAAATTGATTGGACTTAAAGAAATATGCTGCCGGAAATTTCGATTCTCTAAGCATTTACCCACTGGTTGTCTTCAGGGAGTAAAGCGCGATAACTAGCTTTATCTTTTATCGCCCTTTCATCCGTCATCGACTTGCAGAGTTTCTCCTTAGGTACACAAACCTTAGAGATAATTGTTTAATTCTCTTACTACTGGGAGCAGTGTTTAGTTAACGCTCAGTCATGTCCTTAAAGCCCCCCTAGAAGCTGACTCTGTAGAATAACATTTGGTAGAAACTGTTCACCATACTGCGCTCTCATTAGTAAGAAAAGTGTCTTGCGTCTTCAACCCCAGCAATCCTTTTCAGATGTAAACTACTTCATCGGCGTAACTCTCTCCCACAAGTTAGTGAACTCGCGGGAGTCTAGAACAGCGATCGCTTCAATCGCCTTACCATCTTTCATCCGAAAAAACCAACTGTATGTGTTGCGGTAAGGTTTGCCATCCTTGGCAGTTGCTTCTCCATCCCACAAAACGATGACCATATCTCCATCTGCCCAAATACCGCGCACAGTTGGCACGATTTGGGTCGATAGTCGGGCGCTAGTCGGAGCGACGACTTGGTCGAGCAGTTCCTGCTTACGGAAAGTACCTACTCCTGCACCCGTTCCAGACACTGTCCAGGTTGCATCAGGAGTGAGTAGGTCAAAGATATTGCCAGTTTTGTTGCGCCAATTGTCGAAATATTGCTGGACGATTTGTTTGTTGCGCTGTTCGATTGTCTCGGTATCCGATAAGTTTGCTGCATGGAATTGAGTTACCTGAGTAAACTTAGCGATCTCTGGAGATCGATCTAGCGATTGCTCTTGATTCAGTGTGGCTTGATCGAAAATTGACACGACCTGCCCCCGAACAGTTGCTTTTGTAGCATAAGCTGTGATCGTTCCTAGAACAGCAATCGACCCGATTGAAACCCAAATCAAACGACGCATCATTACACCTTTAATAACTTCAAGCTAGCATTTACGCGATCTCAGACATCATGTGCAATCAGCAGCGATCACCATGAGCCAAACGAGGTAGGAAGGCACAAGGGTTAGTACTAAATTCAAGAAAAGGAGTGACCAATGGCGACCACGATGACGCTTAACCTACGATCGATCGAGCATACTCATCATTGCTTCGCCGTAGCGATCGCCGGAGGTCACTCCTACAGGTGCCACTTGATTGAGCTGATCGAGTACCTCGCGACTCAACTCAATCTCCGCAGCACCCGCGTTCTCTTCAAGGTAAGCTATCCGCTTTGTTCCCGGAATTGGCACAATGTCATCTCCCTGGTGCAGTAACCAGGCTAAGGCAACCTGACTGGGCGCTGCCTTCTTTCCCTGAGCGATTTGTTTGACGCGCTCGACGAGCTTCAGGTTGAGATTGAAATTCTCCCCTTGGAATCGTGGATCGGTACGGCGGTAATCGTCCTCAGCAAAGTCTTCAAAGCGCTTGATCTGACCCGTGAGGAAACCTCGTCCAACTGGGCTATAGGGCACAAACCCAATCCCAAGCTCTCGCACGGTGGGTAAGGTCTGGGCTTCCACTCCCCGTTCCCAAAGTGAATACTCGGATTGGAGCGCACTGATCGGATATACCGCATGGGCACGGCGGATGGTGTTCGGGCTTGCCTCTGATAGTCCTAGGTATCGGACTTTGCCTTGCTGAACCAGTTCAGCCATTGCGCCCACCGTTTCTTCGATCGGGACTGCTGGATCGACCCGGTGCTGGTAGAACAAATCAATATAATCAGTGCCTAGCCGCTTGAGCGATTCATCACAGACTTTGTGAACGTGGGCAGGGTTGCTGTTGAGTCCCTGCCTTGTGCTACCGGAAATGGCAAAGCCAAACTTGGTCGCAATCACAACCTGATCGCGCCGCCCCTGAGCGGCACGACCGACAAGCTGCTCGCTAGTGAACGGTCCATAAACTTCGGCGGTATCGAGAAACGTAACGCCAAGTTCAATGGCGCGGTGAATCACGGCGATCGACTCCTTCTCGTCAGCCTTGCCGTAGGCGTAATTGGTCAGTCCCATGCAGCCAAGACCGAGTTCGGAGACCGTCAAGCCTTGAGTTCCAAGTGTTCGAGTTTTCATAGATTCTCCTAAAATTTTAGTAAGGGTTTGTTTTGGGATGCCCAATAATTTTGCTAACATCAATGTCGGCTGACGCTTAGCTGCTCTGTCTGATCGGTCGAACAACAATTCATTAACATCCACATCTCCTAACTGCTTGATCGCAAACGAGATCACCTGGGCGATCTCGTCCGCCGGGATAGCTGGTTCGTGGAATTTGGCTGCCACTGCGCCGCTTCAGCATCGGTGATTGTGCTGAGCAGTTCAGATTCGGTAGTGCCGTGCCGGGCGAGATGGTCGTGACCCGAATCGCTGTCGATTCTTGCCGCAGTCCCTCCGAGATCGCCCAGACCGCATACTTGGTCGCACAATAAACCGTAGCCGTGGGATAAACGGCGTGACCCCCGATCAAAAACAGGTTCACAAACTGTCCTGAGTGCTGCTGTTTGAAGGTGGGAAGGGCTACGGCGATGCCATGAAGCACACCTCGAATGTTCACATTAATCATGCGGTTCCATTCGTCAATCTTCAACACTTCCAGTTTGGAGAGTGGCATTAAGCCTGTGTTGTTCACTATTACGTCAATGTGACCAAACTTATCCTTTGCAAACTCCACGAAGGCTTGCATGTTTTCAAGGCTGGTCACGTCAAGAGCGCAACATTCTGCTGAACCCCCTCGAGCGCGTCCGAAATCCATGATCGTTTCGAGTCGGTGCGCCGTGCCCCTAACGCAACCTGTAAGCCCTTGTGAGCGAGCAGACGGGCTGTTGCTTCACCAATGCCGCTACTCGCCCCAGTGATGAACACGACTTTCTGTGTGTTTTCGTTAGTCATGAGCTCCTAGCTGTTTTACAGTTGTGGGTCTGAAGTTCATTGGTAGCGGCGGCTCTGGGCTATTTCTCCTCTTCGCGGTACAAAACCATGCCGCCATGGTAGAGCACGCCATCACGAAATTCGCCGTCGGCGGTAAAGCCAGTGTCATCAACGTAATCGATGTGGTTGCCGGTGAGGGTGTAACTACCCTGATAGGCACTTTGCTTCTGACCGCGTGCTTCGTCGTAACGCCCATTGGGTAGAAGTTCGTGGCGGATGTAGCCGTCCTTGGTCACCCACATACCCACATAGGACTGCTGACCAGTGATTTGTGTGGCTACTTCGGTTCGAGAGTGTTGAGCTTCTTCCATAGTTTGTGAAGGAGATATGTTTTCCAGATTTAAGTAGGAGCGGGGTGAACAGCCAATCATCAGTAGAATGACACTGAAACAAAGGGGGGTAATCCTAAAGCGTTTAGGGGGTGGATGAGTTGTGTTGCTCATGTTTTTTCCGTTGAGTTGTAGAGTCTTGGGTGGGACTAGATTACTGAGCAGTACTAGACCTTCGCGAAGACGCAGTAAAGACTTCCCGCAATGCTTGCGCTGCATCAATGGAACGGGGAAATCCAGCCGTGACTGTAGTCAGGTAAACGATTTTTTTGAGTTCATCCTGTGTCGTGCCTAACCTGAGCGCATAGCTCGCATGGATCTTTATCTGTGGCAGATTACTCTGGGCAGCAAAGGCAGCAACGGTCGCAAGCTGACGAGTGCGATCGTCTAGTCCTCTGCACGACCAGACTTCGCCGAGGGCGTAGTTAGTGATCGCATCTGCTAAAAACGGGAAGTCTTGGCGCAGGGCATCAAGGACTGGCTGTCCTGCGCGCCTGACAGTTTATTAATAACTTGATTGCCTCGCTCACGGCGGCTCTGATTTTCGGGCTGAGCTTGTACCGTCGTTATTAGCTGAGTTTGGGCAGTGGCAACAAGACTGCTGCGAAGTCCGCTGATCGATCTGGTAACATCCAATTGCAGGGGCAAGATCTGATCGCCAAATCGTTCCACTAAATCCTTAAGGCTGTCAGGGTTGCGTGCTGTTGCCGCCACTCGATTGCCCCGCTCCAGTGTTGCCTGAGTCCATGCACGGCCAAACCCGCGTGACGTACCTGTAATAAACCATGTTTTCATGATTGCTCCTTAGTTAGAACCGTTGCCCCGGTGAGGAATGGTTAGCCACCCAAATAGGCAATGTGACACTATAAAACTGTTGCCAAATCCAGGAAATCTGTACTTTTGGAGACTGCTTCCCAAGCCTCTAGATTTTTGGTCATTGCTTCAATTTTTGCGCGGGTTCGTTTTACGGCATCCGATCCCAGCACCAGGTGTAAGGGCGGATCTTCCGACTCAACGGCTTTGATGATTGCCTGTGCGCCCAAGTTCGGATCACCAAGCTGTTTTCCGGCAATGTCAGCTAGATATTGCACAACCTTGCCGCTGGTCGGTTGATAGTCTGCAATCTTGGTGTGGCTATTGACAATGGAGTGGTCGCTCAAGAAATCCGTTCTAAAGGCACCCGGTTCAACCAGAGTCACTTTAATCCCTAGCGGCTCAACTTCTTGAGCTAGCGCTTGTGAAACTCCTTCTACAGCGCTTTTAGCTGCCGCATACAGGCTTGAACCCGCCATCGGTGCCAAGCCTGCGATCGACGAGAGGTTCACAAGATGTCCGCTCCGCTGTTGTCTGAGATACGGCAGTACCGCCTGAATCAGGTGAACGACCCCAAAGAAGTTCACATCAAACACCCGTTGAATGTCTTCGTCACTGGTCTCTTCGAGTGCGCCCAGCAAGCCATAGCCAGCATTGTTAACGATCACATCCAAGCGCCCATGTAGCTGGTAAGCCGCCTCCACTGTCTGTTTAATCTGTGCCGGCTCTGTTAATTCAAGCTCAAAAAGTTTAAGGGAGTTGGCATCTCCACTGAGATCTGCTTTCCCGCTACGTGTGGTGCCAATCACAATATCACCTTGATCCAGCACCGCTTGAGCAAGTGCTTTGCCCAAGCCACGGGAAACACCTGTGATCAACCAGATTTTCTTGTCGTTTGTCACAACCTTATCCTCTTGCTGTTGTACTCGGGTAGCTTCATCGTATGAGCAAGATTCGAGGACTTAAATGCACAAACCTGGCAGATGATTGCCTAATCCTCTCAAGTCAGATCTTGGCAAAAGAGATATTTCCTATAATGAGCCTATGTGAACGGTTAAATCAGGCAGGAATGCACCACATGATGATTGAGGCACAGAAGCACGAAGCCGCGATCGATAGATGTAAAGAACTAGCAGCATTAGTCGATCGGTACACAGACGGTAGAGGAAACGGTGCCCATGCAACCGCGATCGATCCCTTAGTCTTCATGCGAGAATGTAATCCTTCCACAGCAATGCATGGGATCAGCGAACCACTGCTTGCTATTGTGGTGCAGGGCAAAAAAGAAGGAGTGCTGAATGAGGAAACCTATCAGTACGGCGTTGCTCAGTACTTGGTTGTTTCGGTAGATTTGCCGCTGAGTGGATGCGTGGTAGAAGCGACTCCCGATCAGCCCTATCTAGGATTTAAGCTAAAGCTAGATCCAGTCCAACTGTGTGACATCATTGCTCAAACAAATTTAAGCATCGGCAAGCAAGAATCAGTGAGAGGCTGGTTTGTCAGTGATGCCGCTCCACCGTTGATTGATTGTGCCATCCGGCTGACGCACCTTTTAGATACCCCGCAGGATATTCCGTTCCTCGCACCGATGATTATCCGTGAACTCTATTACCGTCTGCTCTTGGGCGAACAAGGCGAAGCGGTGCGTCAGATTGCCACATCCGGCAGCAATATGCAACGCGTTGCTGAAGTCATCAAACAGATTAAGGCTGATTTTACCAAGCCGTTGCGAGTTGAGGATCTCGCTGAGCAAGCCAACATGTCGCCTTCCTCGTTCCATCGCCACTTTAAAGCAGTCACCTCCATGAGTCCGCTGCAATATCAAAAGCAGTTAAGACTATTGAGCGCACGTCAGATGTTGCTTGCCGAGGATGCAGATGCAACCTATACTGCCTATCAGGTTGGTTATGAAAGCCCCTCACAGTTTAGCCGCGAGTATTCCCGCATGTTCGGCGCACCGCCAATTAAGGATATTGAACGTTTACGGATAGCCTGAACATCGACTATCCGGTCATTGTTTAGACTAAACAGATTAGACTTAGACTGAACGCGGTTCTTTCAGAGTTGCGCTTTACGCTAGTTGAAGGTTGCGGCTTGAACTGTGAGCTTAACTGTATTAGTTAAGACTTAATCTGACATTCCTGCTAGATTGAACTTGAAGAAGGAATGTCATCATGAGCAACGAAGAAAAGATTATCAAGAACAAATTGGGCGTGCTGAAGCTTGCACAAATGCTTGGCAGTGTGTCTCAGGCTTGCAAGGTGATGGGAGCGGGATAGTTTCTACCGCTTCCAGCAACTGTACGAGCAGGGTGGAGAGATGGCCCTGCAGGAAATCAGCTGCAAGAAGCCCTGCCTCAAGAACCGAGTCGAGGCGCATATTGAACAGGCTGTTGTGGACTTTGCAATTGAGCAACCTGCTTATGGACAACTACGGGTCTCCAATGAACTGAAGAAGCGTGGCCTCTTGGTTTCTCCAGGAGGCGTACGCTCGATTTGGCTACGTCATGACCTCGAAAGCTTCAGCAAACGTTTGAAAGCGCTTGAAGCAAAATCGGCGCAAGACAACTTGATCTTGACAGAAGCTCAACTCGAAGCCTTGGAACAAGCCAAGGAGCACAAGGAGGCCAGGGGCGAGATTGAAACCGTTCATGTCGCACCTGAGGTGCGAAACATCCTGGCTACTTAGGGGCTCAGGACACATTTTACGTCGGCACCCTCAAAGGAGCGGGACGCATTTACCAGCAAACCTTCATTGATACTTACACTAAAGTGGCACATCTCAAGCTCTATGACCGCAAGAATGCCCTAGTAGCAGCCGATTTGCTCAATGACAGAGTACTACCCTGGTTTGAGGCCCAAGAGGTTCCCCTGCTGAGAGTCCTGAGTGACCGTGGCTCTGAGTACTGTGGCAATGTCGAGCATCATGAGTACGAGTTGTACTTGGCAATTGAGAATGTTGACCACAGCCGCACCAAGGCTAGGTCGCCACAGACCAACGGTATCTGTGAACGCTTTCAGCGCACCCTACTCGTTGGCGTAGCCTGCCGGAGGCATAGAGTCTTACCGCGTTGCTTTGCGCAAAAAGCTCTACTCCAGCCTTGAAGAACTACGAGCTGACCTTGATGAGTGGTTGCTAGAGTACAACTGTGACCGTTCCCATAGCGGTAAGTACTGCTATGGCAAAACGCCTATGCAGACATTCCTCGATAGCAAACACTTAGCTTCGGAAAAGATGTTGGATCAACAACTGGAGCTGAAACAACCATCAAAAACTAGAGAGCTTTTCAGTGTCAGTTAACTCTTACCTGTCAGATTAAGTTTGATCTATTACATGTTAGCTTCCTTTGGCTTAAGGCACTTTTACACAGATGGTTGGGGAGCCTATCTCCGGTTGCTAGATGAGAAGCAGCACACCGTGGGCAAAGCAAACACCCAGCAGATTAAGCGCAAGCATTTGACTTTGAGAACTCGCATTAAGCGCTTAGCCCGCAAAACGATTTGTTTTTCTAAATCTACCTGGTTACATGACATTGTCATTGGGTTGTTCATCAACCGCTATGAGTTTGGTCGGGCAGTTTAACCTTTTCCACAGATCTAGTCCA
>CADCWO010000023.1 GCA_902806435.1 uncultured Synechococcales cyanobacterium | reverse complement strand
GCCTCCACCACTTAGCGCCCAAACTGCAAGGTCGCACCCGAAAACAACAGAATCCCTTTTCTTCAGGCTCGCTGCCTTGGGCCGCTTGGTTGATTGCACGATTAGCTGGGTGGTCGGGCTATTGCTCTCAACCCCCTCCTGGCATTCGCACCTTAAGTCAAGGCCTGAGAAAATTTGAGGCCCTCTTTGAGGGGTGGTCGCTTGCTCAAGACAGACTTATGTGTACTTAGTAGCCCTGCTGACTAATTGAAGTGCGAAGGTTGGTCTATGGGTAGATTGAACCTTTCAAACCTTTGATAGACGGCCTATACTGGGCCAAAACTTCAGCATAAAGGCATTCTAGCGAGGTAATGTTATGGCTGAGACTGTAGCGCTCTAGGACTCGCTGCCGGGCTTTTTTCCCTAATAGAGGAACCAACTCCGGCTGGTCGTGGAACAGTGGGAGCAAAGTGCGTAATTGGCTGGTCACTCGTTGGGTATGCAAGATAATTCCAGCTCCGGCTTCTAAGACTTCTCCATCGGCACCTGCATCGGTTGCTAGGCAGGCTAATCCGCAAGCCATTGCTTCTAGTAGGGAAAGCGATAAACCTTCGACAAAGGAGGGCAAAATAAATACATCTGCTCCTCGAAGAATGTCGATCCGCCGCTGTTCATTGGCAATTGAGCCTAACCAAACAATGCCATGCTCCGGGCCATAGAAAGGCATTAAGGCCGAACTCAAGGGACCATCACCCACAATCAGAAGTTTGTTCTCCAATCCCATGTTTGCCTGAACCCAGGCCCGGAGCAGGGATTCGACATTTTTCTCGGCAGCGATCCGGCCTTGGTAAACGAATAAACGCTCTGCCTTAAACTCCGATTTAACACTAGAAGCCCCCGGCGAGTATTTTTCCACGTCTACGCCATTCGGAATTACAACCAGCCGATCGCTAGAAACTCCCAAACGGATCAGCATTGCCCCTTGCGCCTGAGAAAAGACGATTACTCGATCGTAGCTAGCCAGAAAAGGAGCATAAAGCTGGTACATAAAGTGCTGCGTCCCAGAGGTGAGGTTGCGGCGCTTACGACCAAATGCCGGGTGAAATGTGGCAACTAGAGGAAGACCTAATTCTTCACAAATTTCCGGTAATAGAAAATCTAAAGGGGAAAGGGTGAGAGAAGCGTGAACCAAATCTGGCTTCAGATCTTTGAGAGACTGAAACAAAACCTTATTCGACTTCAGTGTTGGAATCGTATAAACCTGAGATTTATAGATAAATGGTAGGGAAACCTCTTGCCAATCAGCAGAGCCTTCGCTGGCGGCTACTTCCTGAGCAAAATGCAGGAAGCTAACCTGGTGACCACGGTCTAGAAGGGCATTTGTAACTTCACGGCTGTAAGTAACATTGCCACAGAATGGCGATTTTTTTCCGAGCCAGGCAATATGCATCGAGCGGGACTTACTGGGGGGTCAGAAGATCAATGTCATCGGTTTTTGATGAACCGGTACCGGAAATATACCAGGTTAAGAGACCCCCTGTAACAACAATCACAGCCAAACCCAGAAATACAACTCGCAGCCCCAGGAAAGTCTCGGCAACACCAGCAAGGGCTAAAGGCAAGCTCAGAGCAATATTGACAGCATTGTTTTGCAGGCCAAAGATTTTGCCCCGGATGTCTTCGGGAGTTTCTTCTTGAATTGTCGTCTGCATTGGTACAGCAATAATAGCGGCAAACGTTCCTAGACTGACGAGCAAAAGCAGAGTTGGCCAAAGCTGATGATTGAATAAGGACAAGCCAAATAGAGAGCTTGCCACACCTATTGAGCCATAAAAACCAAGCTGACGATGAGAAAAGTGCTGGCTAAGCTGACCCACCATTAAAGCACCACAGGCCATACCAACCCCGCCAGCGGCAAGCAAGAAGCCAAACTGAGAGGCTTTAATTTCAGGAATGACCTCTGCTTGGCGAACAACAAGAACGGCCAAAGCAGCAATGACAGAAAATAAAACGACCAATTGAATTAAAGCACTACGAACCTGTCGTTGCTGCTTTAAGTAACGCAGACCATCCCGGATATTTTGCCAGATGTGCGGAGAGTCATTAGTTTCAGCGCTAGCTCTCTCTCCAGTCTTCAGGAGCAACAGCAGAAGCCCAGCGATCGCATAGCTCCCTCCCACAAGCAGCTCTTTACCCCAGTCACTGCCACCGAGCCGAGTTGCCACCGTATCAGCAAGGGCTAGCAGCGGCTCCCCAACCGCAAATCCGACAATGACAGAAGCCATCATCGTGAGGGTGTAAAGAGAGTTGGCCGATAATAAGTACTGCCGCTCAACAATTAAAGGGATTGCCGCCTGTTCGGCGGGCGCAAAAAATTGTGTCAAGGTAGAGACTAAAAAAGTCACCCCCAAGAGGATACAGAAACCTACCGGAACACCACTGATCGGTGCCCAGTCTTGAAACAACCACAGTAAAAGAGGTAGAGCAAGCACTAATCCTCCTCGCAGGAGATTGGTAATCACTAGCACTTGCTTTTTAGACCAATGATCAACATAAACGCCAGCGAAAGAGCCAAAAAGAACCGCTGGAATTGTAAAAGCCACCATGATTGATGACACCCAACCACTAACGGTTTGATCTGCTGCTTGAAAGCGGGCTGTGATCAGGGCAATCATTAGCACTAGGTAAACTTTGTCCGCTAGCTGAGAAAAAACTTGACCACTCCAAAGAGCAAGGAAATTATGATTTTTTAGAACCGTTAAAACCTTCTTTAGTGGAGCTTCTGGGACAATAGGTTCCTTTAGATTAGCCTCTTGATCTTTGCTGTACTCTGGTGGGACTACTAGCCCAGCGTCATCAGCCTTGTGTCGCTCAACAACTGGTTTTATAGACTCGCTTTCATCGACCTGACTGGCGGGATTACTCATTTCCACATCAGTGCCAGCAACAGGTTGAGTTAATTTCCCAGAAGTTGGATCTTCACTGGGCATCAGAGAAGTGTTGCCCGGCTCAGGACCTGAATGCTCATCCCAAGGTGAGGCTTGACTAAACCTTAGCTTGCTAAAGGCGTTTGAACTTGGGTGTGAGATTTCTAAATCAGAGTCAGACAGTCGCATGATGGATCACAATTAAGAGGCATTGGATAGGGAAAAGCAAGCATCGATTAAAGTGGCAGAACGAATCGGCCGATCAAGGTGATACTGAACGTACTGGCGTAAAGCACGCTCTACTGATAGCCATGCTGCTTGCGAGGCTATCAGTGTGGGATCTGGCAACATCTCCTGATTATCTGTTGATGAGCTATCAAGTACCACGCGTTTTGATTGAGCCAATTGCTGAAGTAAGCTAAGGGCTACAGCATTTAATTGCATTTTCGAACCAGTTTTAAAGCGTTTTGAAGAAATTGGCAGGTAGCTTCCACTGCTCGTTCCTGCGGCCCGATAGCTGGTAGGTCTAGTTCGTTGGCCCCAATCGTGCTTTTCGTCAGTGTCTAAGGCTGCCAAGTTAGTTATGCCCCCAGCTGCAACATTAAATTCAATCCGCCATTCTGGATCATTAAGGTCTGGAACGATAGGACTTTGGCTGAGGCAACAGACCTGTACTTGTGGTGCAATTCCGGCCCAAGCAAGCATGTGAAAGACAGCTTGAGTCAAGCAAGCGAGAACGTCTGTAACAACCACTCGTTCCAAGCGACTGAGGTGTTCACACAGTAGCCAGAAAAGTTCCTCTTGTGGCTGGTCGCTCAGAGCTAAGTAGAGCACAATCTCTGCTAGGTACTGGCTAGAGGTTAGCTTTGCTAAATCTCGACTTAAACCGGGATAGGACTCTATAGTCTCAGCTTGAGCTATCTTGTCGAGCGATCGCCCTTTGGCAATTAGTAACTCGTTCACCACAAACAATCCACTGCGTCCACCTAATTTAGAATGCGGTTTTCTCGCTCCAGGTGCTACTACCCGCATCAAACCTAGTTCTGCAGTTAAAATCGTCAGCAATCGATCAGACTCACCCAGCGACATACTCTTAAGATTGACGCCAGTTACTTTGTAGGTTCGACTCATGCTGAAGGGGGTAATACTAAAGAAGCGAGTAGGAAGCCAGTGCCTAATCGACTTCTTCTAGGGTATCGCGCTGGCGAATTAAATCCACCCCGTAAGATGTTCCCAAGCGAGTAGCACCGGCTATGATCAACTCTAATGCCTGATTGACACTCCGAATTCCCCCAGATGCCTTAATGCCGATGCGGTCACGGGTGACAGCTTTGAGCAATTGAACGTCTGCTACCGTTGCCCCCCCATGCCAGCCCGTACTAGTCTTTAAAAAAGCCGCTCCAGCATCAACGCAAATTTCAGCCGCAACCTGTTTTTCCGCATCGCTGAGGAGCGTTGTCTCAAGAATTGCTTTAACGGTTTGACCTGTGGCCTCACAAATTCCCGCAACTTCCCGGTAAAGTTCATTCGTTTTACCCTCTTTTAGCCAACTCAGATTAATTACTACATCGAGTTCCGTTGCTCCATTCTCGGCTGCTTCCTGAGCTTCATAGAGTTTGACGGCACTCGTCATAGCACCCGTGGGGAAACCAATCACAGTGCAGACTCGGGGCTGTTTTTGATGCAAAAGGTTAACCGCTTGACGAACATGGATAGGATAAACACAAACCGAAGCAAACCGAAACCGCTCCGCCTCATAACAGACTTGTTCAATCGCATCAGGTGTTGCCAGCGAATTTAACAGGGTATGGTCAATGAATTGCGCTAGATCAATTTCGGGATGGGCTACAGCCACTAGATTTCCTCTTACAACGACTTAACCTTGACGGGGGCATCCAGTTGATAGTCACCTTGGTGAGCTACACCCCTGATAGTACTTAAGATTAGCTAAAAAGTACTGAATTCCTGTTAAGCGCAGCAGTTTTCTTCTGCACTCAAGCAATATTGGGTGGAACACCCTGACGCAGAGTTTGCTGCAATCGGACTTGCACCAAGTTTCGGACATCTTGGCATTGAATTTCTGTACCTAATTCTAAATTTTCAGGGGTATCGAAGAAAACGAGGCTATCCACTGAGTTGAGCGTCAGCGTTTGAAATAGAAGTTGAATGACCGGAACCGGCATAGCAACTAACTGCACGCCAACCTGAGTGCCATAGCCAATAGCTGTCGCATCTTCTAAACTACTGAAGGCATAGATCGTATTTTTTTCTCGCTGCGGCTGAGCCCGATCACTTAGTGTCGTTACAGCCCATTCTTGATCGAGCGTTTGCCAAACATAGTAAATAGTGTATTGGAGCTGTTTAGCGACCTGTTCTAGCACTGGCACAATTGCCTGTACAGCTTGGGGCGTCTTGCCATCTTGAGGAGCATCCTTAACTAAGTCTTGGAGCTGCTGAACTAGGGTCATGGCTAAGGGTTGATGGCTACACCACTCAGTCTAGAAGATAAATTCTGCAATCTCTACAATATTGACAAGTCACCTTTGTGGATCAAAGCAAATACCAGAACTAGACTCTACCACTACCAGCTCAAAAATCTAGCTGATTTTAGA
>CADCWO010000022.1:410-5553 GCA_902806435.1 uncultured Synechococcales cyanobacterium | reverse complement strand
GGTTTGTATATTAATCGGCATGAGTTTGGGGTATTGGTGTAAAAGGTGCAAAAGGTGCCATCAACAGATGTACAACATTACCAGCGAGCACTGTGTCACGATGAAGTAGAACATTATATTGGAAAATTTTTGATGCAACGATTGGAGCGTACTAATGGTTGCCTTCGGCAACAGACAGGACGTTGGCATCGACGACAAAACAAATTCGGCAAGGTCTGGGAGCAGACGAAAGTTCCCTTGCGTTTAGTCATCACCTACTTCAATTGGATTTGGGTACATTCGCGTTTAGGAACTACTGCTGCTCAAAGAGCAGACCTAACGGCAGAACCTTGGACCTGGCTAGATATTGCTGTTTATTCCACGCTTTCCTGACGCACGACCGTACCTTTCATGTTCACCCTTACTTCCTAATTTTATCTACAACTGTAGTGCCTTGGCACCGCTCGCAGGGGTTGGTTATCCCTGAGAACATCCGCCTGCTTTTTCAGCCTGCTCACTCTCCTGAACTTAATCCGGTTGAGCATGTATGGGAGGAGGTCCGAGAAAAGCACTTCTACAACCGAGTGTTTAACTCAATGGATGCTGTGATGGACATCTTGTGTGAAGGTCTTCAGGGCTTGATGAGGGTTTCTCAAAAGCTGAGGTCAATGACCTATTTTCCCCACTTACGGCTTACTTGTTAGTACGCGAATTGGTATTAATTCTTCCACATCCCTGTAGCTAAGTGAGTAGCGGCAGTACCAGCGCACACAGCGCAAGATTATTGCAGGTAAGAAATGGCGCCACTTGAACAGATGTGACTTAGACATGAAGGAGAGACTTTACAGACGAGAATCTCCTACCCTACCAGAACGCCTATTTTTTGCAATAAAACCGCTGGAGCTAAGCCATACCAGGCAACGTACAGCTACTGTCCGCACGACCGGGTTCCCCTAAAAGAATCTGAATCTACCTGTGGAATGATAGAAAAATTACTCATCACTCCAGCCTGCCTGGGCCGCACAATCAAACAGGTGCAGCCCCAGTTGCGCGGAAAGCGCTTCACACACCTTAACTCCTCGCACACTATTGCCCCGTTCATCTAGCAGGGGAGAGAATATCCCAATGCCCATGCGGTTCGGCACCACAACCAAAATGCCACCACTGACGCCACTCTTAGCGGGCAAACCTACCTTATAGGCCCATTCCCCTGCAAAGTTATACATCCCGCAGGTGTACATGACGCTAAGGATGTCTTTGACATAGCAAGCTTCGACCGCTCGCTCTGTGGTGATAGGATTGATGCCTTTATTAGCTAAAGTTGCCGCCATCGTAGCCAGGTCACGGCAGTTGACCATCAAAGAAGATTGCTGAAAGTAAAGATCTAAAGCGTCGTCAATTTTTTGATCAATCATGCCGCAGTTCAGCATCAGATGGGCGATTGCTCGATTGCGATGGCCGGTAGTGCGCTCTGAGACATAGGTGGGCACATCAATGAAACTTGCATGGCCAATATAGCGGTGAAACATATCTAGCAAGCGCTGCAGCCGCTCCGACTGATCATCCCCCTTAATCAAGCTGGTAATGGAGATGGCCCCAGGATTAACCATGGGATTGTAGGGCCGCTTGAATTTCTCATCGAGAATGATGGCGTTAAACGCCTCGCCCGTGGGTTCAACCCCCACCTTGGTCAAGACAAAGTCAGACCCATGATCTTCGAGTGCCAGTCCGTAGGCAAACACTTTGGCAATTGACTGAATTGTAAACAGTTGCTGGAAGTCTCCCACTTCATAGCGTTGCCCATCCACGGTGGTGATACAGATACTGAACCAGTCCGGGTTCATTTTGCTCAATTCGGGAATGTAGCTTGCAACTTTGCCTGCTCGAAGCGGTTGGTATTGCTGATAAAGCTCCTGCAGAACGGTTTGTAAATGTGTCGGATGAGGGGGTAAGTTTGCTTCTACGAGATTGTCGCGGTGAGTGGAGGATTCCATGATCTGCATACTTTTTAGGGTGTCGCTTCAGTGAAGTTGGGAGAGCAGCTTGTGATCCGTTCTATGATCAATCCAACCTGCGGCATTCCAATCCTCCCAGGGTCTCGGCCATCGTATCCCTTAGCTCTTTCAATAAGCAGGGTCGGGTCAAACTTCTCAGTTTCCCGCTCCAGCCCCAGGGTGCCTTCCTGAATCAAGTCTAAAAGCTCCAAGTTGCGCTTCTAGTACTTCTTAGCAACGGACACCGCCAGGCGCAATTAGCCTCAATCATCCGTTGCTTTGCCTGCTGCCCCATAACTAGAATGGAGCTGAGGTCTGATTCTGCCAGGTTTACCTTGTGTGCCCATTCCTTGACGGTAGGTTCACGCTCTAAGGTTTGAGCCAGAGCTGTTTTGGCCTGCGTCAAAACCATCATCTGCTGCACCTGCCTGCTATACATGAGTTCTTGCTCAGCACTTAGCAGGGGGACGCGGTCAATCTCGCGCAGATAAGTCCGCACCAGGTCGGTGTTGATGGCTGCATGAGTAAGCTGGTTTCGTGTTTCAGGAGTAGTCATGGTTAATTGTATCGCCAAGCAAGATTAGCTCACGCTTAGCGCTCATGCCAACTGCTGCCCCAAGGAAACGGCTGATAAACAGTAATCTGTAATCTGTTGCTTGTAAATCGAGAGTACGGCTTGTTCGCACAATTCATCCAATAGACACGCCACGGTGGCATGGGTAGGTCCTATGGCTTCAACAAAAGTCTAGTGAGATAGCTTCAGACCGATGGTTCTATCCTCTGTACCCGTCATCCTCAGGCATTGGCCAAGGATCAAGAGAAAACTCATCAGTTAGGCTGGACTGACACCAGTTGCAGTTTCAGTACTGAGGTAGCTAAGACTCGTTTGAGTTGGGGTAGCCTCTTCCTTGGAGAACCGCTTCCCTCATGCTTTTGATGCCTCCTGTAACCAACGCTCTCTTGTCGGATAACTGGTTGGAGTTGATTTGGATAGTTGGCATTCGCCTAAGTTCCTCATTTAGGTGTAAAAAATTCTGAGATGTCTGCACTTGCGTCCTCATAACTTTGAAAACAGCATATTTAACCCTTCAGTCATCGTGGGATGAGTCAACACACCATCGCGCAAAATCGTGTAGGGCATCTGAGCTTGCATCACCATCTGCACCGTCGAAATCACTTCACCCGCTTCATGGCACAAGAGCGAACACCCGAGAATCCGACCTGTTTCGGTATCCACGATCGCCTTTAGCAGTCCATCAGTTTGGCTCAGTGTTTTAGCTCGAGGAACGGCTGAGGCATCCAGTTTCGCCACTTGGATAGCATACCCTTGTTGCTGCGCTTCAGTTTCGGTCAGACCCACATGAGCCAGTCCTGGATCGATAAATAGACAAGAGGGAACGAGGCGATCGCGTGTACTGCGGTTGCCACCATCAATCAAATTCGTTTTGACAATCCGATAATCGTCCAGCGCCACATGGGTGTATTGCGGTCCCCCATTGATATCGCCTAGTGCCCAAATCCCCGGTACGTTCGTCTCCAAGCGATCGTTGACTGGAATAAATCCGCGGGCATCGGTTGTCACACCCGCAGCAGCTAGATGTAAGAGATCGGTGGTAGGTGCACGGCCAACGGCGATGAGTAAATGTGAACTCTGAAGCTCTACTTTCCGATCAGCAACTTGAATTTGAAGCTTAGTCGCCTTACCAGCACGATCAACTCTCAGTACCTTGGCCTTTAGCAAGAATTCAATGCCGTCTTGTTCCAGTAGCATTTGCACCGCGATCGCAATATCTAGATCTTGCTGTGATAGCACTTGCTCACTTTGGCCAATCACGGTAACGCGAGAGCCAAAACGCCGGAACATCTGGGCAAACTCTAACCCAATGTAGCCGCTACCGAGAACGATCAGGTGCTCGGGCAACTGTTCTAGCTCCATGATCGACTCACTGGTCAAGAACTCGGCGTCTTTGAGCCCGGGCACAGATGGAATCAATGGTCGCGTGCCTGTGTTGATAAACAATCGCTCTGCGGTGAGTAACCGAGTGGCGCCCTCAGCCGTTGTTACTTCAATGATTTTTGGAGCAACAAAACGTGCTATTCCAATGATCAGTTCGTGACCCAAAGCGGTTTCTAGATTGTGCAAGTTCATTTCACGCATGGATTGCACAACCATTCGTTTCCGTCGGATCACCTCTGCTAAGTCAACGGTGGGTGCATTGGCTTTAACACCATAAGCGGCACTGTTCCGGAATGTATTAGCTACCTCTGCACTCGCTACCATCGTTTTAGTAGGAATGCAGGCGACATTGATGCACCCGCCGCCAATCATGTTTAAGCTGCGTTCAACCAGAGCAGTTTTCCGTCCACCTGCCACCAAAGCGGGTGCCAGGGTTTTACCCGCTTTGCCGCCGCCGATAATAATGTCGTCGTAGTACTCAGTGTCCATACTTTCATTACCTTATGTGAACAGTCATAAAGTGGCGGATATGATCTACCACATCTTGGCTAGGAGGGGAAGGCGAAATGCTATTGCGCGGTATGTTAGACGGCACGTTTAGATTACACTTTGGTACCAAAACAAAACCGTATAAAGGTAATATATTTGTCTTTAGAGGTTTCCTGCCGCGCCTTCACTATCGGTTTAATGTCTTCCGCTACCACATAGCGCAAACGAGCCGTGCTATCGGTTGCTGCCTGGTAAATTACCTTCGTAACGTCCTCCTATGTGGAAAGGCGCACTTCGCGAAGACTCTCAAAGACAGCGTTGGTGTGTTCGACGAAGCGATCGTAGTCAGGAATCGTGGCATTCTGTACAGCTTCAGTGCCGCTACGCTGCTCGAACTTCGTGTTTGCTATACCGCCAGGCTCGGTACTCATGCGATCTTGAACGTCCAACTGCGTGACAAGCACGTTGGGGAGTTGGACAAGTTGTTGTTCTTTCTCTGGTTGTCGCATTGTAGCCACAACGCTCCAGCCTTTATAGGCAAAAAAGCGTGCTGTGGCTTTGCCTAGTCCAGAGGAGGTTCCTGTAATCAAAATGATTTTTGTCATGATTGTTTCAGAGGCTTCTCTTTGCCTAACTTAATGATTTGCAGCGACGATGGCTGCATCAAGTGCATCAGTTTTGGGTTTCGTACCTCTACCTAACCTTCAACTGGAGTGGCTACGAC
>CADCWO010000022.1:0-400 GCA_902806435.1 uncultured Synechococcales cyanobacterium | reverse complement strand
ACTTCATTGACTCTCCAAGAGTTGCTGCTTGTGCGGAGATGGCGACGACAGCAGGACGGTGTGTATGACCCGGTGTGAAGAGTCCCATGTTTCTAGCGCAGAACCCGAAAAGTGCAGGAGAACCATCCATTTGCAACCAGTGCTGAAATTCCTAAAATAGGCTTTGTTATCCGTATGATTAACTTGAAAACTGTGGAATTGGTAACTGGTTGCTTTTGGCGCTACACCATTGTTGCTATAACCTCGTCTGTGGACAGAACTGCATTGGCGATATATCCAAAGTTGATCAGCGCTGCCTTGTAGCCGTCGCCCAGTTCTGGATGTTGAGGGGCAGCGGTTGCATCCTTGACAACGGTGACCTCGAATCCCTGTTCGATTAGATCGCGCAGGTGAGCTTCAA
>CADCWO010000021.1 GCA_902806435.1 uncultured Synechococcales cyanobacterium | reverse complement strand
GTTGGCAGTAACTGCAATTGAGGATCTTTGGCATCGTCCTTTCTAGGGTAGGTCTCCATATTTCGGGCTCCACCAACCACTTTGGGTCTTGAAGTAGACAGCCTCTTTATGCTTCTTGTCAGTTCGAGAGCTAGGGTCTGAACAGCGCAGTAAGCTTTTGTGCTGCCCTTCTTTTTCGTAGCGATACTCTTCCAAAGGCTTGGGGCACACGGGGCAGGCATGGGTCGTGATTGTCACCGGAGGTCTGCCTGCGCTTTTTACGCCAGGAGTTTTGGAGCGAGGCTGTTTCCATTGCTTCTCCCGGTCGGACCAGAAGAGAACCACATCCTCACAGCCACTGGTGCACTTGAGAAAGAACTTCTTCTTTACCTTCTTGCTGGGAATCTTGGCCAAGTAGTTTCGACACTGTGGACACTGTGTTCTTGATAGCGGCAGGGCTTTCCCTTTGGCGGTTGCTACCTTACTGGAAGGCTGACTCACAACCAGCTTCTTAGCCCGTTCTAAAGCAGGGATGAAGTAGTCATAGTTCCAGGTGGTGACGTATTGCTGCCAATCCTCCTGACCCGCAGCAATTTGGTCTAATGCTAGCTCCATTTGAGCTGTGAACTCAGCCTCCAGCAGGTCTGGTAGCGCTTGACCCAGAAACTGGTCCACTTCTAAGCCCAGGGGTGTCGGTTGCAAGTGTCCCTTGGTAGTCTCCACGTATAGCCGCTGCTTCAGGGTTTGAATGGTGGGAGCATAGGTGCTTGGTCTGCCTATCCCCCGACGTTCCATAACCTGCACCAGCTTGGGTTCGCTATAGCGCGGGGGTGGCGAGGTCTGCTTCTGCTCATGAGCCGCTTGCTGGAGGTGGACTAGCTGCCCCTGCTTGAGCGCAGGTAGCTCTGAGTCTGCGCTTAAGTTGTTCCAGTAGCGGCTGTAGCCTGGGAACTCCACTACCTGTCCCCGTGCTTGCCAGAACACGGAACCAGACTGACTAAGCAGACGGGTTTTGCGGAGCCGAGCCGCTTGGCACTGAGACGCTACCGCCCGCTTCCAGATCAGCAGGTAAAGGCTAAATTCTTCTGTTGATAGTTCAGTCTTCAGTTGGGTGGAGGGCCGAGTGAGGTCAGTGGCTTAGTACAGGACAAAAAGCTAGAAAAGATTGTTAAGAAAGGGTTTCATGGATTTAGCCAATAGCCCATGAAACCCCAATGTCTGAGCTCAGCTTACTGCAATCAACTCTCAAATCTCACCTACCCTGGCATGGTGCACGCCTGAATTTCCTAGCCCAACTGCTGATTGCCCTGTTTCGCGTTAAGACGGTGAACCTGGTTGAGATTGCCACTGCCTTTATCGGACAAGCACAACATGAGTCTCACTACAAACGGCTACAGCGCTTCTTCCGGCACTTCGAGGTAGATGCAACCCTTGTGGCTAAGGCAGTTGTAGCTTTGATGGACTTTAGCTCCCAATGGGTGCTTTGCTTCGACCGCACCCAATGGCAGTTTGGACAAACCACTCATAATGTGTTGATGTTAGCAGTGGCTCATCAGGGAGTGGCCTTTCCCCTGCTGTGGGTCCTGCTACCGAAGCGGGGTAACTCGAACACTGATGAGCGCATTGATTTGGTAGCTCAATTGCTGAAGCTATTTCCCCGTAAGCAAATTGCTTATCTAACAGCAGACCGAGAGTTTGTTGGACGAGCTTGGATCAAGTATCTGCTCAAGCAACCTGTGCCATTTCGGATCCGTATCCGTCAAAGTGACTGCTTGAGTAACGGACGAGGTCAAGCAATCAAAGCAAGAGTGCTGTTTGCAGACTTGCCACCTGAGCAGATGCGGGTCTTGCCCAAACGCCGTCGCTTGTGGGGCTACTGGGTCTATGTGGCTGCTTTGCGTCTGAAGGACGGACAACTGCTCGTGGTCGTCTCATCTAACTCAGCTGAAACAGCTATTGCTGAGTATGCGAAGCGCTGGGAAATTGAAACTCTCTTTGGCTGCTTGAAGCGGCGCGGCTTTGAGTTGGAGTCGACTCATTTGATGGATGCAGTTCGCCTCAGCAAGCTGCTGGCAGTGTTGACTCTAGCCTTATGCTGGGCACATCGAACAGGAGAATGGTTAGCTCAACTCAAGCCGCTGAAATTCAAAAAGCATGGTCGCAAAGCCAAAAGTGTCTTTCGTTATGGATTTGACTATCTGCGTCAGATCATGCTGAATCTCTCTCAACGGCAGGCAGCGTTTAGAACTGCCTTAGTTTTTTTGTCCTTGTATGTTGAGTGTGGAGCAAGTTCAATAGAACTGCTGCACCTATCCAGGGACGCTTGGATAGCGGGAAGGATGAATCTGGTTTTGTCCTAAGGTCAGTTGAACCTGGAGTACAGATAGAGATCGCCTTCCCGACACTTGTTCATCACAGGTCGGACGGTATCGAAAGCCGCTCTCCACGAGCAGAGCTTGTATGCACAAGGTTGGCTAGAACAAGTGCAGTCTTTGCTCTGAGTGATCACGCTCAATCTCAGCAAACGAGGTGAATACAATGACAACAATTCTAGGGATTGACATTTCCAAAACGAAGTTTGATGTCGTGCTGCTACACCAAGGCAAACAGCGCCATAAAGTGTTTTCCAATACCGAAGCAGGCTTTGGCAAACTGCAAGCTTGGCTAGTGAAGCAGCAAGTCTGTGAACTTCATGCTTGCATGGAAGTGACGGGGGTATATGGCGAGAACTTGGCGGCCTATCTACACACCGCAGGGTACAAGGTGAGCCTGATCAATCCAGCTCGAATCAAAGCCTTCGGCGTCAGTCAACTCACGCGCAACAAAACCGATAAAGTTGATGCTCAGGTGATTGCTCAGTTTTGCCAAGCGCTCGTGCCTGCTGCCTGGTCGCCGCTGCCGACCGAAGTGCGTGACCTCCAAGCGTTGGTGCGGCGCTACGATGCCCTGCTCCAGATGCGTCAACAGGAAGTCACACGTGTGCAGAGTGGTACGCATCCACAAGCCGTCCTTGCCTCGATGCAGCGCGTGATTGAGCAGCTTGATCAAGAGACCAAAACGCTCAAAGCGGCGATTGAGGAGCACGTGAGGCAGCATCCTAGCTTACAACAACAACAGGATCTCATTGCCTCGATTCCCGGTATTGGCACCCTGACTGCGGCTAAAATCCTGGCAGAAATTCCACAATTGAAGCACTTTTCTAGTGCTCGACAAGCGGCAGCGTTTGCCGGGCTCACGCCGAAACAGCGCGTTTCAGGATCTTCGGTTCGCGGGCGAAGTCATCTATCGAAGATGGGGAGTGCACGAGTGCGAAAAGCGCTCTATATGCCTGCGGTTGCATCTGTGAAATGGAATCCGTTGATTCAGGCGTTGTATGAGCGATTGCATCAACGCGGCAAGCATTCAATGGCAGTTTTGGCAGCAGTGATGCGGAAGTTGCTGCATCTGATCTACGGAGTGCTAAAGTCGGGCAAGCCGTTTAGTCTAGACTATGGAAAGCATTCAGCAATTGCGGCTGCATCACAATAAGTTGGTGATTGAATCATCACTAGCGTTCAAAGTATTGTTTGCTTTGCAGTTGAGGTAGTTTTATCCTCATCTGTTTTTGTCTGCTCATTGTGTCAAAAGCGAAGCGTTTAAAATTGTTTAACCGTGAAGTTTACGCCTCTTGACTTTCAAGACGGTATCTGTACTAAGCCAACAGACGAGGAAAAGAGCCGCGCTTGTAAGGGCTGCACGAGCATGCACAAACGCAAAGTTGTTTTTGTAAGTACTCTTTAGTTTATTTAAGCTGGACCAACCAGGTGGCTGTACATTGATTACGGATTTAGGGAAATGCCAGAGACTGGTGGAAGCGAAATACCTCGTTGAGTAGACATTCAAGAAGTTTTAGAACTACTTAAATCACAGTGCCATCAGGAATTACTGCTTTTTTGAGAACTACTACAATGCCATTGCGGATCAAGAAACCCTGGTCTTCTCGCTCCGCTTCTTCCACTTTATCTTTGTTGATAATCTGCACGTTACGGCCAATACAGGCATTCTTATCTACGATCGCCCGCCGAATAGTGGTGTCAGCACCAATCCCCAGTGGCACATTACTGTCTTTGAGATCCGGGTCTCGCTCGACGAACGGCTGGTAGAAATCAGCACCCATAATCAGGGAGTTATCAATCAAGCAACCTGATTCAATCCGCGATCGCTGACCCAACACTGAATGCTGAATCTGACAATTTTTCAGAATACACCCTTCACCAATAATTGATTCGGTTACCTGGCAATCTAAAAGTTTAGAGGGTGGTAAGTAGCGAGGACGGGTATAGATAGGGGCTGCTTCATCGTAGAAGCTGAAGGGTGGTTGAGGTTGTTGAGATAAGGCTAAATTCGCCTCATAGAAAGACTCAATCGTTCCAATATCCTCCCAGTAGTCATTAAACAAGTAAGCTTGAACGTTGTAATCTTTGGCAGAGGCAGGAATGATCTCCTTACCAAAATCTGTTGAATCTGGAAACTTCTTCAGTAAATCAATCAAGACATCCTTTTTAAACACATAAATGCCCATCGAGGCAATATAAGGTTTGTCTTTAGCGACCTCAGGCGTTAATCCCAATCTGGTTGTGTCAACCTGCATTTCAGCTAGGGCTTCTCCCTTGGGTTTTTCGCTAAAGTTAACCACTCGACCAGAATCATCAATTTTTAATAGCCCAAAGTCAGAGGCTCGGCGTTGCGTCATCGGCACTACAGAAAGGGTGATGTCAGCTTGCGTTTCCCGGTGACGCTGAACAAACTGACGGTAGTCCATTCGGTAAAGGTGATCGCCAGAGAGAATCAAGTACTCATCTACGTCATACTCTGACAGTAACCAGAGATACTGACGCACGGCATCAGCGGTTCCCTGAAACCAGTTCGGGTTTTCGGCGGTTTGCTGAGCGGCTAGCACCTCGACAAATCCACCACTGAAGCCAGAGAAGTTATAGGCACGGCCAATGTGTCGGTTAAGCGAGGCTGAATTGAATTGCGTCAGAACGTAAATCTTCAGGACTTCGGAGTTGATGCAATTACTAACCGGAATGTCAATCAAGCGGTACTTCCCGGCTAGAGGAACAGCAGGTTTGGCTCGTAATTTCGTCAGGGGATACAGCCGGGTGCCTGCTCCACCGCCGAGAATAATGCCTAATACCTTTTTCATAACGTTCTCTTAAGCGCCAATCACTTCATCTAATCCAGTGTCTAGTGGTATGGAAGAGTTGGCAAGGGGGAGGCAAGAAAGAAATCTTTGATCTCTCAGATTGCTAGCTGGTATGGGGCGATCACTACTAAAAATTATCGACAGCAATCCTAAGTGATGCATGAGAAAGGTTCATAAATGGATAAGTTGGGAAAGTTAAAACCTTGGTGATGCACAACCTCAAATAAAAATGTTCACACCGGCAAAGGATTTGCATAGGTGATACCGTTGTCGAACCAAGCAGTTTGCTGTCAGCAGACGTCTTCGGCTAGATTGTGCTTTGAGGCATAGGAGCAAAGCGAATGCAGGTGATTGTCCAAACATCCTCTGCTAACTTCTGGTTGAGTGATTGTAAGTAGGATTTGAGCGAATTACAGCGATAGACAACTGGAGGAGTTGTTGGGGATGGTGGGCTTATAGACACTTCAAAAGCTCAATGCAAACGTGCGTGATCTCTAGCACTTGGAGTAACACTTCCTCAGTGGACTGAAGCTAAGGCACCAAGACCTACTTTTGCGCCTTCTAGCCGCAGTCAAGATGAGACGATTAAACTTTGGGATGTCGAGATAGGGAAGTGCTTCAAAACCCTACGAAGGAATAGAACATTACGGGCGCTACAGGCTTAACCAAAGCGTAAAAAGCCACACCGAAAGCGCTAGGAGCGTTAGAGGTTAAATAAGAGCCTGCAAGGTTAATTTATAATCGCAGCAGCTTGAGAGGAGAAAAAATGCAGACTACGCCCGGGGCAGCTCTTGCTCAAGAAAATTCAACATCTGGGTTATTGCAGCATCAGGCTGCTTTGGCTGAACTGCGGGAATCTTTACGTCCAGGACAACGAGAGCTAGCAGACTGGCAGGGAGGCCCTTTAGCGGTTTCGGCAGTACCAGGGGCAGGTAAATCCTACGGGATGGCGATCGCGGCTGTGATTACAATCGCCCGTCACCAACTGCACCGCCAGCGCCAGTTAATTGTCGTCACCTTTACCCGCTCTGCTGCTGCCAGTCTGAAAGTAAAAATCCGAGACCAGCTGCGACTGCTCCATTTGCCCCAAGGGGGATTTGCCGTCCACACGCTGCACGGACTTGCTTTAACTATTGCCACTCGCCACCCAGAGCTGTCAGGTTTCAACCTCAACACCGCTACCTTGGTTTCTTTGCAACAAAGTCATCGTTTAATTCGGACTTGCGTGGAGCAATGGATCGCGGATAATCCCCTGCGCTATCAAACGCTTTTGGCAGGCCAGCAGTTTGATGGGGAAGAAACAGAACGGCTGCGCCGCCAGACGGTGCTACGCACTGAAGTGTTACCTGGCCTAGCACAGACGGTGATTCACGAAGCTAAAAGTTCCGGGCTGCTGCCGCAACAGTTATGGGAGCTGAGCCACCAAGTGCCTGACGAGTATGGGACACTCGCGATCGCGGCCGGATTATATGAGCAATACCAAGCCCTACTGCGATCGCGCGGTTTCATCGACTACGACGAGATGATTTTAGCGGCACTGCAAGTACTAAAAGATCCCAGTGCCCGGGATCTCTGGCAAAACCAGGTATTCGCCGTTTTTGAAGACGAAGCTCAAGACTCCACTCCCCTGCAAACACAGTTGTTGGAACTGTTAGCCCAGCCACTAGAACTGGGTCGTCCCCCTAATCTGGTGCGCGTGGGTGACCCCAACCAGGCCATTAACTCTACCTTTACCCCTGCAGACCCACTATTTTTTCGCCAGTTCTGTCAGCAGTGTCAGGCGGAAGACCGCTTAGCCACCATGCAGCAAGCTGGACGCAGTGCCCCGATCATCATGGCAGCAGCTAACTTTGCCCTGGAGTGGATCAATCGTTCCCAATTAGCAGGTAGTGAGCAGCCCTTCCGAGCGCAAGCGATTCACCCCGTTACTGCCAATGATCCTCAAACCGATGCTAATCCGGCACCGGAGGGTCGTGGGCTGGAGCTCTACACGCCCCAGGATGTCTATCACACTGTGAAACTGATTGCCCAGCGTGTCGTAGATTTATTCTCTGCCCAGCCGCAGCAGCGAGCAGCGGTACTAGTACGCGAGAACAAGCAAGGTCGCTTTATCTGCGATCTACTCACCCATCCTGAGCAATTCGGCCTTGATATTGACCTGAGCCAGCACGGAATCGAAGTTTACGACGTCGGAGAACGCGATCGCCGCTCCCACGTGCCGGCAGAAATTTTAGCCTTGCTGCAATTTATTGACCGGCCTCATTCTCCCGATTATCTTAAGGCCGCTTTGAGCGTACTAGTAGAGCGCCAACTCATTCCAACGCAGGATCTCAATGCCCTAGCTAGTTTGCCAGAACAATTTCTCTATCCCGGCCCTCTGGAGCCAGCCCAGGCAGAATCTGTGCTTCAGGCCCGTCGCTTCTGCTGTAGCTTGCTCCATGCCCGCTTGGAGTTACCCCGCTACCAGTTAATTTCTTTTCTGGCGCTGGCGCTGAAGTATGACCAGGCAGAACTGGCTACGGCAGAAAAACTAGCAGAGCGAGTCAGCCAGCAGACGGTGGGGGATAGTTCGATGACCGCAGCCTTGCGGGTGTTGAACGAGATCGTCAGTTCGGAACGGTTTGAGCCAGTAGAAACGGGAGAGGCGCAAATGCACTACACCCGCCCGCACCAACTGACAATTATCACGATGCACAAAGCAAAGGGCCTAGACTGGGACTACGTTTTTATCCCGTTTTTGCATGAGCAAGTGATTCCCGGGAGTCTTTGGGTGCCAGCACAGACCAAGTTTTTAGGGGAGTTTATGCCCTCTGAGGTGGCTAGGGCGCAGATCCGGGCTTGTCTCCACCAGCAGCCCCTACCGGGGGTGGAGGTTGCCTGGGAACAGGCAGAAAACTTGAAGATAGCAGAAGAGTTCCGCCTGCTCTACGTCGCGATGACCCGCGCTAGGCGACTTCTCTGGATGTCATCTGCCCGGAAAGCACCGTTTAACTGGCGAACTTTTGACTGGAATCAAGGCCATTTGGAAGCAAAAAAACCTTGTCCCGTCCTACAACCCTTGAGGGCGAAATTCCCTAAATCTATAGTTTCACTGCCTGATCCCGAAGTCTAAATCCTGACTTGACAGTCAACTAGTCAAATTAGTTGCAAAAGGTATTAATAAATAGAGAGCTTAGCCCATACCCGGTAAGTTCAGGCCACCGGTTAACTCTTCCATCCGCTCTCTCATAGTTGCTGTGGACTTGTTGTAGGCATCTTTCATTGCAGCAGTTACCAGATCAGAGAGAACTTCAGGCCCCTCCCCCAGAGCGTCATTAGAGATCTCCACCCGTCGCGGCTCTTGATTGCCACTGAGGACAACCTTAACAAAGCCACCACCTGACTCGCCCTCAATTTCCATTTGTTCTAAATCTTCTTGCAGCTTTTTCGCACCTTCTTGTACCTGCTGCGCTTTTTTGAATGCTTCAGTCAGCTCTTTCATCTTACCGAGACCGAAACCAAAGCCTTGTCCTTGTGACATAATTTCCTAGTCGTATGGTTGGTTATGTATGGTCAGTCTAACTAAAAAGCTTGTCTCTGGGGTTGCAAGCCCGTTTCATTTTAGACTACACCCCAGCCCAATATATGACTCCCAATCCTGGAATTTGGAGATATAGGATTTTTCTGAGGCATTGTAGGGGCAAAAGAACCTAGTCCACCGCCTCAAACTCACCTAAAATCTTGACTTCTGGCCTGAGGAGTAGTGACCACTGGCGTTCGACTTGCTGTTGGATGTAGTGGATCAGTTGAAAAATATCGCTGGCGGTTGCCCCACTACAGTTAAGAATGAAATTTGCATGGCGCTCCGCAACTTTAGCACCCCCGATTTGATACCCCTTTAACCCCGTTTGTTCAATCAACCAACCCGCTGTTTTCGGTAGTGGGTTGCGAAAAACGCTGCCACAGCTTGGTAGGTGATAGGGCTGAGTCGTCAAGCGGTGATTGCGATGGTCTTGGGTGAGGGCTCTAACTTGAGCTGGGTCTGCCCCCGGCTTTAGCTGAAATGTGGCTTGTGTCACCAGACGATCGCTACCTTGAAGGGCAGAAGTCCGGTAGGCGTAACCTAAATCTTGAGGTTTGAGGATTTCAATCGTCCCGTCGGATGACAGGGTCTGCACCTCTACTAGGTAGTCAGCCGTACATTCACTATGGGCACCGGCATTCATTACAACGGCACCCCCAACCGTACCGGGAATGCCGACAGCCCACTCTAGACCTTGCCAACCCAAGTCCGCCGCCTGCCAAGCTAAGCGGGGAATTGATTTTCCGGCCCCAGCAACCACTTGACCCGTAGCAGCATCAAATTGCAACTGCTGGAAGTGATGGGTGTGAATCACTAAACCAGGCAGACCACGATCGCTGATCAAAAGATTAGACCCTGCTCCCAATAGGGTGACAGGCATCCCTCGATTTTTGGCCCACTCAACACTGGCTTGCAATTCCTCTAGCTTTCGCGGTGCTACAAACCACTCCGCTGGGCCCCCAACTCGGAATGATGTCATATTTGCTAGCAACATCCCGGACTGAAGCAAGCAGTCTGTTTTCCCCAGCCGCACTTGTTCAGAAATCATGGAAATACCACCTCCTGAGGACTTTGAACCTCAAGCGCATGATGAAAAGCCATGACCTCTGGGATGATCTGGTTCAAATTTCCTGCCCCCAGAAAAATCACTAAGTCTCCCGGTTGAAGGTGTGCTTTGAGAAAGTCACTAACCAATGGCAGAGAAGGCTTGTAGTATACGTCTTGGTGCTCAGCCGCAATTAGGTCTACCAGTTGCTGACTCCTAACATGACCCAGATCAGGCTCTCCAGCACTGTAGATCTCGGTAATAATCACCATGTCAGCAGCAGCAAAGCTTTGGCTAAATTCAGTTAAGAAAGTAAGGGTGCGACTGTAGCGATGCGGCTGGAAAACAGCAATGACTCGCCTTTGCTGACCCTGGCTGAATTCGGAGCCCTGAACCTGTAGCCGGGCTGCAGCCAAGGTCACACGAATTTCACTGGGATGATGAGCGTAGTCATCAACAAATAAAATCTGGTTGTATTCACCCCGGCGCTCAAAGCGCCGCCGTGCTCCTTCAAAGCTGGCGATCGCTGTAGCAATAGTTGTGAAATCTAGACCCAGCCGGCGTGCGACTGCTACAGCAGCCAAAGCATTACTGAGATTATGCTGTCCCAGCAACTTCAGCTCTAACTGACCTAAAACTGTATTGCCCTCCCATACACGAGCAATAGTGCCATTAGGATGATAGACAATGTTATCGACAGTGTAACTAGCACCAGAATCAGACTGGAGGCTATAGCTAACTAGAGATTGGGACGTTCTCGCGCTACAGATCTCAGTCCGAATGGTCGGACAATCTAAGCAAGCTACCAAAGTTTGACAGCGGCTAGCAAAGGTTTTAAAGGTATCAATGACTTGGTCCAGGGTCTCGTAGTGATCCGGATGGTCCAGTTCAATGTTTGTAATCACCCCAATCTGGGCCGAAAACTTAACCAGAGAACCATCTGACTCATCCGCTTCCGCAACGAGATAAGGCCCTGCCCCCAAGCGAGCATTACCTTGCCAAGCATTCACTTCTCCCCCTACGACGATTGTGGGGTCTAGACCTGCTTGTAATAGTACATAGCCAATCAAGCTACTAGTTGTCGTTTTACCGTGGGTTCCCCCAACAGCGACACTTTGGTAATCCTGCATTAAGGCAGCCAATAAGTCAGAGCGATGAAAAACTGGACAGCCCAATGCTAGAGCAGCTTGATACTCAGCATTATCAGGATGAATTGCCGTAGAGCAGATCACCTGAGGTAGCTCTTGAGTGTGGTTGGTCAAGGCATCATTCACAGGCGATGCCAAAATACCAGCTACTTCTTCTGACGTAGTAGTAGCTGTAACCGCAGAATAAGGTAGTTCTTGGAGTGTACTAAAAAACTTTAAGTTTGCTGGGTCCTGTCGCCAGAAAATATGAGTTCCTAATGCCTGCAAGCACTGGGTAATGTGGTTGGCGCGAAGGTCAGAACCCGAAACTGGCAACTTCCGTTTTGCTAAAACGTAAGCGAGGGCTGACATACCAATTCCACCAATTCCAATAAAATGAAACGGCCTGCCGCTGAAGTCAACGGAGTTCGGCATTTGTGATTTTTGCTCCTTACACACACCACACATTACACGCGATATCATACCAGGAACTCTTTTTTTAAAGACAGGATCTTAAGACTCATCCCCAAGGTTTGATGACTAAAGTTGGCTATTACAAGGTCCTGTAAGTTCAACTAAGTCTATAAAACTTCTCAGATGGCTGAAAGCGCAGTTTATCTCCAAAGTCTGTAATCTCAGGCGTTTAATGTCAACCAAAAAATGAGATTTGAATATTGGGATAAAGAACCAAAGCGATTGGAAATTGCTAAGCTACTGCAGGTTTTGTGTGAAAGCATCAAAAAGAAAAAGACCCCCTATTTATAGAAGGTCTAATTCATTTCTATTCATCAACACCAACAGTCTTAATAGCTGGCAGTTGATTGGTTAACTGAATAGGTTAGCTGAATAACTGCTTTGCTTTAGCTACTACATTGTCCACAGTAAAGCCAAATTTCTCTAAGCAAATATTGCCAGGGGCTGAAGAACCAAATTGGTCAATGCTGACTGTGGCGCCTTCGCTGCCTGTATAACGACACCAACCGAAGCTGACGCCTGCTTCCACCGCAACTCTTTTTGTCACGGCTTTAGGCAATACAGACTCTTGATATTGCTCATCCTGCTCTTCAAACAGCTCCCAGCAGGGCAGCGAAACCACACGTACTTTCTTACCCTCGCTCCGCAACTGCTCTGCTGCTTTAACACAGAGTTGGGTTTCGCTACCGGTACCAATCAGAATTAAATCCGGTGTACCGTCACTGTCTGACAAGATGTAACCACCCTTAGTCACTCCTTCAATTGAGGTTCCCGCCAAGTTAGGCAGAGATTGGCGCGACAGGGCAAGAATCGAAGGCCGAGTCCGGTTCTCAATCGCCACTTTATAAGCGCCAGAGGTTTCATTGCCATCAGCCGGCCGAATCACCAACAAATCAGGAATGGCTCGGAGTGAGGCTATATGTTCAACCGGTTGGTGGGTTGGACCATCCTCACCCAGCGCCACGGAATCATGAGTCATGATGTAAATTACGCCTGCTTCAGACAAAGCAGACAGACGAATTGCCGCCCGCATATAGTCTGTAAAGCACATGAACGTGGCACCGTAAGGAATCAACCCGGAGCCATCCAGGGCAAGACCATTGCAGATAGCGCCCATGCCATGTTCGCGCACCCCAAACCGGATATTGCGATTTTCGTACTGTCCCTTTTGGAAGTCACCAGAAGACTTCAGCAAGGTCTTATTAGAAGGGGCTAAGTCCGCAGAACCACCAATCAGTTCTGGTAAAACGTCGGCTAGAGCATTGAGGATTTTGCCAGAGTGGTTGCGGGTAGCATCACCCTTATCTTCTGGAGTGTAGGTAGGTAGAACCGCATCCCAGCCCTCTGGAAGGTTAGCCTCATGCATCCGATCAAGAGTCTGAGCTGCTTCGGGATATTGCTCTTTATAGGCAGCAAAGCGTTGATTCCACTCTGCTTCTATCTTTGCCCCACGCTCAATCGCCTGACGCCAATGGTTGAGAGCATCTTCTGGAATGACAAAAGGCTCGTGTTGCCAGCCTAGGTTCTCACGAGTTGCCTTGACTTCAGCCTCTCCCAACGCATCGCTATGGATACCTTGGGTACCAGCCTTATTAGAACCGTAGCCAATCGTTGTCCGAACTTTAATTAAAGAAGGCTGGTCAGTGACAGATTTTGCAGTTTCAATGGCCCGATGAATCGCATCCAGGTCGGTGTCGCCATTTTCAACAACCAGAACGTGCCAACCATAGGCCTCAAAGCGCTTACCCACATCTTCTGTAAATGCTAGATCAGTGGAGCCATCAATCGAAATGTGATTGTCATCGTAGAGCGCAATCAGCTTACCTAATCCCAGGTGGCCCGCCAAGGAGCAGGCTTCGCCGGAGACACCCTCCATATGATCGCCATCTCCCATGATCACATAGGTGTAATGGTCAATAACTGGAAAATCGGGTTTGTTGAATGTGGCTGCGAGGTGAGCTTCAGCCATGGCAATTCCAACACCATTCGCAATCCCTTGCCCCAAAGGCCCAGTTGTAATCTCAACTCCGGGGTTCATGAAGTTTTCCGGGTGGCCGGGGGTTTTCGACTCCCACTGCCGAAATTGCTTCAGATCTTCTAGGGTGAGATCTTCGTAGCCCGTTAGGTAGAGGAGGGCATACTGCAACATCGAGCCGTGGCCAGCAGATAGCAAAAAGCGATCGCGATTCAACCAGGCAGGATTTTTGGGATTAAACCGCATAAACCGGTCCCAGAGGACAAAGGCCATTGGCGCGGCACCCATAGGTAGACCTGGATGACCAGAGTTTGCCTTCTCAACTGCATCGACAGCTAGAAAACGGATAGCGTTAATACAAAGTTCTTCAAGGGATTGGGTTGCGACAGCCATAGTCTTCCTCTACTTCAATTTAGGGTGCAGTACGATTCATCGGGTTTAGGCAGCCAGCTATGCAGACAAAAGAAGTCAATTGGTGTACTTCTTAAACGCCAGGGTGACGTTGTGGCCTCCAAACCCAAAAGAATTGGATAAGGCAACATCAACATTGTGGGCTCGGCTTTGGTGGGGAACGTAATCTAAATCACAGGCTGGATCAGGATTCTCTAAGTTAATAGTAGGAGGGATTCGGTCTTTAGCTATAGCCATAATCGCCGCCACAGACTCAATGCCACCAGAACCACCCAGCAAATGGCCCGTCATCGATTTGGTAGAGCTAACCGGGATTTGGTAAGCATTGTTCCCCAAGGCTTTTTTGATGGCGGCAGTTTCGGAAGGGTCATTTACTGCCGTACTTGTACCGTGAGCATTAATGTAGCTAACCTGATCAGGGGTCAAGTTAGCGTCCTTGAGGCATAGTTCTATTGCCCTGGCCGCTCCTTCACCTCCTGGTGCTGTACCCGTCATGTGGTACGCATCACAGGTGATACCGTACCCTATAACTTCTGCATAGATCTGAGCGCCTCGCTGCAATGCCTGCTCTAGCTCCTCAAGCAGCAAAATTCCTGTTCCTTCACCCAGCACAAATCCATTGCGATCACGATCAAAGGGCCGACTGGCGTGAGCAGGGTCATCATTGCGAGTTGAAAGAGCTTTACAAGCGGCAAATCCTGCCACTGATAAGGGCGTAATGGCAGCCTCAGTACCACCACAAATCATCGCCTGGGCATAGCCGCGTTGAATAAACCGGAAGGCATCTCCCACAGCGTTGGAGCCAGCAGCACAGGCAGTCACTGGGCAGGAGTTAGGACCTTTGGCACCAAGATGGATGGCTGTTAGCCCCGCTGCCATGTTCGCAATCATCATCGGAATCATGAAAGGACTACAACGATCAGGCCCCCGCGTCAGGTAAACTTCTTCCTGTTCCTCTAACACTTTCAAGCCACCGATGCCTGTCCCAATCATCACACCAACTTGGGTTGCATTCAGTTCATTAATCGTAAACTGAGCATCTGCTATCACCTGCTGACTAGCCGAAACTGCAAACTGCGCAAAGCGATCCATTCGCTTGGCATCTTTGCGGTCTAAGTAGTCGTGGGGATCAAACCCCTTAACTTCACCGGCAATTTGACAGGCATGCCGCGACGCATCAAACAGGGTAATAGGCCCGACGCCATTACGACCACTTACCAAGCCCTCCCAGTAGTCCTTTACGGTGTTGCCAATCGGTGTAATTGCACCAAGACCAGTAACAACAACCCGCTTGAGTTCCAAGTTCATCATCAGGTCAGCAAAAGCTTAAACGCGCCAACATTAAAAATTATCAAGAGTAAACCAAAGAAACCAATTTTTATCAGTTCTCAGTTATACCCCAGAGCTACCCCCTAGGTTACTACTTCCAGGGAAAACTTTGTGATTATACACAAAGATCCTACCTTTAAAAATTTGAGAAGCTAGGAACCCTATCTAGGAGAGTTAACTGTACAGTTCTTAAGCTGTAGCTTTCTTACCGATATAGTCTACAGCATCTTGCACAGTCGCAATTGCTTCAGCAGCCTCGTCTGGAATCTCGATGTCAAATTCTTCTTCTAAAGCCATTACTAACTCAACCACATCTAGCGAATCAGCTCCCAGGTCATTGGCAAAGCTGGCTTCTGGTTTGACTTCACTAGAGTCAACCCCCAGCTGCTCAGTAACAATGCCTTGGACTTTCTGAAAAATTTCTTCTTGGCTCATAGGTGTCACACTTCAACGATTCGGTACCAATTTCTGTGAGGCACTTGCTGCCTTACAATCCGCGCTAAATTTCCAGTTTTAGGACCTTAAAAGTCCCAGGATTTTAGACGTTTCCTCATCTTATCCGAAAGCGTCACAGCAGCAGTAACAACTACACTTTATCTAAGGGAAACAAAAACCTCTTTGCAGCTGAGTTTCAATAAAATTATGTCTGCCTCGCTGACCTATGCTTACTTTCCAGGCTGTGTTGCCCAAGGTGCTTGCCGTGAACTTCACCTGTCAACCCATGAACTTACCCAAGCTCTGGGCATCAAGTTGGTAGAACTAAAAAAAGCGTCCTGTTGTGGTTCTGGTACCTTCAAAGAAGATTCGTGGCTGCTGGAAGATACGGTAAACGCTCGTAACATTGCTTTAGCGGAGCAACTCAATCTGCCGCTACTAACCCACTGTAGTACTTGTCAGGGAGTAATTGGACGGGTAGACGAGCGCCTGAAAGAATTCCACAATAGTAATCCGGCCTATGTACAGCAGGTGAATCACTTGCTAGAGCAACAGGGGTGCTCTCCTTACCAAGGCAGTACAGAGGTCAAGCATTTACTCTGGGCTTTGGTGAGTGACTACGGACTGGCCGAGATTCAAAAGCGGGTAACCCATAAGCTATCAGGACTACGCTGTGCTTCTTTCTATGGCTGCTACCTACTACGGGCGCAAAAAATGCTGGCCTTTGATGACCCCTATCAACCGGAGTCTATGGAGAATTTATTCCGGGCGATCGCAGCTACTCCGGTCTATTACGGTGGTCGTGCCCAGTGCTGTGGCTGGCCTCTTTCCAGTTATGCGACGACAGAATCTTTTAAGATGGCTGGAGCCCGGATCAAGGATGCGATCGCTGCGGGGGCTGACTGCCTGGTCACCCCTTGTCCGCTATGCCACCTGAATTTAGATTCCCGCCAGCCCGAGGTAGAAAAGGTGATCGGTGAAAAGCTGGGTCTGCCTGTGTTGCACTTACCGCAACTTGTAGCTCTGGCCTTGGGTATTTCACCCAAGAAGTTGGGCCTAGATCTACATGTTGTCTCTACTCACCCAGTCTTAGAGAAATTAGGGCTTTAGAAAGCTCCTGAGATAGAGGAAAGTCTAGTAAAGCAACAAGCACTGGCTTCACTCGAAGCCAGTGCTTGTATGACAGCAGTTTTCAATCCAATTGCTGTACCTAGTTTTTTATCGTTCTAAGCTGTTCTGGCCCAAACAACCCTAGTTTCTATCATTGGAACGCCAAATCGCTATTGAGGGTCAGCGTAAGGTCTGCATCTGGATCGATCACCACAACTTCTTTAGTTTTGCCAGGATCGACAACCCCACCAATCGTGGCGGCCGCCGCCGCACCACCCAAAACGTTTTGGGCAGTAATCTCATTTCCTGTTGCAGCGGAGACTCCGGCTGCAATACCAGCCCCAACTGCCGCATCTCGAATCACATTTCTAATGTTGCGATTTTTGTTTGCTCCAGCCGCTGCACCAACCCCTGCCCCAGTCAAGACTTCTGATGCATCGACATCACCTGTGACTGCAGAAATGACGGCCGCTGCGCCTGCGCCTAATGCCGCGCCACCTAAAATTGTTTTGAAGTCGCGATCGCGGACATTGCGAGTCGATGTAATCGCATCTGAAGAAGCATTAATCGGGGTTCGCCGACCATTGACAATCAATTCGCTAGCCACAAACTGAGAGCCATTGTTGGCCGGTCGCAGTTGACCCACAATTTGACTACCTGCTGGGATCACTACCGTCCCCTGAGCATTGGTGATGTTACGAGCTACGGCTAGGGTTAAGGGTGCCGTTTCAGTAGGTGCCACAATAATCCGTTTGGCGGAAGCATATTGTACCGGAATGGAAGTTCCTGCCGGTAGCCGTGGAGTCTGGCTAATCCCTCCAGGAGTGGATACTCCTGCAACATACTGACTTGGTACCAATGAAGCTTGTCCAGGTCCAGTTAGAGCCTGGCATAAGAAAGAGGCAACTTCTGCTCGGCTAGCCAGCCGGTTTGGACTGAGTGACCTCACATCTGGATAGTTGACAACCAGTCGCCGTTGGGTAGCTGCAGCAATGCTGTTGCGAGCATAATCAGGGATAGCACTGGCATCAGCAAACGTATTGTTCAAAGTGGTTGTTGCAGCCCCTGAGGGAGTATACCTTAATCCACTGGCCAGAGAAACTAGAACTTGAGCGCGCGGGATATTTTGATTTGGGCTGAAGGTATTCCCCGGATAGCCTGATAAGAATCCTGTTTGATAAGCTTCCTGAATTGCAGTAGAGGCCCAGTAATTAGTTGGGACATCCCCAAACTGGACTGGAGAATTGCGAACGCGGGCGGCATTGGGGAATGCCTTGCGCGTCATCGCAGCAAACTCAGCCCGAGTGACTGGTGAACCAGGCCGGAAACTGTTATCAGGGTAACCGCTAATAATATTGCGCTGGGCCAGGTCTTCAATACAGGCCTGCGCCCAGTTTCCTCGAACATCATAAAAAGTTGATTGAGCAAAAGCCGAAACGGTGACAACTAAGGGTGCAACTGCACTAGTTGTCATTCCCAATGTCATAAATAGTGCTGTACCGGATTGCCACTTGCGAGCATTAAGCATTGTATGTCTCCTCCCAACAAAATACATGCCTATAACACCTTAGATGACGCTATCAAAACCAAAAAGTTTCTAGACTTAGGTATTGCGAGTTAAGGATCACTCTTGAGGAGTAAATGTTCAAAACCAGTCATAAATGCCATTAATCGCCCTGACCGCTTCTTGAGCTTTGAGCGCGTAGTAACAGCTTTAAGACGTACTATTTCCAATCTAGTGCCTAGAGACTACTCATTGTCTACTCGCCAAAGCACTCGCCAAAGAGTGGGATACGCCGCGAAGCCAATCAAAACTATTCAGGGCAACCTAATGAGAGGCATCATCATGATTAATGAGAGGCCGCTGATGGAAAGAGCAATCAGTCAGGAACAACGCCAGGCATGCTAATTGCCTACCATTAGAGGACAAAAGTTCTCATTCATTCAATGTCTATCATCCTGAGTGATCCTTATGGCTGGCTAGATAAAGCCCTCGCAAGAATACACCGAGCTAACTGGCACCGTTCTGTCCAGACGATCCACAGCCGCCCTGGTCCAGCGGTAGTGTTGAAGCAGCAGAATGTTTTAAATTTTGCCAGTAATGATTACTTGGGTCTAGCCGCTGATCACCGCTTGGCGGTAGCTGCGATCGCTGCGATTCAGGAATTTGGCACAGGCAGTACAGGTTCACGGTTACTCAGCGGTGATCGTCCCTTACATCGCCAGTTGGAATTGGCCATTGCCGATTTGAAGCAAACTGAAGATGCCTTGGTTTTTAGTTCTGGCTACCTAGCCAACCTGGGAACAGTAGCAGCTTTGGTAGGAGCCCGCGATTTAATTTTATCTGACCAGTACAATCACTCCAGCTTAAGGAGCGGCGCAACTCTCAGCCAGGCGACCGTAATAAATTATGCCCACAGCGATATGGCAGATCTCGCAACTAAGCTAGAGCAGCACCGCGATCGCTATCAACGCTGCTTAATTCTCAGCGATAGTGTGTTTAGTATGGATGGCGACCTTTGTCCATTGCCGCAGATACTGGCGATCGCTGAGCAATTTAGTTGTATGGTCCTGATCGATGAAGCCCATGCTACTGGGGTACTGGGACCGACGGGAGCTGGATCTGTAGAACATTTTGGCTGTACCGGGCCAGTGATTCAAGTTGGTACCCTGAGTAAGGCGTTAGGTAGCTTGGGAGGGTATGTCGCTGGCTCAAGTACCTTAATTGATTTCTTACGCAACCGGGCACCTAGCTGGATCTATACAACCGCTCTTTCGCCGGCTGATACGGCAGCGGCCCTAGCCGCGATCGCCATCGTCCAGGCAGAACCCTGGTTGCGAAGCCAACTGTGGCATAACGTCAGTTATCTCAAACAGCAACTGTCAAGGCTTTTTGATACGTTTAACAGCGCTGGCGCTGTCCCCAAACTATTACCCTCAAACTCACCGATTATTTGCCTGCAAATGCCCAGTACTGATGCGGTCTTACAAGCCGGTTGTGATCTGCAACAAGCTGGAATTTTTGTCGCCGCCGTTCGGCCGCCTACAGTGCCTACCAGCCGGATTCGCCTCAGCGTAATGGCAAACCATACAGCTATTGATTGTCAGCAACTAGTGACAGCGCTTACAAGTCTATGCTCTTAAACCTTCTAAAGTAACGAAGCAGGTTTTCAGATATCTAGATTAAACTTGAACCTATCCACGGTGGAACAAAAACCTATAGCAAGCGTCCCCCACCTTAGATAATTGCTAGTAGTGAAATCGTCTCGAAAACACGATTATTGCTCTAGAACAGAAAAAAGGGAATCATGTAATACAAGTTTATTGACTAAAATTACTACCCTTGACTATATTCATCTACGATGTGTCAAGGCCATAAATTCTTTACAAGTCAGACAAGTTGGTTAAGTAGCTTGCCTGCTCAGATGCTTTAGCCTCTAGCAACAGTTTTCCTAGCTGGAAATGTTGATATTAAAACCTAAAGGTTGATATTGCAGACAGGTGTTCCCCAATACATTCTACTCGAGTTTTTGCAAGCAATGGGGTAGTTAACGATAGAGTATGGAGCATTCAATGTAGTATGTTAATTCACCAAAATGCCCTATGCTGCTCATTTAATCTTAATGGCACTCATAAACCTATATTTGAGTGATGAAATAATTGATGAAAAACACTTCCCCTGTTGTCCCGTGTGATAGGTAAAGGTACTAGTGTAATTTTTTCTTACCCCCATTCGGTCAGTTATAAGGGCCGATCGTTGCGTGGATAACAGCAGTTCTTGCTGGCATCGTTACTTATAACTTTTACCGAGGTCTCGGTTTACAAGGCAATTTCAGTTGGTACTTAAGCTATGACACGTGATTTTGTTGCTGTCGATACTGCGAATAGCTCTCCTAGTACGTTTAATCTGCAACGCACGCTACGCAAACGCTGGTTACCTGCTTTAGGGGTAGCAGCAACAGTTTTTACTGGGGTCGCACTGTACACGGTAACAAGAGTGCCAATTTACCAGTCTGACTTTTCAATTCTGGTAGATAACACTGATACTGCTGTACCAGTTGTTCCCACAGAAGTACCAGTCAAAGATTTATTTACAGAAATTCAAATCATCAAAAGTAAGCCTCTGCTGAACAAGGCAATTAAAAAGCTGGGCCCCCCCTACAACGACGTCACAACCGCAGAGCTATCCCAAAAGCTTAACGTCAGTCAGGTTGATAAAGACACAGGTGTTTTAGTAGTTAGCTATCGTGATACGGATCCTGAAAGAACTCAGGCTGTACTGTCAGCTTTAGCAGCTACTTATGTGGAATATAGTGCAGAGAACAACAAATCACAGCCTCAGAACGCCGTTAAATTTATTGAAGGCCAACTTCCTAAAGCGAAAAATCAACTCAACACTTCCTCTATTGCGTTACGAGAATTCCGTCAACGCTATGGTGTAGTTGATCCTGAAAACTATGCAGCATCTGTCTCAGAATCAAGGGAAGCACTACAACAACAAGCTCAAGCAGCCCAAATAAAATTCAATGCTAGCCAGCGCACTTATGAAGCACTGCGTCGCCAAGTTGGTGCAAATCCTGATATTGCCCTAGCAAACACAGTGCTCAGCCAAGATCCTGGCTACCAATCTTTATTAGATCAGTACAATAAAGCTCAAACTGAGTATGCTTTAGCACTGCAGACCTACACTGAAAATTCACCTCAGGCAGAAACCTTGAGGCTCCGCCGTGATGAAATACTGAACCAAATTAAAAGCCGCGCGGGGACTGTGCTGGGAAGTCAAGCTGCTGGGTTAAGGCCAACTTCTCGCTTTCAGGATATTCAACAAGGACTGACGAGTAAACTCCTAGATGCTCAGAACAATCTGATTGCCCAACAAGCCGAGCTAGCGGGCATCCGGCGGGCCGAGGCGGAGACGGCAGCACGGTTCAAGCAAGTTCCCAGCCTCCAGCTTGCTTACACAGAACTGCAACGCCAGTTTCAGCTCAATTCTGACAACGTCAATTTCCTACAAAAGCGGTTACAAGAATTGAGAGTTGCTGCAGCCCAAGAGAACAATGCTTGGGATATTCTCAGCCCACCTTATCTACCGACTAGTCCCATCTCACCAGATGTCGGCCGCAACCTGTTATTAGGCGCGATCGCCGGTATTCTCTTAGGGCTAGGCCTCGCTGCATTACTAGAAAGTCTTGATCAACGGCTTGAGGGTATAGAAGAAGCCAGAGATCTAGCCAGGCTTCCGCTATTAGGGTCGCTGCCGAGAGCAAAGAAAAGCGCTGGACAGTTAACCGTTTACAAACCCTCTGCCGGGGTCATGAGTTTGAATGACGATAGGCTACCCCAGCCTTATAATCCTGAATTTAAGGAAGCGCTATATGCTTTGGCTTTTAATTTGCGCCATTTAGAGTCTGATAACAGGATTAAAACTATCCTTTTAACCTCTACGATTCCTGGGGAAGGCAAAAGCACAATCACTTACAACTTGGGTGTTGTGTTAGCAGAGTTGGGATTGCGGGTAATTGTAATTGATGCTGAGTTACGCAAACCCACACTCCACAAGTTTCTCCAACTGCCAAATCATATTGGACTGACCACCGCAATTACGACAGACCGTCCTTGGCAACAAGCTGTCCACTCCAGTGGTCTAGAGAACCTAGACATTTTAACCTCTGGGCCGCTACGTCCTAATCCAATCACGCTACTTAACTCTGCCAAAATGCACCACATTCTCAGAGAATGTAGTCAAACTTATGATTATGTGCTGATTGATACTCCCCCTGTCGTGGGACTGGCAGATGCTCGCAGCTTAATCTCTAAGGTGGATGCAACAATTTTAGTAGCTGGTATTGGGCGCACGACTCGTCCGATGGTTTCTCGTGCTGCCGAGATCTTACAAGCCAGTGGCAGTGATTTAGCTGGTTTAGTGGTCAACTTCATGAACAGAAGTGATGGTGGCTCATTCTACCGCTACTACTCTTCCTACTACGATGAACCCGTGCCTGAGTTGCCTCAAAATGGGGCCAAGCCTCCAGAAGATATTGAGGAAAGACCTGCTTCCCCTAGCCAAGAAAGCTTAAACAACTTACGACGACGCGGATAAAACCGATACAACGGAAAAAAGTAATCTGAGGTATCAGTAACTATGACCGATTTTACGGTAGCAATTCCTACTTACAATGGGGCACAACGACTACCGGAGGTTCTTAACCAATTGCGATCGCAAAGCGGGACTGAACACCTAAGTTGGGAAGTTATTGTTGTGGATAACAATAGTAACGACAACACGGCTCAGGTTGTTCAGAATTACCAGGCAACCTGGTCTCAAGGTCATCAGTTACGGTACTGCCTAGAAACTCAGCAGGGAGCTGCTTTCGCGCGACAACGGGCCGTTGAAGAAGCCCAAGGACAATACATCGGTTTTCTAGACGATGACAATGTACCGGCTTCTGATTGGGTTGCGGCAGCCTACACGTTTGGTGTAACCCATCCACAGGTTGGTGCCTACGGTAGCCAAATTCAAGGAGAGTTTGAAGTTGAGCCGCCGGAAGATTTTCAGAGAATTGCCTATATCTTGGCGCTGACGAATCGTGGGCCAGAAGCACACCCCTACGAACCTCGTAAGAAAATCCTGCCGCCCGGCGCAGGTTTGGTTGTTCGCAAACAGGCTTGGTGTGAAACCGTCCCCAGCCAACTGACACTCAACCACACCGGTAAGGAAGCTGGCTTAGCGAGTGAAGATTTAGAAGTCCTTCTACATATCCAGCAAGCAGGTTGGGAAATCTGGTACAACCCTGAAATGTGTGTTTCCCATAAAATTCCAGCTTGGCGCCTCAAAAGAGAGTACCTAATGCGTTCATTTCGCTGTGTGGGCCTCAGTCGGCATCATCTGCGGATGATGCCTTTAAGCGCTTGGCAAAGACCTCTGGCTATGCCACTCTACGCTGCCAATGACTTGCGTAAGCTGATCCTGTGCTTAATTAAGTACCGAGGTGCGATTAAGACTGATTTGGTTGCTGCTTGTGAAGTAGAACTCTTCTCTGGTAGCTTGCTCAGTCCTCTATTTCTATGGCGAATAAAACACTTCAGCCGGCCCAAGCCTCAAAAAACCTGTTCGGCGAAGGTACAACCGCAACTGAACGCTAGTCAATAGCCAGAGTCCGTTAGCAATCGTTAATATCTGTTCGAACAGCTTGACCTACTACGGTAGGTGTGAGGAACCTGACAATGCAACTTAGCACCTGTCTCTATCTGGGATTAGGTAAGCTTTAGTGGGCATTAAATCAAAAATTTCTGTATTCTGGAAGCTTGGCAATGCTGTTTGGGGATTGATACAGCAAAAGTTGTGCGACCATGTCAGGGATAGACGCAGCAACTATCCAGTAAATGTGGAGACCAGATGATTGAAGTTGAGCAGTTGAGCAAAGTTTACGGCTCAACCACTGCAATTAAAGATTTGTCTTTTAGAGTTGAACCGGGAGAAATTTTGGGGCTGCTAGGACCCAATGGGGCCGGTAAGACAACCACAATGCGAATTTTGGCGGGCTATTTGCCGGCAACAACAGGCACAGCTCAAGTTGCTGGCTACGAAGTACATACCAACCCCATGGCAGTGCGCCAACGCATTGGCTATTTACCTGAAACCCCGCCGCTTTACCCTGACATGACCGTGGAAGGGTTTCTCAATTTTGTCTCCCGAATTAAAGGAGTAGCAGCAGGCGATCGCGCCCGGCAGGTCAATTCTGCTTTAGAGCGCTGTAGTTTACAGGAAAAGCGGCAGGTTTTGATTCGGAAGCTATCTAAGGGATTCCGCCAGCGAGTTGGGATTGCCCAAGCCCTTGTCCACGATCCGCCAGTGATTATCCTAGATGAGCCAACGGTAGGGCTTGATCCTCGGCAAATCATTGAGGTTCGCAATTTAATCAAAAGCTTAGCCGGTAGTCATACAGTGATTCTTTCAACGCATATCCTGCCGGAAGTGAGTATGACCTGTAACCGTGTCGCAATTATTAACCGGGGTCACGTCGTCACCACAGGCAGTTTGGCGGATTTGATGCACCAACTCACCGGGGGCATTAGTTATGAGTTGGAAGTTGCGGGCGATACGACCGAAGTCCAGTTAAGTCTGCAATCTTTAAGTAGTGTTCGCCAGATTGAATGTAGCCTGCTCCCGGGAGGGGAACGCCTCCAGTGCCGGGTTGTGCCAGATTTAGGAGTGGAAATGGGGCAGGAGATTGCTGCTACCCTAGTCAAGGCTGGGATTAGTCTCTATGAAATGCGGCGAGTTCGCGCCAGTCTTGAGGATGTATTTTTGGAGTTGACGACGGAAGAAAGAACTCTGGCCGCCGCTGATCAGCCTGATTTCCAGTCATCATCACAAGCTGAGGACGTAGCCTAAATGGGTATACTGATTCACAACGTTGTGGCAATTTATCGTAAGGAACTACAGAGCTATTTTGCCTCGCCCTTGGCTTACGTGATTGCTGGGGTTTTCTGGCTGTTAGCTGGGTTGTTTTTTGTCGTAATCTTAGGCACAGCAATTCAACAAGTGGCTACCCTAGATTTACAGGGCCAGCAACCTGTTGATTTGCCTACAATTGTTCTTCAGGGTTTTTTGCAGGTAATGGGCACCTTGGGGTTAATGATTCTGCCGATTCTCTCAATGGGACTTTATGCGGAAGAACGCAAGCGCGGTACCTTAGAGCTGCTGGCAACATCACCAATCACTAACTGGGCGATCGCTCTGGGGAAGTGGCTGGGGGTTCTAACGTTCTTTACGACCTTAGTGGTGCCGCTGCTAATCTATGAGGCAATCGCTTTTAGTGCGGCTAATCCACCGGTCCGTCCCTGGGTAATGTTAGTCGGGCATGGTGGCCTGATTCTTCTAGCAGCTGCAGTTTTGTCGCTGGGGATGTTTATCTCCTCCTTGACAGAGAGCTCGATTCTGGCAGCAATCTTAACCTTTGCCCTCGTCTTAGTATTATGGGTGTTGGATTTGATTGGACAAAACTTTGGCGGCCCAGTAGGTGCCGCACTGAACCACTTGTCCTTGCTCAAGCACTATACAAACTTATCGCAAGGGGTGATAGACACCAGTAGTTTAATTTTGTTTGCCAGCTATATTCTTTTAGGAATATATTTAACCGCTCAGTCCATTCATGCCCTACGATTTCAGCGGTCTTGATAGCTAACTTTAAAATTCCGTAGATTGGAACTTCATTGAATCAATGTGAAGATAATTAAGACAAATTTAAACTACGTACTTGGATTGGGGTTAGTCTTGGCGGTCATAGGCTTGTCCGCTGGGGTTGTCTCTGGCACCTGGGGAGCTTTACCCTTAGGGTTGCTGATTGCTGGCGTTGTGGTGCTTAGTCTAGGGCTGCTACTTCTAGGAATAGGAGGTAACCTCAAGAAGCCTCAACGTTTTTGGCAACAGCGTTCTACTCAAGCCAGTACAAATGCTTTGATTTCAGTTCTGGCAGTGTTGACAATCTTGGGGTTGGTCAATTTTTTGGGAACTCGCTACACGACCCGGATTGATTTAAGTGAAAACCAATTTTTTACGCTGGCTCCCCAAACCCAGCAGGTTTTACGCAATCTCCAGCAGCCTGTCAAAGTTTTAGTATTTGATCGCCAACCTCAGCCCCCAACCCGAACTTTATTAGAGGAGTACCAGCGACAGGGACAACGATTTAGTTTTGAATTTGTTGACCCACAAGCCCAACCAAATTTGGCCCAGAAGTACAACGTTAGAAATCCTGGGGATACTTTCTTAGAAGTGGGCGAGCGCGTGCAGCGCCTAGAACAGATCTCCGAGCCAAGTTTAACAGCAGCCCTTGAAAAAGCGACGACGCCACTAGCCAAAATTTACGTCCTGCAAGGGCATGGCGAACGCACCCTAGAAGTAGACCAGTCAGGAGAGAAAGGCAGTTTAGATCGGGCTATAAATGCCTTGAAAGAGAGGAACTTTACAGCGCAACCGCTGAACTTGCTCCAGCAACCTCAAAGATTGGAGGATGCTTCGGTAGTAATTATTGCCGCACCAGCTAAAGCCTTCTTTCCAGCAGAGGTGCGACAGTTGCAAGACTATCTTAACCAGGGCGGTAGTATGTTGTTGCTGGTGGAGCCACAAACGAATCCTGGATTAGAAGCGTTGCTCAAAGATTGGGGTGTTCAGCTTGATAATCGCTTAGTGATTGACGCTTCTGGTCAGGGGCAACAGGTGGGCCTTGGTCCTGCTGTACCTTTAGTCAATCAATATGGAGAGCATCCAATTACCCAAGACTTTCGGGGTACTACTTCTTTTTATCCCACTGCTCAATCTATACAAACCCAGCAAAAGCCCAACGAGCAAGCCACCAAGCTGCTGCTTACCGGAGATAAAAGCTGGGCGGAAAGCAATCCTAAAAGTGAAGCGCTGGAGTTTAACCCCGGTAGTGATCGCCAAGGACCCTTGGCCTTGGGCGTTGCCCTCAGACGCTCCTCAACTCAAGGGCAAAAATCACGTGAATCACGGATGGTTGTGATTGGTGATGTTGACTTTGCCGCCGGCAACTTGTTTGAGCAACAACTCAATGGGGATGTCTTTCTGAATTCCGTCACTTGGCTGAGTAACCGTGATAATCAAACGCTCTCCATCCGGCCAAAGGAGCAAACAAACCGGCGAATTAACTTGACACCCCAAACGAGCCGTCTGATCACAGTAATTGCATTTGGTCTACCTTTAGCTGCCTTTGGTACCGCTGCTGCGTTTTGGTGGCGCCGCCGCTAAGAACTTATGAAATTGCAGGCCAGCAGTTTGATCTTGATAGTCATTGCCCTGGGTCTAGGCGGGACGGCCTACCTATTAGAACGTCACCCTTCTTCCCAAAGCGAAATTTCAGGAGAACCTATTTTTACGTTTGAAGAAGACCAGGTGCAGGCCTTAACAATCAAGACCCGCCAGCAAACGCTAGCGTTTGTCCGGTCTGAGCGGCCTCGCCAACCACAGCAGCAAAGTAAATGGTTGATGACAACACCGCTGAAAGCTCCAGCCAGTGAGGCCTCTGTTGCCTACTTGCTAAATTTGCTGGTAAGTGCGAGAAGCGATCGCCAGTTAAACGTATCAGTCAGCCAGCGCTCAGAGTTTGGTTTAGACCGACCCCTAGCAACTATTATCGTCAAGCTCAAAAACCAAGAAACCCATCAACTAGTTTTGGGAAAGCCTGACTTCAATCACAGTTCGCTCTATGCCCAAGCTATTAGTCCAGCAGAGGGTTCCCCGCCACCTCAAATCCCTAAAAATATCCAAGTACTGTTAGTGCCAACAACCTTTGAAAATGCCGTGAATCGTCCCTTGCCCGAATGGAAATGGGGTAATTCTGATCAACCTGTTCCTGTAGATCCAGACTAAATAAACTTAGGCTAAAGCCTAGATAACCTATTAGCTAGAGGGCTTGAGCCATTTAAGAGATACTCAAGTAAGGTTCTAAATGAAGGAGGAAGCTCTAGAGCTTAGAAAATGAGCAGAGCTAAGCCCTAAGTGCCTGCATTGGGATTAGTTGCTGGTTTTAATTTGATGGAACACTATAGCTACAACAACCTTCAACATTCCGACTGCCATAAGATTGGCGGCAAGACCTGCGCAAGTATATTATCGATAACAAATTGAGGTTTGTAGCCAAGCTTGAATGACTTCAGCCCCACTGCCACTCTACTGATTTCTTGCCCTGATCAACGAGGTCTGGTTGCTAAGTTGGCCAACTTTGTCTACACGAACGGGGGCAATATTGTCCATGCTGATCATCATACAGACTTCACTGCGAGTCTATTCCTGAGCCGGATTGAGTGGCAACTGGAGGGGTTTAAGTTACCCCGTGAGGCGATCGCGTCTGCTTTTAAAGCATTTATCAACGCTCGTGATGGACTAGCTCATCCGCTGCAAGCTAATTGGCAGCTCCATTTTTCTGATACAGTGCCCCGTGTAGCCGTCTGGGTTAGCCGTCAAGACCACTGCTTATTTGATCTGATTTTGCGACAGCGAGCTCAGGAATTCGCAGCCGAAATTGTCTTAATTATTAGTAACCATCCACACCTGCAAGCGGTAGCGGCGCAATTTGGCATTGACTATCACCATATCCCAATTACCAAGGACAGCAAATCCACTCAGGAAGCTAAGCAATTGGAGTTACTACAGCAGTACAACGTTGATCTAGTTGTCCTAGCAAAGTACATGCAAATTTTGAGTCCTGAATTTACAGCTCAGTTCTCACAGCTCATTAATATTCATCACTCCTTTCTGCCTGCCTTTGCCGGGGCCAACCCCTACCAGCGAGCCTACGAACGAGGCGTCAAAATCATTGGAGCTACAGCCCATTACGTCACTGCTGCTCTGGATGAAGGACCAATTATTGAGCAGGATGTGGTCCGGGTTAGCCACCGGGATAACACCGCTGCTCTAATTCGCAAAGGCAAGGACTTAGAGCGAGTCGTTTTGGCTAGAGCAGTCAGGCTGCATCTTCAAAATCGCGTCTTGGTCTATGGGAACCGAACCGTGGTGTTTGATTAGAGGATTCAAATAGCTTTATCCGTCTAAGAATACCCAACCCTAGGTTTGAACCGCGATCAGCAGTTCTCGATACGCTCGTTTGAGATCTTCCAGTTGATAATGGGCATTCAATCCACTGGGATTAGGCAACACCCAGAGGATTGCACCATGGAATGTATCGCCCTGTCGTCCCATAACTGCCTTTGGTTGACGGAAGCCTGTGCGATAGGCACCAATTCCCAACACAGCAAGAAACCGAGGTCGCAGATGCTGTAATTTAGCTGCTAACTGTTGTTGGCCTACAACGAGTTCATGATCATCTAATTCATCAGCTCTTGCTGTTGCCCGTTCCACAATATTTGTGAGGCCATACCCCAAGTGCACGAGGTCTCGATCTTCAAACGGTGATAGTGGTCGCTCTGTAAAACCTGCCCCATGTAAGGTCTTCCAGAAGCGATTACCTGGTCGCGCAAAGTGATGCCCTACTGCTGCACTGTAGAGGCTGGGATTAATGCCGCAGAACAAAACCTGTAACTCAGGCGCAATCAGGTCTGGAACAGTCTTACCAACCGCAGCTCGAATCTCATCTTTTGTCGGTTGATCCGCAAGGGTCATTTGACTAAGTGGAAATTAGTGCTGGACACAGATGAAAGCTCCAGAACGGACATTGACAGCCAGCAACCGTGGGGGTGAGGAGCTTCTACCACCTGATCTAAACAGGCTTGAGAATTCAGAGATCGTGAAACACAGCGTTATAGCAATCTCCAATCTTAGCTTCTAATACCAATCTGCAGTTTCAGTGTGGAAACTTCTTAATCTATGCTGTCTCTGGTGCCCTTCAACCTACTCAGCAATGCTTTAGATGTATTCTTCCAAAAATGACGGCAGAGGTCGAAGCCTAAAATACTTGTGTAATTAGCACTTTGAATCCTGGCTTTCTGAGCGTGACGCAAGAGGAACAAAGTACTGACTTTGCTGCCAGCTATTCATGTCAAAGTACTGAGGCTAAGAGCGCTAGCGAGAAAGATCAGGTGAAGGTGGCTTCGGAGATGAACCCGTGAACAGCAGCAAAATGAATGACCACAACGAAACGCCCTGCTGAGGGGAAGTAAAGGATTTACGGGTCTTGTCTGGGGAATGACGCCAAGTATTGGTCACTGAGGTGAGAAATAGCGTCACTAACCAGATGTTGATCAAGGTTACTGCGATCGCCAGGATGGATATCCACATAGCCCCTCCTTGTTGTAGGTAATAATACTTACTACTGGTGCCATTACAATCACACGCTAACAAGAGCAGAAACAGACTGCAACATTCCTTAACAGTAAATAGTAATCTTTACAATCCTTTAAGAAGCACTTAGAAATCCCTTGGTTTGACAATACCGAAACTACCTATTTGGACTTATCAAACAAGGGGCCTATCCTGGACCTCAATTTTTTTGCGTTGAGGAGAAATATGAGAAATGGTGCCACTGACGTCTCCATCTGAGTAAGTAGATCACAGTGCTATGCATCCTTGTAGCTAAGCCTCAGACTGGTTAACTTATTTCCCACTTCTTGGCCTCACTTGCAGCAAATCTTCCGCCAGCGCAATTGAACCCTATAGTGGTGCCGATTACAAAGAATGCAGGTAGTAGGATGTGAAAGCTTACATCAGGCAAGGCTGCTTCCGGAGCAATGCGGCGCACTAATACCGCTTCTTGTACTAACGCAGGAGAGTATTCTGCCAAAGATAGAATGGGTATATCGTTCCCCTCTCAGCATTCATAGGACCACCGAAGCCGACCCAATTGGCTCTGGCCTCAGTCCATCTAGCAAGCCTTGGATCAACGCCCACGCAATTCTTAGAGGTCTTGCACTCACATCGGTTGGTAAAAGAGCACGCCAGTATGGTTGCACTGGCACTCTCCAAAAGCAACTACAGCAGCATAGTTAGTACCACTACACTCAAGAGCTAGGAGTACAGTCATGGAAATTCAACTAAACTCCGAGCCAGGAGGATTAAGTGGCAAATTTGTTTCTATGGGGAGGCTGGCTAGGCTTGCCTACAACCTGCTATACCAAGCGAAAAATGAAGGGGTAGCGGTACGCCTGATTAGGATTGCTCAGGCATTGAAAAATTGCCAAAATCGGCAGTGTCCAATGGACAGCAAACAAAATAGCTAGTAAGGGAAACCCAATTAAAATAATGCACAGCAGGCCAAAGATCACGCCATAGAGCCAGACATTAAAGTGAAAGTTAATCGCTTCCTTGGCGTTCTCCTTCACAACAGGGTCTTCCGATACAAACAAAATTGCGATTGGGACTCCTACAGAAAAAACCAAAGAGCTTAAAAAGATGGACCCATGACTGAGCGCGGAAAGCAGCTTTCGCTTATCCACATCATACGTTTCATACATTCCAGTATTCTCCAGAGTAAGTCTTTGTCTGCATTCCAACTATCTTGATCATACCCAGTCATCACTTGAGTGTCTTAACGACTTGCTCTAGCATTCCAGTTAAATTACTTCAGTAACCTAGTAACTACTGACTAGGAGATTGAACTTTTCGATAGATAGCACAAAGGCGATTGGGGTTAAATACTTTAGCTTTAAACATGAAGTTGGGAGGTACATTGATAATCGCATAGTCACTCGACTTGTGGTACTGCTCATATAGAGCGGGCATCCCTTTTGGGGTAGCTTGGCTGTAGGGAACAGGCTGAAAAACCAACTCTGTAAACTCTACCCGCTGACAATGTACCTGTTCAGCCACCTGTCGCATAAAGCTTTCACCCTTCAAAAGACTAAACAGCGTTTGTTTCGCGTCTGGGTCTAGGACAAAACTGCCATCAAAGTTGTTGATAATCTTCAGTCGAGCCATTGTTGCTAACGATCCCTTATGTTTGTCTAGAGCGATTGTACTGAGAACGTTATTGTTTTGGACGGTCTAGACACTTCTCTAGCCGCTGTTCCTGGTGGAACTATCACCGCATTAGGGCTTGCCCTATCTGAACATCTAAAGCTTCCTGGCTTAGGGTTGTTAGAACAAAAACTTCTTGAACACTTTTGCCGCGGCGGGCGATTAATTTGAAGCCGCCAGCAATCGGTACAGAGATCTTCAGGCGCAGCTGGGGAGAGTGGCTTTTAACCGGACCAATTACGCCAGGAGTAATGGTGTGAATGCCGTCAATGCTTGTTAAGCGCTCCAAAGTCCTGATCAGGCCAGGAATATGGGTGGAGTGATTCAGGACGAGCCTACCGCTATCAGCCATCTGTTTCTACGCTGCTTCTAAAGGAGCCATTGTTAAACCAGCCCGTTGTAGTTGCATATGGTAGAGTTCAGCCTGCTCCTGTGGCCCGACCCAGACAATTGCTTGACCTTCAAAGTGAATTTGCTCGGTGAGTTCCCATGCGCGATCGCTAGTCATATTGGGAATGTAGGTGATCAAACACTTGGCAACATGCTCAAAGGTGTTGACGTCATCATTTAACACGATCACCTTGTAGTTAGGATAAAGCTGGCGCGTGGTCTTTTGAGCCTGTTGCTGTTTGGGAGCGACGATGGTTTGTGTCATCTCTATTCGTTGCTTGATGCTTTAAATCAAAGTACAGAGAGTGTGGCTGTCTTGCTTCTGCCATAATGGTAAACCGCTTAACGCAGTCGGCCCGTTCTAAGAATACCGATCAGCAACCAAAATCCAAACAGGCTAGCCGTTAAAAATAGCAGCCCACTCACCCAAAAGAACAGCTTATTGCTGGGATCTTGAGAAAAGATTGTTGCGGCACCCATGATCAAAGCAGCAACCACGATACTAAAGGAGAGCCGATTCGCCGAGGAGTCTAAACTGCTGCGTAGTGGCTCAATCCCTCGCAGCGCTACATTCCACTGTAAGGTTTCTGAAGTGATGCGATCTAACAGAAGCCCAACTCGACGGGGTGATTCTAAGGATAAGCTTTTGAGATCCAAGGCGACCTTTAGTAAATCTTGCTGGGGCGTATTCCCAATCAATTGCCGGCGGAACAGTTCCCCCATCAGGGGTTTTGCTACCTCAAACAGGTTAAACTCTGGATCCAACTTGCGGGCAACTCCCTCCAGATTAGAAACGGTTTTGGCATAGAGGCCCATACTACCGGGCAGGCGAATTTTGTTATTGCGCGCGGCTTGCAGCACCTCGTAAATCAGTAGACTAAAGTTGACCTGTGACAAGTTGAGATTATAGTAGCGCCGGAGTAAGCGGCTTAGGTCGCCTTCTAAGCGAGCCATGTCAACCGGTTGAACCGAGTCTGCGAGTTCTAACGTTAACTGACTACACCGTTGGGCATCCAGGTTAATGATCGCTAATAGCAATTCCGTTAAAATCCGTTGCGATCGCGGGTCCAGGCTGCCCATCATACCGAAGTCGATCAGGGCAATCCGGCCATCATCTAGGTAAAACAAGTTACCAGGGTGGGGATCGGCATGGAATACACCATCAATATAGATCTGCTGGAAAAAAACACGCACCAATAGAACAGAGATCGCCTGCCGTTCGGCCAAGGCATTACCCTCATACCCATTGCTGCCAAAGTTTGCTGATAATAGGGGAACCCCATATAACCACTCCATCACCAGCAGCTTTTCTGTGGTTAAATCCCAATAAATCTCCGGTACGACAATCCGTTTGGGATCAAACCAACGACTTTTAGACAAACTGCGCCGCAACTGGTCGGTATAACTGGCTTCTTGAGAAAAGCTGAGCTCTGCTCGTAGCGCAGCAGAAAACTCTTCAACTAAAGAGCCTAGGTCGTAGTATTGACCAAAATCAGTGCGGCCAACCAATTGGGCGATTCCGCGCAACAGAGCAAGATCTTGCTCAATCGTTACTTCAATTCCCGGTCGCTGAATTTTAAGAGCAACCTCACGGCCATCAATTAAAGTGGCACGATGGGTCTGAGCAATTGAGCCAGCAGCAACGGGCTGGGGGTTAATGGTAGCGAAGGTGGCTTCCAACGGTTGTTGGAGCTGCTGGCGAATCACTACTTCTACTGCTTCCCAGGCAACTGGTGGAACTTCCGCTTGCAGAGCAGTCAATGCTTCAATGTACTCAGGCGGTAGCAGATCGGGCCGCGTACTCAGCAGTTGCCCCAATTTCACATAGACAGGTCCCAGTTCCACCAAAATGTTGCGGAGCACAGCAGGTGGCGGCAACTGCGGTTCTTCCGCTTTACCGCCGAGCAGTAGTTGGCGCATATAGCCCCAACCATTGCGGAACACCACTTCTGCGATCGCCCGCTGACGAGTACTAATTTTACTCAATCCTGAAAACACACTGCCTCCTGGTTACACCCATTGGGTATCCGCAGCTTAGCCTGGTATCTCCACATCCCAGGGGGCTGAACTAAACACGTCAAACGTCACCACCTGCCACAGCCAGCGTTCCGGGGGGATAGATGCCGAACCCCAGCGGTTGATCAATCAGGCAGTTGGCACCCACAATAGTTCCTGCCGGAATCACGGCGTTCGGTCCCAAGCGGACACGATCGCCAATATAGCAAGGACCCACCAGCTGTGCTGCCGGATCTAGCTCTGCAGATGCAGCTACCCAAACGCTAGGCGCTTGTTCCTGGGCGATCGCCTTTAGGTTGTAGGACATTTTTCCAGTCAAAATATCAATCTGGCCCTGGTAGTACTTAGCTGGAGTTCCTAAATCTCGCCAGTAGCCATCCCAAACAAACCCCATCATGAGCTGTTGCTGTTCTAGTAACCTGGGAAAAACGGTTTGCTCAAAACTGAGGGGTACGTCAACAGGATAGTCAGCGAACAAATCTGGTTCTAGAACATAGGTGCCGGCATTAATCGTATCAATCCCTAACTGTGCCGCAGCCTCAGCTGATGGCTTTTCCCGAAAAGCCTTAACGGGTTGGACCATGCTATCTGTTGGACTGTTCGTATTGGCTGGGGCTAACTCTACCAACCCATAGGCAGTAGGATTATCAACCCGTGCTAACGCCAACGTCGCTTTTGCCTGAGATTGCTGGTGCGCCTGAATTAACGTTTGCAGGTTCAAGTCAGTGAGAATGTCTGCGTTAAATACAACCAGTGAATCCCCTGTGAAATAGGGTTCAGCTAGCTTCATTGCCCCCGCCGTACCTAAGGGTTTTGCTTCTTCAATGTAACGAATCTGTACCCCAAACTTGCTCCCATCGCCAAAGTAATCTTGGACCTGATGCCCTTGGTAGTAAACATTGATCAGGATATCTGTAATGCCTGCTCCCCGACACCGCCCAACCATCCAGTCTAGGAATGGTCGCTCTACAAGGGTTAGCATTGGTTTGCACTTGTTATAGGTCAAGGGAGCTAGACGCGTACCTTTTCCACCTGCAATAATGACAGCCTGCATCTTTGTATATAGGTTACTTGCTGAAGTTACTACTCACTTTAGGCTAGAGCTGCGTCATAAAAAATATTTGGAACAGTGACACTCTTCTAACTGGCGGATACCTACGACCTGGATATTGAGTTATTCCAAGCTACCTCTTTGCACTTTCAACATTGAAGCTTTATATTAGCGGCTATACCTTGACCTACAGAACTACTATAGGTTACCCAAGGCAACGTTACTAAGGTAGGGCATCCGTGGCAAGAGGAGTAGAACGCATCAGTGGTAGTAGTCAGTTGAAAAAACCTGTAAACCAGAAGAATGGGCAGAACACTGCTAATTCTAAACAATATCGAGTTTTAAGGGGTGATACTGCTACAGCTGGAGCCACGGCTTCTCGGTGGCTTTTGTGGAGCTTTACATTCATTTTGGTAACGATGGTTTCCGCAACCTTAGGGGCGACGCTGGCCCTGGTTGCCCCCTTGCACGGTGGAGCCAATACTGACAATACTGACCGCCATGAGCGATCGCTGGCTGATTGGTTTCGTGACGGCCTTCAGTACGGTATTACAGGTCCAACCAATGTTCTGGTGATGGGGATTGATGAGGTACCTGGTGCCAGCCCTGGCTCAGAGGCAATCTTTGCCAGTCGCAGCGATACAATGCTGCTGATGCGGGTGGACCCCGATCAGAAAAATATCAATATTCTCTCTATCCCCCGCGATACTCAGGTAGACATTCCTGAGCTGGGGATTACCAAAATAAACCACGCCAACTGGAAAGGGGGAGCAGAATTAGCCTCACAAGTCGTTAGTCAAACCCTAAATGGTGTCACTGTTGAGCGCTATGTACGCATCAGTACTGGTGCATTCCGGGAATTGGTTGACTTACTGGGTGGTGTAGAAGTTTATGTGCCGCAACGCATGAAGTACGAGGACCAGACCCAAAAGTTAAACATTGACTTACAGCCAGGCCTCCAAACCCTGAACGGAGATCAAGCGGAACAATTTGCTCGTTTCCGCAATGATCAATACGGCGATATTGGTCGCGCTCAAAGGCAACAAGCGCTTTTGAAAGCTTTACGCAAGCGGTTAACCAATCCCCTGGTGCTGACCCGGCTGCCTAAAATCTTTACTGTAATGCAGAAGTACGTTGACACCAATTTAAGCCTTGGTGAAATGGTATCAATGGTGCAACTTGGGTTGCAAACAAAGCCAGACGAACTGAAGATGGTTTTATTGCCTGGACGGTTTAGTGGTCCTGATGAGTTTGAAGCTAGCTACTGGATCATGGACCCTGAGGGCATGGAGCGGGTGGTGCAGAACTACTTTCAGACTGATAGCACTACAGCATTAAGCTTAGACACACCAGACCTCCAAAATCTCAAGATCGCGATCCAAAATGCCTCCAGCCAACCAGAAGCAGCTAGTTGGATGGCTAGTTACTTAGAAACTCAGGGCATCTCTAACATATACATTGAGGATGATTGGCCGGACACCCAGAGTCAAACCCAGGTAATTGTTCAACGCGGCGATTTAGAGGCTGCAAAAACACTGCAAGCAACTTTAGGTAGTGGTCATGTCGAAGCTGATTCCACCGGTAGTCTTGAGTCTGACTTGACAATTCGAATTGGTGAAGATTGGGTTGAAGCTCATAGGCAAGGGCAGTAGTCTGAGGAGCCGTTCAAGCGTGGTAGAACTGACTACTATGAAGCACAGTTTCACCGTGACTAGGAACCCAGGCCAGCCATAGGTCTCCAAATTCATGACACAGCAGCAGTGCTTCCTCAGAACTATAGGAACTGGGTAGTTCCAGCAGTTGCACCCAAGTATCAGCGCCAAACGACTGCTGAGAGGAGTTAGTGTAAGGCTTGATGGCCCATAGAACAGATGCTCTTTGTTGAACGCCATCAAGCTTAGAAGAATGAAATTTCATTATCCTGTCTGCGATTCCGGGTTGCTACTAAGACGCACTACATCCTGAGGGGAGGCAGCACAGCCATGGGGACAAACCACATTATTTTCTGTAGTATATGTTACAGAAATTCTGTTTCTCCAGGCTAGCAAATGTTTGAGAACTTAATGTTGTGCCAAGCCCCAGCTATCTAATCCACGGTGGGGACCAGAATCTCTGGGCATATCCTGGGAGTAGTATTCTAGAGTTCGGCTCAGGGTTCAGTTTGAGGCGTTGCGACCAAAGGCAAGGTGAGACGGCTTAATCCTCGACCATCTTCTAACTGGTTAAATTCTATTTGGCCCCCCAGTTGCTTCGCGATCGCCTGAATTACTTTTAAGGACTTACCTGGAGGCTGGTTGAGGGTAGAAGTGGCGAGCAAGTCCAGACGGTCACCCTGTTGGAGATCGAATAGCAGCTCTGGTTCCAGCACTCCATTATCGGTGATCGACAGCTCTAACCAGTGCTGATCCAAGGGTTGACACCAGATATCAATCCGTCCCTCGACTGGCGAACGACGACAAGCGGCATCCAATAGCTCATAGAGCACCAGCTGAATTTTCTCAATATCGCCGCTGAGGGTAATATTGACCCGGTTGTGAACTTGTGGCCAAAGCTGACGTTGGTGAATCCACGGGTTAATATCTTCCAGCACCCGCTTCAGCAGAGTGGCTAAACCAATCGATTCCGGTTGGGAATGAAACTGACAATCCTTGCTTTGGATCAGGCTGAGTATCTTATCGAGCCCCTGCTGGAGTTGGCCTAGGGCAGGCTGATGGTTGTTGCTACCCACCCCCTGACCAGAAGACATTCCTGCTCCAGCAAAGGCGGCAGGCGTTCTTTGGGCAATCAGTTTGTGCAATCGTTGAGTGTCCTTGGCAACCGTACGATAGATTTCTTCCAGCCGCCGCTGTCGATACCAATTGAAGCATTCCAAACTTTGGCATTGCTGCTTCAAGAGGGCTGTTAAATGAGTTGAGCGATAGGACCAAGCCAACTGTTGGACCAAGGTAAAAAAAGCTTCCAGTTGCAAGTCACTCCAGCGGCGCTGTTGGTGGTCGGCCACTAAGACAACACCAGCGGGTTGATGCTCAGGGGCAGTTTGCAAAGCGATTGCCCCAATCTGGCCAATGTCGCTACCGTGCAGCCAGGCTCGCGTTTCCGGTGCCAGCTCCTCAACGCTCAGAAGAAGTAGGCCAGCCTGGGTCTTGCTGGGCGTTTGCTCTTCTAATACAGCTTGAATTAGGGGGTCAGTATCCACGGCAACCGCTACCTCTGTGCGGAGGGCAAACTGCGAGTTGACAGTTGGGGATGTGATAATCTAACCTTGTCGCTGGCCTTGGTATTGGTTAACAGGCCAACTGATCAAGGCAGCCACGGGAACTTGCAGAATCTGGGTGAACTGTTGCAGGCTAACCTGTTGTAGGTGCTTTAAGTTTTGGGCACGCTGGATGATTGCCAGCCCTTGCCGCATCGCTTGCTGGAGCTGCTGCTGTTGTTCGCCTTGGCATTGGAGGTGCCACTGGTACAGAATCAAGCCCAATTGTTGGCTAATGCCTTGGACAAGCTGGCGCTCTTGGGTGCTCCAGGTGCGACTGGTTTCGTGGCCAATCAGCAGCAGTCCTGATTCCGGCCGTCCTAGGGAGGTAGAACAAACCAGCAGCGATCGCACCCCCAAATCTAACAAGGTTTGCCGCCAGGCCAGTAATTTTAGATCTTCGCTCAGGTTCTCAATCGCGATTGGTTCCACACTGCGCTGTAACATTTGCCAGTCCACCTCGCTCAGGCGATCTAGGGACTCTTGAAAGGGGCGTAGAGAACCTTGATGCTGGTAGTAGGCTGAAAATCGACCCGTTTTGGGGCTGGGTAAAAGCACTAGAAACCGCTCAACTTGCAGGCGTTGACATAGCTGCTCAGCACATTGTTGAAGGGTGTCATTCCAGCCCTCCTGGCTACAAATGGCACGGGTTAGCCCAGTTGTTAGCACCTGATATTGCTGTGTTTGCTGGACAGTTTGTTCCATTTGGGCCAAAGGGGCAGTGAGGGCAATGAGTTGGGCGGCTCCCCGCAGGTAGGTTTTTTCTGCTTCTTCCCAAATTCGCGGTTCTGTGCCTTCAACGGCCAAAAATCCTAACAACTCGCCTTGCCAGAGAATTGGGGCCGCCAGCAGCGATCTCGCCTTCAGCAATTGCATCAAACGGCCTGTAATCTCAGTCAGCGTACTTTGGGCTTCACCGACCACAATCATTCCACCAGCACTTAAGGTTTGATAAAACCCGTTGACATCCTGAACCGCAATTTCTAAGCTCGCCGCTGCTTCTTGGCGACCACTCCGTTTGGCTAAATTGCTTGTCCGCCGCAGAAATAGCGCTTTTGGGGTTCAAACCAGTAAACATGGGTGCGCGCTGGAACCACAAACTCTTGGGTTTGCTGAACCACAGCTTCTAAGCGCTTTGTCAACGTGGGTAAAATGCCTAGCTGAGTAAGTAACGCCAGCAGTGGCTGATCGGGACGCTTTGCTTTATAGCGTTGGGCATCAGCTTCCACCTGGTGCAACGCTGCTCCCAAGGCCCTCAAGATCATCGAAAGTTTAGCCGTTTCCTCTGAGCGAGGGGAGCCTCCCCAGAGGTGGGACCCCAGCAACGCCAAGCCAAAGCAGTGATCTTTATACAGGATTGGGAAGAGAATCGTGCCTTGAATATTAAATTTCTGTGCTGCCTGACGCCATTCTCCAGCTCGGCTTTCCTGCCGCAGATCAGGCACTCCCACTGGACGTTGCTGGACCAATACTTGATCGAGTAAGTCGCCTGGTGAAAGCCGAAAGTGCCGCTTCAAAAATGCCGGATCTCCTGCGGGTATCAGCCCTCCTTGGCCGCTTAGCCCCAGGTTGGCGCGCTCAGATAGGCCAATCCAGACTAGATCAAAGTCAAACTCACTACTCAGATAATCCAGTGTTGCTTGAATCAGTACTTCAAGCTGATCTTGTTCGCGGAGAATCTGAAGAAACTCCTCCAAGACGGCAAGTCCCTCATAACCCGTGCGATTTTTAAGCTGAGCTATGGGGGTACCGAAATACTTTCCAAGTCTTTAGAATACCCAGCCTGGCCCAGGATTAAACCAGATGTCTCTCTAGTCGTCTTCGCGCTCATGCTTGCGCTCATCTTCCTTTTCATCTTTAGGACTGAGAAGCGCAGGCTGAGACCGCTTATTAGTTCCTTCTTTTGTCGATTTAGCCTTGGTACGGTCTTTATCCGGCTTTTCCTTGGATCTGGGTGATGTTACGGGGGCAGCCGGTGATAGTTCTATCTTGGGGGAAGGTAGGGGTGCTGTTGAAGCCGGTTGTGGTGATGATTGGGAAGCCGGAGGTTGGGAATCAGTAACCGCCGGGAAATCCAACACAGGCAGGGGCAGGGGTGCTGTTTCAACCGTCGTTGTCGCTGGCTGGGGAGAGTTGCCGCTGGCGGCGGATCGGTCTAGAGGGGAGGGAATTGGAGTGCTCGGGCGCTGAATAGTAGATGCACCAGGATTGCTGTCAGCAGTCCCGGTGGTCGTGCTCCTACGGGTTGGTTGAGCAGCGGGAGTAGGTGGCTGGTCCCGATCAGAGCTTAGGGAAACCAAGGACCCCAAAGCTACCCCTGTACCGACCAAAATAGCGATCGCGCCTAAGCCACGCAGCCAGGGGTTAGGTGTTGGCAGACGACGGCTAGCTACTGCGGGCCGACCCGCGGCCAAGGTAGCAGCGGTTGGTGTAGCAGCTACCGGATTTGGTAGTGGCAACTGCGACAGCCAAGCCGCAATCGTGGCAGGTCGGTGTTGAGGTTCTATCGCCATCCCTTGCATCACAGCCTGGTTTAGCGCTGCACTCAACTGGGGTTGAAGCTGCCGGGGCTCCGGCATCGGTTGCCGATCTCGCAAAATTGAGGCAACCGGAGTTTGAGCAGTCAGCAGAGCGTACAGAGTTGCTGCCAGGCCATAAACATCTGTGGCTGGCGTTCGTTTCTGCTGAGCTAGGTATTGTTCAATTGGTGCATAGCCTGGTGACATCATATTGGTGTGGGTCTGAGTCACATTTAGCGTAAATTCCCGCGCAATACCAAAGTCAATCAGTACTGCCTGCCGGGTCTTCTCATGCAGCAAGATATTTTGTGGCTTTACATCCCGGTGGAGCAAGCCATTGTCATGAACAACGCTGAGAGCGGCACCAACCTGTCGGATATAGTCAACCGCCACGGCCTCTGGTAAAGGGTTGCGAGGAAAAACAACGGCTTCTAGAGTTGAGCCTGGGATGTAGTCCATCACCATATAGGGGAGCCCTGCTTCCAGGAAGAAGTCACTAACTCGCACAATATTAGGATGCACGCACAGGGCTAGGCGCCGCGCTTCCGCTTGAAATTTGTGTTGAAACTGCTCAAACTCAGGATGCTGCTGCAAGGCCTCATTCAGGGTTTTGATCACCACCGTTTGACCGAGATAGTGGTGAGTCGCTTTAAATGTCACCCCAAACCCCCCGCGCCCTAGCTCCTGGTCGATGGTGTACTTACCATCCTGAAGTGACTTGCCAATCAAGGTATTCATTTCCAGATGCTCTCTAATGACAGCTTACCCTGAGCCTGGAAGGTGACTGACTCTGCTCCGTGGGTCCTGTTGTTAAAGCTCCCAATCAGCAACCGCCTCCCATCCCAGTCCTCGCCGAACCACACTGGGCAGGGAACTAGACAGATCGAGAATCGTAGAGACTTGATATCCAGGCTCTAAACCGTCATCAATGATTAAATCCACCAGCTTATCAAGCCGCTCGAACAGCTCCAGACGCACATCTATTAAGCTTGTTGGCACTGACTCATCCTCGTCAGCTAGGTGGGCGGAAGTGGAGATGATCGGATTACCCAGGGCAGCGATTAAGGCGAGAGAACCGGAGTGATCCGGTACTCGAATACCCGTTGTTCTACGCTTGGGGTCTTGAACTAAGCGGGGGACTAACTTTGTCGCTGGCAGCAGGAATGTATAAGGTCCCGGAACTAAATGTTTCATGATCCGGTAAGCGGCATCACTTACCCGGGCATAGGTGGCAATATTGGAGAGAGAATCACATAAAAAGGTCAAAGGCTTCGTATTGGACAACTGCTTGATCTTCCTAACCCTCTCTATCGCTGACTTAGCGTTAAGATCACAACCGATCGCATACACCGTATCCGTGGGATAGAGCATCACCGCGCCATCCTGCAAGGCTTTGACCACCTGTTCGACTTGGCGGTGTTGGGGATTCTGGGGATGGATTTGGTAGATAGCGGCCATAAAAAGCAGAAGACCTAAAGGGGCCACCTATGGGCTGAACTATGAAAATAGCGTATCTAGAGTGTCTGACTGGAATTTCCGGTGATATGTGCCTTGGAGCCCTGGTTGATGCTGGGGTACCTTTAGACTACCTAACCTACAAGCTACAAGCGCTAGGGATTGGTTCAGAGTACCAATTACACGCTGAGCAGGTTCACCAGAACGCCCAGCAGGCAACCAAAGTTCATGTCACCCTCACAGGTAGACCCAATGTTGCTGGAGATATTTCCCAGCATAGCTATGCTAGCGAAGCAAATGCTTCTAACCATCTTACTTCCGGTAGTGCCATTCCAATCGACTTGCCAAGGGCACGCCATTTACCAGAAATTGAGCAGTTAATTATAAATGGAGCTTTGCCCATCCGTGCCAAAAAGTGGAGCCTCGCGATATTCCAAGAGCTAGCAGAGGCAGAAGCGGCAGTACATGGTGTTGAGCGAGATCGCGTCCATTTCCACGAAGTCGGGGCCACAGATGCAATTGTCGATATTGTTGGCACGGCTCTGGGCCTAGACTGGCTAGGCATCGACAGGGTTTACTGTTCACCTTTACCCACCGGTGGGGGGACTGTATGGGCAGCGCACGGTCGCTTAAATGTTCCGGCTCCGGCAGTGCTAAAGCTATGGGAACGGCATCAAGTTCCGGTATACAGCAACGGCATCGAGCGGGAATTGGTTACACCCACCGGCGCAGCGATCGCCGTTACCTTAAGCCACAGCTTTGGTCCTCCCCCGGCAATCACGTTGCACAAGATTGGCTTGGGCGCCGGGTCCCACCAGCTACCGCTCCCGAATAGGCTGCGGTTGTGGATTGGTGAGAGTTCTGATCTCAGCGCCACTGACCCTGGCCTAGAGACAATCATCGTTTTAGAAACCCAGGTGGATGACTTGAATCCGCAGGCAATTGGCTACACCTTCGATGCTTTATTTGCTGCTGGGGCTCTGGATGTATTCACACAAGCGATCGGGATGAAAAAGTCACGTCCCGGGGTGCTGATTACCGTTCTTTGCCAGCCAGAAAAGTCAACCGATTGTGAAACGGTTCTGTTTCGAGAAACCAGCACTCTAGGTATCCGGCGATCACAACAACAGCGCACGGTTCTAGCACGGCAGATCCAATCAATTGAGACAGAGTATGGCCCAGTGCGAGTCAAGGTGGCGCGACAAGGCAGTACGATCGTCAATGTTCAGCCCGAGTACGAGGATTGTGCTCGATTAGCCAAGCAACATGATGTTGCTTGGCGTGAAGTTCAACGAATCGTCCTTCACACCTGGTATGCAAGTAATACCCCGGCTTAAAGTGGTGCTGATTAGTGAGACAAGTGAAGCTAATACTTAATCACCTAAATCAGATTGCAGGGTTAATAGCAAATCGTCTTGGGCGTTAATCACAATCACGCTAGCTGGACTGGTATTTGTCGGCGGCGTAATCACCTTGCCGGGGAAAGGTGTAGATAGTGTACTACCAAGATTGGTATTACTACCCAAGATGCGTCTTAAGGCTTGCTTTGCAGCATCGGTAGCAACCCCCCCCCTAATAGTTATCCGGCTTACAGTTCTAGTAACAGCTATCGGCTCAGAAGTGGCATTGATTCTATAGGTCTGACTGCCAATGGTCAGCTTCTGGGCCACAAACTGAACTCCAGGCTGAGAGCCGACGCTCGTGGGAACTAAACGCCCTTCAACCTGACTGGCGATCGGAATCAAAACCTCCCGCTTCAGATTTTTGACATCATCCGCCACCTCTAGAGTAACTTGCACAGTTTCGCCTGGGGCGACGATGATCCTGTCACTACCAGCACTCAAAGACTTGATCTTAATCTTTGTGTTTTTAAACACTTTGAATTCAGGCTTCGGCGGACTCGGGTTAGTAGTGACACCTAGAGTGGCAGTACCCCTCTCAGGCGCACTACCTGCGATGTACTGAGAGACTGCCATAGCTTTTGTGAAAGGTTGTAACTTGCCTTTGCTGACGAGAGCTTGATAAAGATAGGCGGCAACGGCTCCACGGGTAGCTGTCTCAGTTGGATTAAGAAGCTTGAGGTCTGGATAGTTGACAACAAGCCGTTTCTCTGTCGCCGCTGCAATGCCATTCACAGCGTATGGGGGAACTTGCCCCGCATCAGTATAGAGGTTTAAGGTGGTTGCCGGAGGGCGGCTAGGAGAGTATCCTAGACCACTTGCTAAAGAAACGAGAACCTGAGCCTTAGGAATTTGCTGGCTAGGCAGGAAGCGATTGCCGGGGTAACCTGCCATAAACCCAGATTCATAAGCTTCCTGAATTGCAGTTGCTGCCCAATAGTTCGTGGGAACATCGCCGAATCGATTAGCATCCAACTCACGCACTGGTCTTTGGTCAAAAGCTTTTTGAATCATGGCTGCAAACTCAGCCCGATTTACCGGCTGATTCGGCCTAAAGGTTTTATCGGGATAGCCAGAAACAACATTGCTTGTCGCTAGAGCTTCTATAAAGGGTCGTGCCCAGTAACTAGACTCAACATCAGAGAAGCTAACTGCTGAAGCCGGAGTATTAGCTTGAGCAAAAGCTGGAGGAGAATCAACTAGAGAAGCTACGATCCCAAGACTGAGTGTGCCTAGGCTTAGCAGCGATCGCCCAAAGAGATTAGACACTTCACACCATCCTCCACACGATTAGTACTCAAAAAATACCCAGTACAGATTGGCCGAAGCAAGTTGTACTGGGTCAGAATTGACATTAAGTTGTATTGTTGCAACCAATTCTTACTGGGCCTAAGAAGCTGAACTGGCGTAGAAATCAGAATTTATCTTCAAATCCAAGTCAGTTGCTGGGTCAATATAGATAATGTCATTGGCACTATCAGCAGGTGTTTTTGAAGCTTCGCCCGTCAAAATACTGGTAATGCTACCTGTGTTAATCTGGCCTCCCAAAATGGCCCCTAGCACAGCTCTGGTTGCGGCAGAAGTCACCACATTCTGCGGTGATGTACTTTGGGTAGGCTGCTGAGCTGAACCTGTGGTTACGATACCGGAAGTTGCATTAAGAGGATACGACTTACCCCCAATAACAACTTCTTGGGCATCAAACTGGGTACCCAATGTGGAACCACCTGTGGCTTTAACAGGTTTTAACTCACCTTTGATTTGGCTCCCTTTGGGAATCAAAACTTGGTTTTTGCTGTTCTTTACATCAGTGGCAACCTCCAGCGTCACAGCCACGGTTTCCCCACGAGAGACCGGCATTAAAACCTTGCGCCCACCGACATATTGCACATCTATAGGTGTATCGCGTGCAACTTTTAGATCAGGATTTTGAGTGGTGGGGGTTGTATTCGTCCCAGTTTGAGTGGTGGGGGTTGTATTCGTCCCCCCGGTTTGAGTAGTACTACCCGTACCGCCTACAATATACTGCGCCCCTTCTGCTCTCGCCGGCAGGGGTTGGAATTCACCCTGACTCGCTAACGCCTGATAGATATAAGCGGCAACATCTCCACGGGTTGCAGTTTCGGTCGGATTCAGGTATTTGACGTTGGGATAGTTAACGACAAGCTTCTTCTCTGTCGCGGCTGCAACACCATTCACGGCATAGTCAGGAATTTGGGACGCATCGGCATAGACGCTTAAATCGCTGGACGTTGGAGGGGTAGGCGAGTACCGCAGGCCACTGGATAAAGAGATCAGAACCTGAGCCTTAGGAATTTCCTGGCTAGGCAGGAAGCGATTGCCGGGGTAACCTGCCATAAATCCAGATTCATAAGCTTCCTGAATTGCAGGTGCTGCCCAGTAGTTCGTGGGAACATCGGTGAATCCGCGAGACTGGCGCACAGCATTTTGGTTAAATGCCTGACGAACGATTGCGGCAAATTGGGCACGTGTAACGGGCGCATCAGGCTTGAAGGTACCGTCGGGAAAACCCGCAATTACATTTTCAGCCGCTAGCTTAGTAATGAATTCCCGAGCCCAGTGGTTCCGGACATCGGAAAAATTAACTTGTGCTGAAGCTGGAGCGGAGGTCACCAAGGGCGCGGCTGTACCAGCTACTACGCCCAGCGCAAGCAGCACTGCACTACTAGATGACCATCGAGAAACACTAGACATCAAACAAGATCCCCCAAAGATTTTGTAATGGTTAGACAATAGCTTTTGAATCAGGGCAGCTATCCCAAAGGAGCCCGACAAAGTAACTCAAAGGGTTGGCTAAGCACCTCAATTTATATCAGCTATGGCAAGGGCGACGTTACACTTGCTCAGTATATTCCTACACGTTTTTTTTATTTTCAATCCACGCTTTGCTAGGAAAAAGGCCTCACAGGGCTACGAATTAAACCGAATTGTTTATGCGTTTGCCATCGATAGTTTTTCCTGTCCTCAGATATTGAAGGGAGCTAGCGAGAGGCTTCCAGTAAGTACTTGGCAATCCGATGAGCAGCCCCCGGTTTTCCCATGCGCTGCTGGCCATTTTCAGCGAACAGATTCAGAGGGCGGTTGTCGATCGACTGAGGGCCATGGCAATCACTCAAGAGCGTTTTTACGACATCCGCAACTTGCTGCGGCTGCTCAACTAAAGTCACTGAGGGACCCAGCAGCCGAGTTTGAGCTTCGGCGAACCGAGCTGTGAATTGTGGCCCTTTACCAGGAATTAGGATCGCTGGTTTTCCCAGCCCGACAAATTGTTCGGTAGCGGTTCCGGCCATTGCGATCGCCAGATCAGCCTGGTGTAAGCATTCCCGAAAAGCTTGCTGGATCAGAATTAGGGTTGCCTGCGGTTGGGTAAATGTCAGAGCAGTGGGATCATGGGCGTCAACTACGGGTGCAGAGGCTTTCCTTTGCCAGCCCTCTGCTAGCAACGTCTGGGTTAAGGGTTCTAGGTCTAACCCTGGTGCGATCGCGCCCAAAAACAGAATTGATTCAAAAGTTTGCACTAACCTGGTCAGCGCCTGGGTGATTTGCTGCCAGTTGGCATAGGCTTCTGGAGACCTAGAACCAGGCAGCAATAGGATGGTCAGAGTAGCTGGTATCCCTTGGAATAAATTGGCGGCTTGCGGTTCCAAGTCATCCATCATCGGGTTGCCCATGTCAAATGCAGGAAGAGACCACTGCTTCAGGATCTCAGTGGTCAGGCGATCGCGGGGGAAAACGGCTTGACAGCGACGATGACCCATCAGCCAACGCTCCCAAGGTAGGTAGTCAGAGCCGGACCATCCTTCCCAGCGCTGGCATCCACGTCTTGGTAGGGGACCAGACTCATCTCGCAGGTAGTATTCCGACTTCGCGGTACCGACAAAGGCATAGGGAGCACCGCTCAACCAGGCGAACAACAGCGGCACGATATCACCTACTGCTAAAACTAGCCCTCCCTGCTTTGCCCAGACCCGCACAGCTTGAAGCTGTTGAGCTGTTAGTTGCAGTAAGCCTTTTTGCACATCTCGCGCCAATTGCCGCCCATCCATATAGATAAACCCCCCGGAAGGCATGGCTTGCACAGGCCCAATCACAGCAATTTGTTGTTGCCGATAAGCTCGTCCCATCCCGACAATCGGCAAAGCAGCAACCTCAACACCAGGACACTGTTGCTGCAACGCTTGTAAAATTCGCACAGCAATTTCATCCTCACCATGACCATTGCTTAGACAGAGTAATCGAGCCAATTCCGTCATGCAGGTTTTAATCCTTAATTGCAGTTCGTTGCTGCACATAGGGTGGTTCCAGCAGCTGCTGTTCCACCAGTCCTAAACCATCGTGGTTGGCATAGTAGCGCTTTGCCCATGAGAGGTGACCGGGACTGTACTTGTAAAAGAGCGATCGCCGTTCTGAGTTGGCGACCCAGGGTAAAGCCCCGTGGGTTAAAGCTTCCGTAAATAGAATCACTGAACCTGCTTTCACAGGTACCTGCTGAATCCAGGGCGAGAGCGGGTCTAGACTACGAACTGCTTCTGGGCAAAAAAACTGACTTTTGTGGCTACCAGGAATGCAGCAAAATCCTCCAGCACCAGGTGGCACATCCTCTAGTGCCCAAACAACTGCCACTAGGCCGTTATACATTCTGCCGTTTTGACAATGGTAGTATTGTGCCGGATCGTAGGGTGTGGCACCACCGTGCAAGTAGAGACCTTGTGCCCCTTGGCGCATGTATTCGGCATAGGTGTGATCCAGGCGCAGGCGATCCCCCAGCAAGGTCCGTAGGTAAGGCATCAAGCAGGGATGGTTGAGTAATTGTAGGTAAGGCTCACCCCACTCCAGTAGATCGCTGCCGCTACCGCCAATTTCCCGGCAGCCCAGCCGCCACTTACAGGCGTTAGGGTCTGCTTCTGCCTGCTGGCGTTGGGTAAAGATCTCATTGAGGCTGACCAGTGCTTGTTCTGTCAAGACAGATTCAACAACTAGATAGCCCATTAAGTCAAATAAATAGAGTTCTTGAGGATTCATAATTCACCAAGACATCTGCAGCTAGCACCATCACTGCCTGCTATAGAAGCTAACAGTCTCCTCAGTTTAGGGGCAAAATCTCAGCACAGTACGTCAGATAGGGCAGAGGCTAGCTTTATGCCCAGGAAATAACCTAGGAAATAGTAAAGACGACAAATGCTGTTGTTAAGACTCGCCTTTCATTTCCTCGATTTCAAATAGGCTGACGATCACTCCGGCAATCGGCACTGCTAGAAAAACCCCTAGTAACCCAGCAACTCTCGCGCCAACAAGTAGGGCAAAAAATAGTACAACCGGATTCACATTTAATGAGTTTTGCATGATCCGGGGAGAAATCAGGTTGTCTTGAATTTGCTGTAGCACAATGCAAGCAATTAAAACTTTTAGGGCTAACCAAGCATTTTGAGATAGGACAATCAAAGAAATGATCCCAATCCCCAAAGTGGCTCCAATGCCAGGGATTAGGTCAAACACTCCGGCAATGATTGCCAAGGTTAAGGCAAACGGTACTTTTAAGAGTAAGAAGACAATAAAAGTAGAGACACTCAGAAATAAAACTAAGATTAACTGCCCTCGGAAAAAACCCAAAAATTTCTGCCGGATGGTGGCGGCAAAGTGACCACGAAGTTTTTTAGGGACAATTCTCAGCGCTAAACCCCAAAGCCGCTGACCATCCAGCACCATAAAAAAGGCAACAACTTGAACCAAGATCAAGGTGACTAAATTAGCCAGAAATCCTTGAAAAATCGCTAAGCTTATCCCAATTCCGCGCAGAACTTGGTTACGAACCTGCACTTCAATCGCGGCTAAATCAACTTGAATATTCCGTTCCCGTAGTGCTCCTTCTAACCTTTCAACCAGAGGAACCAAAGCAATTAGAAAATTAGTAATACTGTTAATCAGTTGCTGGCCCTGAGCCAAAACTGCTAGACCAACAGTCACCATTAGCCCCCCGATAATCAGGATGCTCAACAAGAAAACAAGCATCGCGGCAAAACTTCGAGGCAAGTAGCGCTCTAGCCAACGCACCGGGTAGTTGAGCAAAAAAGCGAGAACAGTGGCAAAGGCAAAGATGACAATTACAGTCTCAAAGTAAGCCAATAACTGGACGAGGGCCCAACCCGCCGCAAAGAACAACAGAAAGCGCACCAATGCCAGGTTGTTTAGCTGCTCCCAGAAATTTTTTGCTGGCGGTTCCCTCATACTGGCTCCGGGTAAGAACTGGATGAACTGCTCATTGCCTTAGAGCCTGGCTTAACCAGCCTCTAAATTGTTGGATGTGTAACCAAACCTGATCCAGCAAAGCCGGATCGTCGGCGTTAAACCATTGAATTTGGGAATCAGCTCTAAACCAGGTGCGTTGGCGCTTAGCAAACTGACGCGTGTGCAGAATCGTTAACGCCTGCGCCTGGGCTAGAGGGATTTCTCCAGTTAAATGCCGGGTTAGTTCGTGGTAGCCCAAGGTCTGTAAAAGTGGTAGATCTGTACCGTATTTCTGGCACAAAAATTCCACTTCAGCTAGCCAGCCCGCAGCAATCATCTGTTCTGTGCGGTGGTGAATGCGTGGGGTTAAGTCACCCGGACAGTCCAAGCCAATCTGGAGAATTGGGTATTCCGGTAATTGCTTACCCTGCTGCTGGGAAATCGGAATGCCTGTGACGTAAAAGACTTCTAAAGCGCGCAAGGTGCGTACCTGGTCGTGGGGATGGATCTTCTCGGCCGAAGCGGGATCGACCTGCTGCAACCAGGCATAAATCTCGGATTGGCCTAAAGCTTGAAGTTGCGATCGCAACTGTGGTTGTGGTGACACTCTAGGAATTTGCAAATTTTGGATAATAGCGCGGATATAGAGGCCCGTGCCGCCTACTAGTAGAGGCAGTTGCCCCTGGTCATGAAAATTACCAATCCAGCTTTGGGCTTGTTCCTGGTACTCTGCCAAGGTCAAGGTTTCCCTAGGATCACAGATGTCAATTAAGTAATGGGGTACTTGCTGGCGCTCTTGTCGGGTCGGCTTGGCAGTGCCAATGTCAAACTCCCGGTAAACTTGCCGTGAATCCGCGCTGAGGATGGGGGAATTTAAGCGTTGGGCCAGCGCGATCGCGAGCCCAGACTTTCCTGTCGCCGTTGGACCACAAATAACCACTAAACCCGGACGCCCTGAAAGTCGTTCCATCCCTATTCAAATTTGCGCCTGAAATTGGCCTAGAATCGCGCCAAACCCTTTTGTGCTAAAATTTTGATGTGATTTATCATTTTTGGATCTGCAAGGGTTCATAATCTTTATCAAACTGCGACCTCTATGACAACCAGTTACAGTGCTGATCAGATTCAAGTTCTTGAGGGTCTTGAGCCCGTTCGTAAGCGGCCGGGAATGTATATCGGTACTACAGGCCCACGAGGACTTCATCATTTAGTCTACGAGGTTGTAGACAATTCCGTTGATGAAGCACTGGCAGGCTACTGCAAACAAATTCAAGTTGATTTGAATGCCGACGGTTCGGTCACGGTCACCGATGATGGCCGCGGCATTCCGACAGATGTACATCCGCGGACTGGGAAGTCTGCCTTAGAAACCGTGATGACGGTACTCCATGCTGGGGGTAAATTTGGCGGCGGCGGCTACAAAGTCTCTGGTGGCCTACATGGTGTGGGTATTTCTGTTGTCAATGCACTTTCAGAATGGGTAGAGGCGACAGTTTGGCGTGAAAGCACTGTCTTCAAGCAGCGGTTTGAGCGCGGCATTCCAGTGACAGAGCTGGTGGCTGAACCTAATTCGCAACCGCGCACGGGTACTTCAATTTCCTTCAAGCCGGATCCTCAAATATTCATTACCTCAGGCACAGAGTTTGACTACAACACCTTGGCAGGCCGGGTGCGGGAGTTAGCTTACTTAAATGCGGGAGTTGAGATTACGTTCCGCGACTGCCGCCTGGAGCTGCTGAAGCAAGATGAGCCTAGGGTAGAAACCTATCGCTACGATGGCGGTATTAAAGAATACGTCGCCTATATGAACCGCGACAAGCAGCCAATCCACGAAGAAATCATCTACGTTCAGGGTGAACGTAATAATGTGCAAGTGGAGGTTGCCTTGCAGTGGTGTGTTGATGCTTACACGGATTACCTCTTAGGCTTTGCCAATAATATTCGCACGATTGATGGTGGTACTCACCTGGAAGGCTTGAAGGCAGTTTTGACGCGGACGATGAATACAGTCGCCCGCAAGCGCAACAAGCTAAAGGACCATGATGCCAACCTAGCTGGGGAGAATGTGCGGGAGGGACTAACAGGCGTTATATCTGTTAAGGTTCCCGATCCAGAGTTTGAAGGCCAAACAAAGACCAAGTTAGGGAATACGGAAGTACGGGGGATTGTCGATTCCTTGGTTGGGGAGGTCCTGACGGAATACTTAGAATTCCGGCCCAACGTAATCGATGCCATTTTAGAAAAGGCGATTCAAGCCTTTAATGCTGCAGAAGCAGCGCGACGGGCTCGGGAATTAGTACGGCGCAAGTCAGTTTTAGAATCTTCTACCCTTCCTGGCAAGTTAAAGGACTGTAGCTCCCGTGATCCTGCAGAGTCAGAGATCTTTTTAGTAGAAGGGGATTCTGCCGGGGGCAGTGCTCAGCAGGGGCGTGATCGCCGCTTCCAGGCGATTCTACCTTTGCGCGGTAAAATCCTCAACATTGAAAAAACCGACGATGCCAAGATTTACAAAAATGCAGAAATCCAGGCGCTGATCACGGCTTTGGGTTTGGGCATTAGAGGAGAGGAGTTTGATGCCTCCCAATTGCGCTATCACCGGATTGTGCTGATGACCGACGCTGACGTCGATGGTGCTCACATCCGGACGCTTCTCCTTACCTTCTTCTACCGCTACCAGCGACAACTGGTGGAGCTTGGCTACATTTATATTGCCTGCCCACCGTTGTATAAGATTGAGCGGGGTCGATCGCACTACTACTGCTACAGCGAGCGCGAACTGACGAACCTGGTACGACACGAATTCCCTCCCAATGCCAACTACACGATCCAGCGATTTAAAGGGCTAGGAGAGATGATGGCGACCCAACTGTGGGACACCACGATGAATCCAGAAACTCGTACTTTCAAGCAAATTACGATTGAGGACGCCGCTGAAGCCGACCGGATCTTTACAATCTTGATGGGCGATCGCGTGGCTCCGCGCCGGGAGTTCATTGAAACCTATGGGCCGCAACTCAACCTGGGTGATCTTGATATCTAGCGTGTTGTCGGTTCGCTCATCCTAGGGCTGCCGCCTCGATTGCGTGTAATTTCTAGCGCATCGGGTCAGAAAAACAAAAGGTAGCTAGATTGCTTAACCACATCTACCCTGAAACGCAGCCATCGTTCCTCAGATTTGCTCCATCAGAGGCTGTCGATTGTAATCTCTGATCACAATTTGGGTGAGCGTCTACTGGTCTAAAGATTTCCGCCAACGCTGGCATTGCTGGTGTTGAGACCGCTACTATGAGAAAACTGCCTTATTCAGGCAGTTTTCTGGGGTTTGTTAAATAAGGACGTTTGAGATGAGCTTGATTTTGACGTTTTTAGGCAAAGGTGGTGTGGGCCGCACGACTGTGGCGATCGCCGCTGCCAAGCAGTTGGCTGCTCAAGGCAAGCGAGTACTTCTGGCAAGCCAGGAACCCGGACCAGCTTTGAGTTTACAGCTAGGTGCTTCCCTTGGTCCTGACCCCCAAGAAATTAGCTCAAACCTCCAGGCAGTCCAATTCCAAGCGACTGTATTGCTAGAGCGCAGTTGGTCAGACGTGAAAAAGCTGGAAGCTCAGTACCTCCGTACCCCGTTCTTTAAACAAGTGTTTGGGGAAGAACTGGGAGTGCTCCCGGGGATGGACAATGCACTGATGATGAATGCGGTGCGGGAGTACGACGCTAGTGGTAACTACGACGTGATTGTCTACGACGGCCCCGGTGACCAAACTGCTCTACGGACCATTGGTATACCTGAGATTTTCAGTTGGTACATCCGGCGCTTTAGCAAAGTGTTTGCTGATTCCGACCTGGGTAAAACCGTGTCACCCTTCATCCAACCCGTTTCCAGTGCGGTACTGAATGTCAACTGGGCCAGTAATAACTTTGCCCAACCGAAGGGCCAAGTGGATAGTCTGCTAGAGCAAGGCAAAGCGGCAGTTGCTGACCCGAACCGCGCTGCGGCTTATCTCGTGGTTACCGACGATCCAATCGCGATCGCCACGGCTCGCTATCTCTGGGGCAGTGCCCAACAAGTCAGTTTGACAGTGGGCGGTGTGTTACTCAATCAAGCGGAAGTCACTGAAGCGATAAGCAGCAACTTTTCTCCCCTGAAGGTCAGCGCTTTGCCCACTAAATCCTCAGATGACTGGCAACCGCTGATCAACGCCTTACCTGATTTCAGCCAAGCCGCGCAGGCTCCTAAACCCGTTACCGTAGATGTCCCCGGACGCAAAGTCAGTCTTTTCTTGCCCGGCTTTGATAAAAAGCAGGTGAAACTGACACAGTATGGACCGGAAGTCACTGTAGAAGCAGGCGATCAGCGGCGCAACCTTTTTCTCCCACCGGAGTTGCGCGGCAAGCAAGTTACCGGCGCGAAGTTTCAAGACGGCTACTTGATTATTTCTTTTTAGAGTGGCAGTCAGATTGCAGCATCTTCTGCTAGCAATCCGCAGCAAAACTAGCTGAAACTTAATCCACAGCAATCATCACGTTGTTGGCTTTGATCATGGCGTAGGCTTCTTTCCCTTCCGTTAAATCAAGCTGCTCTGCTGAGCTTTTGGTAATGATCGAGGTGATCTCGACCCCAGGTGCAATCTCTAAGGTCACTTCAGCGTTAACTGACCCCATGACAATTTGCTTTACTCTTCCCCTCAGGGTATTGCGGGCGCTAATCTTCATCACTTTAGACTCAGACTGTTGACTCAACCCTACCTTATTCTGGCCCTGATCACTTGAGGACTCGATTAAACCGGAGGGAGATTTAAGGCTGCGTAATAGTTCCCTCAAGATCTCTGTCTTTGAGCGCTGAGAAACTTGGCAGTGCTGCTCCAGAATTTGTCGTTCTTCCTCGGAGGATTGAAAGGTCACCCACCCTTGCTGTTTTCTTGGCATTGAGGTTACCAACTAAGTTGGTAATTTAGTTCGTTTAGCTGGTACGATCCTAGCAACCCTTGGCAGCCATGGATTAATCCAGGTAAGAACTGAGAACTTTGGCCCATGAATCGGAGAAAAGTCTTGAGCTGGTTCACTGGAATAGCGATGGTAGTCGCAATAGTTAGTTGCGACCAGAACACAGTCACTACTCCCTCTTCAACCGTGACTTTGACCGTATCGGCAGCGGCCAGCCTGAAAGATGTGATGCAAGATATCCAGTCAACTTATAGCCAGGAACAGCCACAGACGAATATTACTTACAACTTTGCCAGCTCTGGTTCGCTGCAACAGCAAATTGAACAAGGAGCCCCCGTTGATGTTTTTGTTTCTGCAGCCCGGAAGCAGATGAATGCTCTAGAGCAGAAAAACCTCCTACTCGCAGGCACCCGCAAAGACTTGCTGGGGAATGAAGTTGTCTTAATCACCTCTGGGAACGCCAAGATTTTAGGCTTTGCTGATTTAAAGCGAGATCAGGTGAAGCAAGTGGCGATCGCTGAACCTAAAAGTGTGCCCGCTGGACAATACGGTCAGGAAGTCTTGACTACTCTAAACCTGTTTGACACTCTTAGACCCAAGCTGGTTTTTGCCAAGGATGTTCGCCAAGTACTCTCCTATGTCGAGACGGGTAACGTCGATGCGGGGATTGTCTATGCCACTGATGCCAAAACCTCCCAGAAAGTCAAGATTGTTGCCACAGCCCCGAAAAACTCCCATTCGCCGATTGCCTATCCAGTAGCCATCTTGCAAGACAGCAAACAGCCTGATGCTGCTAAAAAATTTGTTGATTTTCTCTCTAGTGATCAAGCACAGGCAACGTTTAAACAAGCTGGCTTTATCACCATCCACCAGTAAGTTCTGATGGATCTCTCTCCCCTGTGGATCTCGCTCAAAACTGCTGCAGCTGCCACCTGCCTTGCTTTTGTTGTCGGGATCGCTGTCGCCCACTGGATGTTTAGCTATCGAGGTAAAGGGAGGGGGCTAATTGATGGCTTATTAACGCTTCCCCTAGTGTTGCCGCCAACGGTGGTTGGCTTCTTGCTCCTGCTACTGCTGGGCAGAAACAGCCCCGTGGGGCAACTGCTCACAAAACTGGGGATTAGGATTATCTTTTCCTGGCCCGCGACGGTGATTGCGGCGACGGTAGTTGCTTTTCCGTTGATGTATAGAACGGTGCTGGCAGCTTTTGAGCAAGTTGATCCTGATTTCCCCCAGGCTGCTCGCACCTTGGGAGCAAATGAAGGCACCATCTTCTGGCAGCTTCTTTTACCTTTGGCTTGGCCGGGAATAGTAGCTGGAATGATTCTGGCGTTTGCTAGAGCCCTAGGGGAGTTTGGAGCCACTTTGATGCTAGCCGGAAGCATTCCTGGCCGCACCCAAACCATCCCGATTGCGATCTGGTTTGCAACAGAAGCCGGAGAAATGAATACGGCTCTAGTTTGGACGGTGATCATGGTGGTGATCGCCCTGGGAGTGATTGCTGGACTCAACTACTGGTCTGGCTCCCAACCCTCTCGACAAATCGTCGTTCTAGCAAATCCCTTACTCGACTCTCTGTGGGGCTGGTTGATTCTGAGGTATACGGCGATCGCTAGGAGAGCAGCCGATCAAGGTTCCTCCCGGCAGCGTAGGCCATCTCATCCAGCTACCAGGTGTGGCAGCCAACTGTTGGTGCACCTGCAAAAGAACCTTCCTGGCTTTACGCTAGAGGCCGCCTTTAGCGCAGCAGGTGCTCCTTTAGGGATTTTGGGAGCTTCCGGCAGTGGCAAAACAATGATTCTACGCTGCATTGCCGGATTAGAGACCCCGAATCGCGGCCAGATCATTTTGAATCAACGCATCCTATTTGACGCAGAACAGGGGATTAATATTCCCTGCCGCCAGCGACGGATTGGGGTGGTCTTTCAGAACTATGCTTTGTTTCCCCACATGAGTGTGGCCCAAAATATTGCCTTTGGTCTTCAGAAACTAGCACCAGCAGAACGCGCCCGGCGACTGGAGAAGTACCTGGCACTGATGCAGTTGCAGGGTCTAGAAGCCCGTTACCCGCACCAGATTTCTGGCGGTCAGCAGCAGCGAGTTGCTTTAGCGCGAGCCCTGGCGATCGAGCCAGAGGCTCTGCTGTTGGACGAACCCTTTTCGGCCCTGGATACCCACCTACGCAGCCAACTAGAAAAACAACTGATTGAGACGTTGGCCTGTTATGAGGGTGTGACTTTATTTGTGAGCCATAACCTAGAAGAAGCCTACCGACTCTGCTTCAACCTGTTAGTGCTCTGCGCCGGTAAAGTACTGGCCTATGGGCCTAAACAGGATATTTTTGAGCGCCCCCCTACTTACAACGTTGCTCAGCTCACAGGCTGCAAAAACTTTGCCCGGGCCCAAGCGGCTGGATTGCAAAGCATTAAGGCCGGGGAGTGGGACTGCACCCTTGAGGTTGTCGAATCGATTCCCCGTTCCTTGAGCTACGTCGGGATTCGTGCCCATCATCTAACTTTCACTGAAAATCCGCAGCAAGAAAATACGTTTCCCTGCTGGCTGGTGCAGACTAGTGAAACCCCGCACCGGGTCACCCTTTATCTAAAGCTACACACGTCACCCTGTAGCGCCCAAGATTACCACCTGCAAGCAGAGGTGTTTAAAGAAAAGTGGACAGTACTCAAAGATCAGCCGTTTCCCTGGCACATTCACTTAGATCCGCTGCGGCTGTTCTTAATGGAATCCTAGGGCCGAAGACAGCTGCTCCTTGCTCTAGAACGAGCAATATGAATTACAGTGATCAGCAGATGCCTTAATCTCTGTACGTGCTATGTCTGACCCTATTTCTGAGCTGCCTTCAGATCCTAATATTCAAGACGCTGTAGAAGCAGTGGAAATGAATCCAACTGCTGCGCCTTTAGCGGCCAACCGTAGTGCCAGTACCCGGCAACTGCTAGGGATGCGGGGAGCAGGAGCCGGAGAGACGAACATTTGGAAGATCCGCCTACAACTGATGAAGCCGATCACCTGGATTCCCTTGATTTGGGGAGTGGTCTGTGGGGCCGCGTCTTCTGGTAACTTTGTTTGGAAGCTAGAAAATGTGCTGGTTTCAGCTGCCTGTATGTTGTTATCAGGTCCCTTGCTGGCGGGTTATACCCAAACCTTGAATGACTTTTACGATCGCGATCTCGACGCAATCAACGAACCCTATCGTCCCATTCCCTCTGGAGCGATTTCTGTTCCGCAGGTTACTACTCAGATTCTGGTTCTATTAGCTGCCGGCACAGGAGTCGCCTACGCCCTTGACCGCTGGGCTGGTCACCCCTTTCCAACCATTACGGCACTAGCGTTGGGTGGCTCCTTCCTCTCCTATATCTATTCTGCCCCTCCTCTGAAACTGAAGAAAAACGGTTGGCTGGGGAACTATGCGCTTGGTGCTAGCTACATTGCTTTACCCTGGTGGGCAGGTCATGCCCTGTTTGGCAATTTGAATTGGAAGATTGTGATTCTCACCCTGTTCTATAGTTTGGCTGGCTTAGGGATTGCTGTAGTTAACGACTTTAAAAGTGTAGAAGGCGATCGCCAGCTGGGATTAAAGTCCCTGCCTGTGATGTTTGGGGTTAACACTGCAGCTTGGATTTGTGTGTTGATGATCGATGTCTTTCAAGCCGGAGTCGCCGCTTACTTAATTGGTGTGCACGAAAACTTGTACGCTACGATTTTAATCCTGCTGATCATTCCGCAGATTACCTTACAAGATATGTACTTTCTGCGGAACCCCGTGGAAAATGATGTCAAGTATCAAGCCAGTGCCCAGCCTTTTCTGGTTCTGGGGATGTTAGTCACAGGCCTGGCCTTGGGCCACGTCAGTGTGTGATCCCGCTTCTGCTACTTGGTGGGTGATTGTGGGGCAACCAATGTTTAAATCTAGCAACCGATCTGGACTTGAGGCCCAATTTCAGCTTTAGAATGAAGGATCTCGTGTGAAATGAGGGTTGTACGTGACAAAGTTTCTCTCCAGGTTCAAGAGTACGGCGGGTAAGGGGCAACCAAAACCCGAAGGTTCCTCAACGTCCCTGAGGAATAAACGGCGACTCCGCCGACAACAAACCCTCCGCGATCGCCTGTGGTTAACTGCGGGACTAGGGGGAGTCGCGCTTGTCGCTATTGGCTGGCTAACTTTAGAGCAAAGCCTGCCGGATACCTCTAACTTGGCAACCGTTACGGCGGTTCGCAGCGGCACGATTACCATCAAGTCATCAGACGGCTTCATTTTGCACCAGTCCGGGCCGGCCTCTCGTGAGCAGTTAACCCAGCAGCAAATTCCGGATCAGCTAGAAAAAGCGTTTATTGCCACTGAAGATCGCCGCTTTTATCAACATCACGGTATTGATCTGCAAGGAATTCTGAGAGCCGTCAGCAGCAACGTCCTCTCCGGTAGCGTCGTTGAGGGGGGCAGTACAATCACGCAACAACTTGCCCGCACCACCTTCTTAAATCAAGAGCATAGTGCTCTACGTAAAATTCGGGAAGCACGCTTAGCCCAGAAAATTGAGAGCAAGCTGAGCAAGAAGGAAATTTTAGAGCGCTACCTGAACTTGGTCTACCTAGGTGGTGGTGCTTACGGTGTCGCCGATGCTGCCTGGGTTTACTTTAGTAAGCCTGTCAAAGACTTAACTCTGCCGGAAATGGCAACGCTGGCAGGTTTACCCGCTGCCCCGAGCGTTTACTCTCCCTTAGTTGACCCCCAAAGGGCGCGCCAGCGCCGGGATCTAGTACTGGACCGGATGCAAAGTGTGGGTTATATCACTGCCGCCCAAGCCGCAACCACTAAAGCAACCCCGATTAAGGTTAAGCCCAGTACCCCTAAAAATCTGACGAATGAAACGCCTTACTTCACCTCCTACATTCAGGAACAGTTACCAAGGGTAATTTCAGCTCAGGAAATAAAAGCGGGTGGATTAACAGTCGAGACAACTCTCAATCTGAAGTGGCAGGAGTCGGCACAGAAAGCAGTTGAGGACGCGGTCTACTACGATGGGCCTGGTCAAGGCTTTGAGCAAGCAGCTCTGGTGGCGCTCGACCCTCGCACTGGAGAAGTCAAGGCAATGGTGGGGGGCTCGAACTTTGAGCAAAGCCAGTTTAATCGTGTCACCCAAGCACGGCGGCAACCGGGTTCGACGTTTAAGGGGGTGGTCTACACTACGGCGATCGCTGCTGGTTTCTCGCCCTACGATGGTTACCTGGATGCCCCTTACGTTGTCGATGGCTACCAACCCAACAACTACGGCAAAACCCATAGTGGCTGGGTATCCATGCTGAATGCTCTCACCAAATCAATTAATGTGGTGGCAGTCAAAGTATTAATTGATGTCGGGTTTGAGCCAGTTATGAAAATGGCAAACACCATGGGCATTCAATCGAAACTACAACCGATTTACTCGATGGCCCTGGGCTCTACAGAGGTCAGCCTGCTAGAACTAACCAATGCCTACGGTACGCTGGCGGCGCAAGGGATGCATGCTAAGCCGCATGGTATCCGTCGCGTACTCAACCGCCAAGGCAAGGTGATCTACAATGCAGCGGCTAAGCCAAAGCGGGTGGTTGATAAAGATACCACCGCGATCGTCACCTGGATGTTAGAGAGCGTTGTAACCAGTGGTACAGGTACCCCAGCCCAAATTGGACGACCTGTAGCAGGTAAAACCGGTACTTCTGAGCAAGCTCGCGACCTGTGGTTTGTAGGCTACATCCCGCAACTAGTAACGGGTGTATGGTTAGGCAACGATGATAACTATCCCACCTCAGGCAGTAGTGGCACAGCCGCCTATACCTGGCACGAATTTATGGCTCCAGTCGTCAAAGGGTTGCCTGTTGAAAAGTTTCCCTCGCTACCCAAACTAGAAGGTCGCAAAGGTAGCATCAAAGCTAAGCCAATCCGGCCCAAGAGTGCTTATACCGGTACTCTACCCACGGCAGAGGAGGCACCTAGCGACGACTCTGCTTACGGAGGTGATTCTGGTGACGGTTCCTATTATGAAGATGGCAGCTCTGGTGATAGTGATTACTACCAGCAAGACGAATAAGAGTGTCCCTAACTGACTAGCTCTGCCAAACTAGATTGGATGACCTTGGCTGTGACTAGCCTCTCAATCACCTGCTCGGCGCTGATTAGTCGCTTCAGGACGACCTGACCAATCGTTTGAGCAGTGGAGCTATTGAGATGTGAGGTCGGTTGAACTTCTACCATCAGCACCGCATCTTCCACCTGGTAAAGCCAGAGAATTTCTTCTTGCTCTATGATCCGTAGCGCTGTTTTTTGAATTTCCGGAGGGCGCCTCCAAGCATTTTCATTCCAGAGACCGCCGAGCTGCCAGACGCGGCCAACAGTCCAGCCGTCGGACAAGAAGAAGTATTTCACAGGCTTTCCGCCACAGCAGGGGTGCTCAAAATGATCATAGAAGTTAAGTCTAAGGTAGTGCTTGCTTCACAACAGGCTCCGATAAACTAAATCAATAACATCTACGGTTTTAAGATAGTTAATATGAATCCTGATCAAGAGACTAATGGGTTGAATGAGCAATCTGACATTGATGCTGAACCTACTGCGGAAGAAGTGGAGCGGCAAGCGACCCTCAAGCCAGAAGAAATACCTAATAACGTGCCCTTCGCGCCACCCATGATCAATGAAGGAGACAACCTAAGAGGCGATATTAAGCAAGATGAATAGCAGCCGCTATTAAGATCCATGGTCAAGGCCGTTGATGAAGGAAGAAGTCACAGTCACAAATTCCTTTGTGGACTCGTAAGGCAGAACGTTGCGGCCGATAATTTCCACTCCCTTACTATCAGGTAAATGCTCCAGGTAGCTGCTTAAGCGCTGATCGGGGGTCTCTGACTCGCCGGTGCGGCTAATACTTGAGGCTCTCTGCCCATATACGACAAAGGTTGGCTCAGAAATCTTGGTCAGAGCTGCTCCATAATCCTGACGCCAGAAACCAGCTAGAAAAGAAAAAACCGCGTAACGGCTAGCGGGGTTAGCCGCACCTTGCGACAAAGTATCTAACCATTCACTATCCACATTACTGGCTTGGGCAAAAAGTTCTCGCGTTGAGAAAGAGCGTAAAAAGTCTCGACTCCGTGCATAGCGGTAAAAAATGCTGCCCACTGGGGAATCAAGTAAATTCCATGCAGCTTGGTGCCGCCAAGCGGGAGTAGGTTGTGTAATTAGTGCCCAGGCCGGCGGGCCTGCCAGTACCAATCCACGGATCCATTTTTTTGAATTGCTTGATTGATTAGCTTGCAGTTTGACTAGCTCAATTGCTACAGGTAACAACGCCCCTTGCACCACCAAAACTACAGGTTTTTGAACAACGGTTTGCAAAAAGTGTTGTAACTGCTCTGCCCAGTCGCTGGGTGTGTAGGCCAAGCGGGGCATGTCACTTTCGCCACAGCCCAACAGATCCGGGTTGTAGATGGGGTTAGTTTGCCCGACCTGCAGCCACTGGCGGCAAAATCGCTCCCAAAACCGCCGGGATAAACCTACCCCAATTGGATGAATCAACAGCAAGGAAGTATTGTTAGTTGCTTCTGGCTGAGCGGGGCTATGAAGCTCGTAAGCGCAACGGTACTGCTTCCAGGTGTAGTACTGGGTTGAAGTTATAGAATCTAATGAACTTGGGCTCGAAGGCTTAACCTGCATCGTTACTTAGAAACCTTTCTGGAGGACAAGTTTCAATTAACACTTAAGGTACTGTGACTACTCGTCTAGAAAGTACTCCCAACGGTAGAAGAATGAGTTCTCTCAATATTGAATTTAGTTCAGTAGCCTCTACAACTCATCTGGTAAGTTCCTGATTAACGCTTCACGAGACTGACTTCTGTTCAACGCTCGAAGTACCTTCGCATTTGGTTCTGCATAGATCCATGGATAGTCAACTTCACCTAGATTTGCCCTAATTGGAAATGCCAGCTTTTCTTGCTCAAGACTAAATTCTGCTTGCACGCCTCCTTTATTGCCACGGGCATCAACTCTGATCCATCTATGCAGGCTTTCTAGATAAATTGCGTTCAATCCGTGCAGGGTGAGCAGGGAATGATCAGAATCATCGAGAACAAGTTTTTGATAGCAAAAACCTGTCGGAATTTCTAAGCACCGTAAAATCGCTGCTAGCAAATGCGATTTGGCAAAGCAAGTTCCCTCGCCGTACTTTAGAACATCAGAAGCGTTGCAGGTGACTTGATTACTATCAATGTCAAAGGAATGAGAGATGCGATCGCGAACATACTCATATACCGTTTGTGCTAGCCCAATCGAGCTGCCACTATTTTTAGACAAGCTTGCAGCCAGCTGTTGAATGTTCTCAGCCTCGCAATCAACGACTTCAGAAGCTGACAGGTATTCACTTCTGGGCTGATCAACGGTAAGTTCCACTTGATTCATTTTTGCTGGTCACACCAGGCTAACACGCGATTCCAGGCCCACCAGCAGTCCGGGTCTTTTGCTTGGCTCTGCGCTGCTCGACTGCTGATATAGCCCACGTGTCCCCCATGGCGAGTTAAGCACAGATCAATGCTAGGATTTTTGGCACAAGCTGCTTCTAAGTCAGGGATGATTGCCGGGTCAAACATTGGGTCATCGGCAGCATATAAAATCAGCGTCGGTTTATGCAGGTGGGGCAGCAGGTGAAGGCCACTACTGGCGTTGTAGTAGGCTTCCACAGAAGGAAAGCCCAGATGCTGGATTACCAACTCGTGATCAAAACCCCAGATGCTATTAGCTCGCTCAATTGCCGCAGCATCCAAAGCTCCCGGATGGGCTCGGTAGATCCGCCAGGCCAGTTTTTTTAGTTCGCGAGCGATCGCCTGCTCTAAGTACTTACCCAAAGGAGATTTGATCAAGTAGGCCAGGGAACGCTGGGAATCCAAGCTGGGACAAATCACCGCCGCCCCCCCAATGTCTGCCTCTTGGAGCCCTAGATTCCCCATATTGGCCAGATCCTGTGCCGCTTTAACTCCCCACAGCGCTAACTGGCCCCCTAAAGAGAACCCCGTGAACCAGAAAGGGGCGGGGCAACCCATAGCCTTAGCCGCCGCCGCAATGTGAACAAAATCTTCCCCCTCATACAGCCCATCTGAGGTCAAGGTAGGCGATAACTCCGCCGTCTTACCGTGGGCGCGCCAGTCAAATAAAACAACGGCATAGCCTTGAGCAAAAGCTTTACGGCCCAGTAGTCTTAGAAACCACTGGTTATGAAGAGTGCCGGTGATGCCGTAGGTGCCGACAATTGTGCCGCGAGGGTGAGGAGGCACCGCAAGCCAACCAAAAATCGGTACTTCCCCTGCACCGGTAAAAATGTGTTCTTGATAATCTGGCTCCGGATCGCTGATAGTGGCCTGCCACTCCCGACCAGCTGCCAAGGCAACATGGAGCGTCATTGCTAGGCCATCTCTGAGAAACCAAGGTGGGGTGTAAGCGGGAAACATAGAGAAAGAGTGGGGCTAGGACGACAAGTTACTCGGTGTACCAAAAATAATCAGCAGCGGGTTGCTGGCCCGAAGTGGTAGGGGTGTCTGTGGGGTTGAGGAGAATGGAGTACTGCACGAGTGGCCGCCGCTGAGATTGAGATACTTTGATCCGGCGCGCCACCCGGCTGGGAATACCATACCCGTACTGAATATGACCTTTACCGGCCAGGACAATGATTTGCTTGTCAGGATCAGTTTGCAAAAAGTTTGTAATCGCTGCGGCCATTGTTTCATCCCATAGAACCTGAGTTTGGAAGAAGAACTCAAATCCCTGACTGGTGTGACCTTGATGCTCCTGGTAGGTGCGAAAGATAAGTTGGCGGTAGGCGGGATTATTCGTGTCAACACTCCCGCGCAACAGCGATCGCTCCTCAGCAGGGGTTAAACTCCCAAGCCCCTGCCGGGCAACTTTTTGCGTGATCTCAGTCGGTGTATTCAGGGCCAACAGCGGCAGATGATGTTGCTTGGCAAACCTTAGTAGGGGCGCGTAGTACTCCCAATCAAAGCCCCACCGTTTTTGGTATTCGGTTGCTGCTTGTAGTTGTAGTTCTGTTATTTCTCCAGCCAAATACTGATCCAACGCTTTCTGGTAGGGGCGCTGAAACATTTCCATACCGATCGCAATTCTGGGATTTTTGGCGTAGAGCGATCGCACAATCTCTAGTTCAGCTTGATGATCTTGATCGCTATCGTGGGTTTCTCCCAGGTACACCACCTCGGCCCGCGCCAGTTTTGTTAAAACAGCGTCCCGGCTGTAACTCGCTTTATGGACGGGACTAATGATTTGTTGAGCAGTAGCCGGAAGGGTAAGGAGCAACAGAATGCCCAAAGCCCAGGGCCAGAATGCTGTGGATCGAACTGCCATGAATATGCTGTACCAGTGCTTACTTGAGTGTAAAGACAACTTTCAAGAACCGTCATCACCAGCTCGGTTTTCCACCCCAGGCGAGGGGAGCTATTGTGTTATTTTGAAAGGGTTGTCTTAAATCACACATCCGGGATTTCGGGTGTTTCCAAGGGTTATAAGTCCCTTCAAGAAATGCACCTGGATGGAGGATAAACCCGAAGGAGTTAAACCAATATGCCAGTTGTTAGTTTGCCTCAGATGCTAGAGGCCGGAGTCCACTTCGGTCATCAAGCGCGCCGCTGGAACCCCAAGATGAAACCCTATATCTTCACAGAGCGTAATGGGGTTCACATTATTGACTTAGTTCAAACCGCCCAACTGATTGATCAAGCCTACGATTATATGCGATCTGCTTCCGAGCAGGGTAAGCGCTTTTTATATGTTGGGACAAAGCGCCAAGCTGCGGCAATCATTGCCCAAGAAGCTTCCCGTTGCGGTAGTTACTACATTAACCAACGTTGGTTGGGCGGAATGCTAACCAATTGGACGACGATTAAGACGCGCGTTGATCGGCTGAAAGACTTAGAGCGTCGTCAAGAATCGGGGGCATTAGATCTTCTGCCCAAAAAAGAGGCAGCGGTGCTACGTCGGGAGTTGGAGAAGCTTCAGAAGTACCTGGGCGGGATCAAGGCGATGCGGAAAATTCCAGACGCGGTAGTGATTATCGATCAGAAGCGGGAGTACAACGCAGTACAAGAGTGCCAAAAGTTAGGAATTCCAATTATTTCCTTACTGGACACTAATTGTGATCCTGATGTGGTTGATATTCCGATTCCTGCTAACGATGATGCGATTCGTTCTGTGAAGCTAATTTTGAGTAAGTTGTCCGACGCAATTTATGAAGGTCGCCACGGCCAACTGGAAGCTGAAGAAGATTACGAAGACTACGACGCCTATGACACGGAAGCCGACGAGGCCTTCATGGCAGATACACCAGAACCAGAGGAAGAGGAATCCGCAGGTTAAGCATCCATTAGATTGAATCCTAGAGTAAAGAAGGCAGAAAAGATGGCAGAGATCTCAGCCCAAAGTGTACGGGAACTGCGTGATAAAACTGGCGCAGGCATGATGGATTGTAAACGCGCTCTCCAGGAAACCAGTGGAGATATTGAGCAGGCAGTAGATCACCTCCGCAAAAAAGGCTTAGCTTCGGCAGCAAAAAAAGCCGGACGGGTCGCTGCTGAGGGCCTAGTGGATAGCTACATTCACACCGGCGGTCGGATTGGTGTTCTGGTAGAAGTTAATTGCGAAACCGATTTCGTCGCTCGTAATGCCGCTTTCAAGACGCTTGTGCAGGATATTGCCAAGCAAGTTGCTGCTTACTCAAATGTCGAGTATGTGCAACTGAGTGATATTCCCGCAGAAATCGTGGAGCGGGAAAAAGCGATCGCGATGGGGTCAGATACCTTGCAAGGCAAGCCGGAAGCAATTAAAGAAAAAATTGTTCAAGGCAAAGTGGAAAAAACCTTGAGAGACCTCTGCTTACTAGATCAACCCTTTATCCGTGATCAAAGTATCACCGTAGAAGAGTTGGTGAAGCAAGCGGTCGCTCAGTTAGGTGAAAACATTCAAGTCCGCCGCTTTACTCGATTTATCCTAGGGGAAGGGATTGAAAAGCAAACGACTGATTTTGCCGAAGAAGTCGCGGCTCAGATGTCTGGTAACAAATAAATTGAGCTGTTGTAATTTAGGCTCATAAATCAGGTTAAAGGACGGGTTAGTTACGGCTAGCCTGTCCTTTTTAACTTAGGCAGCAGTATGCTGTGAATAAAATTTCAATTGCGGGTGTTGTCCAGTACATTCCGAGCGGCATCTCTATGGTGGAAGTTAGTGAGCAAATTGAGAAAGACATTTCTGCATTAAAAGAGGCGGTAGCGGCGATCGCGCAAGAAGTTTACAGCCTTTACGCTACCTATCTTGCCGCTCTAGGCCAAGCAGTTCAGCAGCAATTGATCCTGGCCAGTTTTCACCTTTGTACTCAAGCTTACCCGGAAGCTTTCTTAAGTTTGCCTCTCCAACAAAAACAAGAGTTGCAGCAAGCTTTGCAGTACCTTGGTCAAGAGGCACAGCAACAGATCCAAACTTTCTCGCTGCTGTTGCCAGTTGCAGGTGGCGATGCAAGCGATCCAGACAAGTTAGTTGAAGCGATCGCACGGCTAGAGTCAGCAATTCTGGAGGAGCTACAGCAGATTTCACAAGTGGCAAACCGCACCTTAGAGGAATTCAATATTTTGTCTGCTCCAGCTGTCGAAATTGCTCTGGAAGTTGCTGCTAAAGCCGAAGCTTTAGGAGGAGCCGTTGGTGGCCCCCCCAACCTTCTCACCGCAATTATGGAGGAAGAAGACTCTCTACCTGAGGGCTCCCTGCTGATGTCAGTAGAATCCTTAGACCAGATCGCCAAGCCTGAAAGCAAGCAGCAGGAATCGACGGCAACAGAGATCGTTGCGATCTACCTACGTTTAGCAGAAATAGAGTTTGTCGACTCAACTGTCATGGCTTGGCGCAATCACCTGCGAAAACTCTCGACTCAGCTCACAGGGGTACAGCGGGAGCTAGCAAAGAAACAGCGACAACGGATGGTGGCGGAAGCAGAGGCTGTCTGGCGGGCTAGCTGGTCCAATGGCTACGAATCTTGAGCGGATATGCTAATCCCTAAATCAGATCACGCTGCACCGGGCATCACGCCAACCACTTCTCTAGATTGGCTGCGGTTGCAGCGAGCACTGGCAGTTGAAGCTGAGGGGGGATTTAGCGATCTTGTAGGCAAGCAATACCGCTTTAGCGAATTCCTCAGCCTCAGTTTGACGCAGTTCCTCCCCCAGGAGCTAGCAGTAGCTGATCAGCATCGTTGGCAAGAGAAGGCAAACCAGTTTGCCCGCTATTCACAGTTAGAGATCTCTCAACGCCAGCACTTAGTGGCGGATACGCGACGGTTTCTGCACCAAGTGCAGCAAGCTTGTGAACAGCGAGCTTTAGAACCGGCAAAACCTCGGATTCCCCATGCCCGCCCTCTAGTTGAGCCTCACCCTGGGATTGCTTTAGAGCAGGCGCTGACGCGATTGTCTGGGATTGGCCCTCGTAGCGGCGATCGCTTGGCAAAACTAGGGCTCTATACGGTGCGGGACTTACTTTACTACTACCCCCGTGACCATATTGATTACGCTCGCCAAGTCAAGATCAGCGATCTGGTGGCCGGGGAAACCGTGACCCTAGTAGCTACGGTGCGGCGCTGCAATTGCTTCAACAGTCCCCGCAATCCAAAGTTAACGATTTTTGAGTTGGTGATTAAAGACCATAGTAGCCAACTGAAGCTCAGTCGCTTTTTTGCTGGAGCCCGCTATCGGAGTCGTGGCTGGCAGGAGCAGCAGAAGCGCCTGTATCCTTCTGGAGCGGTTGTTGCTGCTTCCGGTCTGGTCAAGGAAACCAAGTATGGCCTCACCCTGGACAACCCGGAGTTGGAAGTTTTAGACCACACCAGAGACGGGATTGATTCGCTCACCGTTGGCCGGGTAGTACCGGTTTATCCTCTGACTGAGGGGGTAGGCCCTGATCTGCTCAGACGGGCGGTGATCGCTGCCTTGCCAGCCGTTGCTCAACTTCAGGAAGCCCTCCCGGCAGTGCTCCGCCAGCAATATGGTTTGATTGATCTATCCCAGGCGATCACCCACATCCACTTTCCCCCAGACAGTGACGCCTTAGAAGCAGCCCGGCGGCGTTTGGTCTTTGACGAGTTCTTCTACCTGCAACTGGGCCTGTTGAAGCGCCGCCAGATGCAGCGACAAGCCCAAGTTAGTGTCGTGCTTTCACCCCAAGGCCAGCTATTAGAAGAGTTCTACCAGTTATTGCCCTTTACCTTAACAGGTGCCCAACAGCGGGTTGTCAACAATATCCTTGCTGATTTGAATTCGGCTACACCGATGAACCGCCTCGTCCAGGGGGATGTCGGTTCTGGCAAAACGGTTGTCGCGGTGGTTGCAATGCTAGCAGCAATCCAGTCCGGCTATCAAACGGCTTTGATGGCCCCGACAGAGGTTCTGGCAGAGCAACACTATCGCAAGCTCGTCAGCTGGTTTAATCAACTCCACTTACCCGTAGAACTGCTCACTGGCTCAACCAAAGTCGCTAAACGTCGCACGATCCACGCCCAACTACAAACTGGGGAATTATCGGTTCTTGTCGGTACTCACGCCCTGATTCAAGACACAGTAAGCTTTGCCCGCCTAGGACTGGCCGTAATTGATGAGCAGCATCGGTTTGGCGTGCAGCAGCGGGCGCGCTTGCAGCAAAAAGGAGAGCACCCTCACGTTTTAACGATGACCGCAACCCCTATCCCTCGCACGCTGGCGTTAACTCTGCACGGGGACCTAGATGTCAGCCAAATTGATGAGCTACCCCCCGGACGTCAGCCAATTCAAACGACAGTTCTGAAGAAAGGCGATCGCAGCCATGCCTATGACCTGATCCGGCGGGAAATTTCTCTGGGACGGCAAGCCTACATCGTCCTGCCTTTAGTCTCAGAATCAGAAAAATTGGATTTGCGCTCTGCGATTGAGGAGCATCAACGCCTCCATGAAAACGTATTTCCAAACGTCCAGGTAGGGTTACTGCATGGACGGATGACTGCCGCCGAAAAAGAGGAGGCGATCGGCCAGTTCCGGCAAGGTAAAACCCAAATCCTGGTTTCCACCACCGTTGTCGAAGTTGGGGTAGATATTCCCAACGCCACGGTAATGCTGATTGAACACGCGGAGCGGTTTGGCCTATCGCAGTTGCACCAACTACGGGGGCGTGTTGGGCGGGGAGCTAGCCAGTCCTACTGCCTCTTGATGAACAGTTCACAGGCAGAAACCGCGCGTCAACGCTTGAAAGTTTTAGAGCAATCTCAGGATGGCTTTTTCATTTCAGAAATGGATATGCGGTTTCGTGGCCCCGGAGAAGTGCTGGGTACACGCCAATCTGGTCTGCCGGACTTAGCCCTGGCAAGCCTAGTTGAAGACCAAGACGTTTTAGACCTGGCCCGGGAGGCCGCAGAAAAGGTAATGGCTAAGGATGAAAGTTTAGAGCGCTGGCCGCTGATCAAAGCAGAACTAGAGTACCGCCATCAACGACTGATGGGGGGTACGATTCTAACCTGATAGTCGTCAAATGCAATAACATTCTGCCACCTCCATGAAAATTGCCACCTGGAATGTCAACTCAATCCGCATCCGTTTAGAACAGGTTATCAACTGGTTGCAGGAGAATCCTGTAGATGTGCTGTGTCTGCAAGAAACAAAAGTCGTAGATATTGACTTCCCCAAGTCAGCCTTTGAGTCACTGGGTTATCACCTTTACCAGTCGGGGCAAAAAGCCTACAACGGGGTTGCCATCCTCAGCCGAATACCATTGACTGAGGTGAGCAGCGGGTTTACACCAGTCTTAGGCACTGAGGACGAGGCATTGATACTCGATCAGCAAAAACGAGTCATCACAGGTGTGATGGCGGGAATTCGGATCATCAATCTGTATGTTCCGAATGGGGCAAGCGTGGGCAGCGAAAAGTATGTGTACAAGCTCCAGTGGCTGAAGCGCTTGCGAGAATACATAGGGCTATTACTCCAAAAGCAACCGGCGGAGTTAGTTGTCTGTGGCGACTTCAATATTGCCTTGGAAGATCGAGATATTCACGACCCTGAGGGCAAGGCAAACCACATTATGGCCTCCGAGCCAGAACGTGAAGCCTTAAGAGCGATCCTGAACCTAGGTTTGACCGATGCCTTCCGCAAATTCACTGCTGATGCAGGCCACTTTAGCTGGTGGGATTATCGCGCTGGGTCTTTTCGGCGAAACTTGGGCTGGCGGATTGATCATCTCTATTTGACCCCTGAGCTTTACAAACGGGCGATCGCCTGCACAATTGACAGCACACCCAGAAAACTGCCCAAACCGAGTGACCATGCGCCCGTCATAGTGGAGCTTTAAAGCTTTAGGATAGGTGGCTTCCTAGCTGATTGGGAGTGGACTTGAAAGTTTCTGAGTCAAGGCTTCCCGCAACAGCGCTGCTTTATCCATTTGCTCCCAAGGTAAATCCAGATCCCCACGCCCAAAGTGACCATATGCCGCAACGTCTTGATAGAAACGCCCACCCCGCTCAGCCGGAAGATGCTGTAAGTTAAACACTTGAATCATGCCAGCGGGACGCAATTCAAAGTGCTGTTTGACCAGCTCTAGCAAGCGATCGTCAGCAATCTTACCTGTGCCGAAAGTTTCCACAAAGATGCTAACCGGACGTGCCACCCCAATCGCATAACTGATTTGCACTTCACATTTATCCGCTAACCCAGCCGCAACAATATTCTTGGCAACATACCGGCAGGCATAGGCGGCACTGCGATCAACTTTTGTTGGATCCTTACCAGAGAAAGCACCACCACCGTGGCGAGAGTAGCCGCCATAGGTGTCCACAATGATCTTGCGGCCTGTAAGGCCGGAGTCCCCCTGCGGACCACCAATCACAAACTTACCCGTTGGATTAACCAGAAAACGGGTTTGTTCACTCGGCTGAATCACAGCATCGGCAAACACAGGTTGGACGACCTGCGTCCAAAGGTCCTGCTTGATCTTTGCCTGGATAGCGGCCTCGTCTGTGATATTGCCAATTGAAGAGGTGTGTTGGGTTGAAACTAGGATCGTATCGATCGCAACAGGCTGACCATCTTCGTAAGCGACGGTAACTTGGGTTTTACCATCGGGACCCAGGTAGGGTAATTGGCCCGTTTTTCTGACAGCAGCCAGCTGCCGGGAGAGCCGGTGAGCCAAGCTAATTGGTAGCGGCATCAGCTCAGGTGTCTCGTTACAGGCAAAGCCAAACATCAGCCCTTGATCACCTGCACCAATAGCGTCTAGCTGTTCTTCACTAGCCTGCTCACGGTTTTCCTGGGCAGCATTCACCCCCTGAGCAATATCAGGCGACTGCTCATCTAAGGCGACCAATATAGAGCAACTATTGGCAGAAAACCCGTTTTCGGCATTGATATAGCCAATTTCGGCAATTTTCTGTCGCACCAGTGCCACATAGTTAACTTGAGCCTTAGAGGTAATTTCACCCGTAATTAAGACCAAGCCTGTGTTAACCACAACTTCCGCCGCAACGCGACTGGTGGGATCTTGAGCAAGCAGTGTATCCAGAATTGTGTCTGAGATTTGATCACAGATTTTGTCTGGATGACCTTCTGTAACAGATTCAGATGTGAAGAGGTAGCGACGAGACAAAGCAATTTCCTCTCTTTGGCTAAATGTAGGTAAGTACCTGGAATAAATCCTGAGATTATATCATTTGCTAATTGTCCAACTAGCCTAAACTGCTTATGCACTTTTTAGCTATTTGAGATAGAGCATGGATAGGTGTGGCTATTACTCTGCGGCAACTAGGAGCTTAGGACTTGAATTTCCTCAAATCGATCAACCACAACATCAACATTCATCAAGTGGACAAGGCTACTCCAGCCCCAAGTGACCCCGACACACCCACCAGCTCCAGCAGCACGGGCCATTACCGCATCAGCTTGAGAGTCTCCAATCATCAAAGTTGCTGCCGGGAGCACCTCCAAGGCGCTGCAAGCTTGCTGAAATAGGAGTGGGTCAGGTTTACTAAGGCCGGCATCTGTACCCATGGGTAGTTGAATTTGCGCAAGCCCGTACTTTTGGATAAAGTCTTGCACGTTTGCCGTTGTATCAGACGAGAGAATCCCCAGCTTTAAATTTGCGGCTGCTAAAGACTCCACCAAGCTTAACCCTCCCTGAAACAGTGGTGTATGGTCCGCTTTACGCTTTAGGTATTGGTCTGCCTCCGCAAAAGCAGTGGCGGCAATCTCTAACGCTTCCACCCAGTTCCGGCCCGTTTCCGCAATGTAGGCAGCAGCAGCAATTTCAGCATCTCGGCGGCTAGCCACGGCTAACAAACCAGCGGGATTGAGTTGGTCACCTTCCAGGCCAAAGGCCATGAGTAGTGGTTCCTGGACACCAGGAATTTTGGCGTCAACCAGGCGCGATCGCTTTTGCCCAACACTCTTTAAGAACGACTCAGAATTTGCCAGAGTACCATCTTTATCAAACAGTACAGCCTGGATATTCTCAAAGGTTTTGTCTCGACAGCGAATTGTAGCCAAGGCAAATATCTCTTGATAGGGCAACACTAATCCTGTATTTTACCGAGCTACGGGACTGCCGTGGTGATGAATCAGGTACCAGTCTTGGCCCAAGCGCTCAAAGATATTGGTTGCCACGGACTGAGCTTGGACGCGCCTCCCCCCTACCACCTGAAGCAAATTCTCCACTAAGACAACGGCGGCAAGATCACCGCTAACCTCCGTTGAAATGATCTCCAGGTCAATTTCAAGGTAGTTTGTATTGCGAAAAATCTGCTCCCACGAAGAACGCGTTGCTTGCCAGCCTCGCAGTACAGTACGTCCGGGGTGAATACAAAGGCTGCCCGTCCCCTGTGACCAAACGGCGCTCATGGCTTCAATATCCTTTTTTTCAAACGCCCTGTAGAAGGCTGCATTAGCTGCTAATACTTTTTGGTGCTCATTCGTCATTTCAATACCAAGTTTTGCTGACAGTTCCTGCCTTCTGCATAATAGGAGCCTAGGGCGAAAGCCTAGCTGTTATCAGGACTGTAAATTGCGCTGACTTTGATAAAAATACACCTCCAAAGATTCCTAGAAGCCATGCAACTGAATCTACTAAAGTTGAGTTACAAGCAATTCTGCCCTCTAATACGCTTACAATGCACGCTTCAATCTCCTGGCTACCGCTTTCGCCAGCTCTGACTACCCAGCTAGGGATAGTTGGTGCTTGGGTGGGAGCTGTTATTCTGTTGGCCGAATGGTTACACCGCTACACAAATGCAGGGCCTGAAATCGTCCGTAAAGTTGTCCACATTGGCACTGGCAATGTCATTTTGCTGGCTTGGTGGTTGGAGATTCCAGCGTGGGTAGGAATTAGTGCCTCGGTTGTGTTTAGTGGGGTTACTCTGTTGTCTTACAAGTTCCCTATTTTGCCCAGCGTTAGTGGCGTCGGACGTAAAAGCCTAGGTACCTTTTTCTACGCTGTCAGCATTGGTTTACTCACAATTTTGTTTTGGCCGCAGGATCTCCCTCAGTACGCTGTCCTTGGGGTTTTAGTCATGACTTGGGGAGATGGCATTGCGGCTGTAGTTGGTCAACGATTTGGTCATCACCCTTATGTTGCCTGGGGCATGAAAAAAAGTTGGGAAGGCTCCTTAGCAATGGTATTTGTTAGTTATGTGGTCAGCAGTCTGATTCTCTGGGGGGTTCAGGGCAACACTTGGCAAACCTGGTTAATTCCAGTTGCCGTTGCTTTGGCTGCAACAGGTTTAGAAACTTTTTCCAAAATTGGGGTTGATAATCTCACGGTTCCCCTTGGTAGTGCTGCCTTGGCTTTTTTCTTGAATAAAGTTTGGTTTTAAGGCTTACGATTACTTGCTAGTCCCCAATTTTATGCTGAGATCTTCACTGCTAGACGGGATATGCCTCAGGGACCGTTGCAGATATTGCGATCGCTGATGTCCATATTCCTATTGGAATGCTAGTAATACCCTAGCCACTGACAACTCAATCCTTAGTAACTCATCTAGCTGCAAGAGTTGCTGTTTTCAAGACGCCAGACTCTAAGCCATCAAGAACAACAATGTGTCACTATAGCATCTTTCAATCATATGAGGGTACAGTAGCAGCAATGGGCAAACCAGTTCCTGATGTCTTTTAGCCTCACTAAATCCAAGGCGTCGCTGACAGCTTCGTCCAAA
>CADCWO010000020.1 GCA_902806435.1 uncultured Synechococcales cyanobacterium | reverse complement strand
CTTGCCACAAGCATTCTGCAAAGCTGGCTATTCAACCCGTGTTCTTTATCCACTAGACCACGACTATTTCGAGTTCAGAGCCAAAGCCATCTTTCCAGTGGCATCATCTGAGCTGCCCGATATAGCTGAACTCAAGCATTAGACCGCCCATTGGAGCAGAGCGCTTTATCCAAATTTTCCTATTTCTAGGAGTTGTTTAATGAAGCCATTACATCTAATCGACTGCTATTTGCTAGTAACTATGAACCGCGTAGGGCGTATCTCATCCCTAGAGTTCCGGGCGATCGCAAGTGAGTTTGGAACCTCCATCACCAGGGTTCAAAAGTCTCTTGATTTCCTGGTGAGCACGAAACTGGTCCGGGGGTCTAACTTCCCACGGAGTTGATGTTCCTGCCAAGAGGTCAAGCAGTAGAAATCACAGATTTGTTGGGTAAAACAAATATGCTAATCAACATCCAGACCCCTCTAGAGCAGGGGCAAGCTAGTTTTGATGGTGTCCGGGCCTACATGAACGAAATTGGCCGTGTCCCCTTACTGACCCACGAGCAAGAAATTGTCTACGGCAAACAGGTCCAGCGAATGATGAGGCTGTACGAGATGAGGACAGCACTAGCCCAGGAGCTAGAACAGGAGCCAACCACTGCGGCATGGGGGCAGACAACAAACCTGAGCCTTAACGAACTGCATGTCGCTCTCATGCAGGGCCAAAGAGCAAAGCGAAAGATGATTGAGGCCAACCTGCGCTTAGTCGTATCAGTAGCCAAGAAGTACCAGAAGCGGGGGATAGAGTTGCTGGACCTGGTGCAAGAAGGTTCCCTAGGCTTGGAGCGCGGGGTGGAGAAGTTTGACCCGACAAAGGGGTACAAGTTCTCCACCTACGGCTACTGGTGGATTCGCCAGGGCATCACCCGCGCGATTGCCCAGCAGTCTCGGATGATCCGCTTGCCCGTTCATGTCAATGAGAAGCTCAACCAGATCAAAAAGGCACAGCGACAACTAGCTCAACACCTTGGCCGGACTGCCACTGTTGCTGAGCTAGCCAATGCGCTTGGCTGGTCTGCTAAAAAGGTGCAGGAATGCTTTGAACAGGCTCGTCAACCCATCTCTCTAGATCTGCGCGTTGGAGAGGCACGAGATACGGAACTGGGAGAGTTGATTGTGGATAGCCGCTCTCTTCCCGAAGACTATGCGCAGCAGTCTGCTCAACGAGAGCACCTTGAAACAATGCTGAGTGAACTCACCCCCCAGCAGCAACGGGTGCTGAGCTTGCGGTTTGGCCTCAAGGGGGAAGCAGAACATACCTTGGCCAAAGCAGGAGAGCGGCTAGGCATCAGCCGAGAGCGTGTGCGGCAGTTAGAAGCATCAGCCCTCAAGAGACTGCGACTGCAACAAGAAACAACTGTCCAGTGATTGAAGCGAAATTGTACTGCTCCAGGAGCAAAGAGATGATTCACAACTTGAGCTATGACTCAACCAAGCCTGAAGACGACGATACTTTAGACCAGATTGCCCCTCAGCTGTGGCGGTTACCACAGGAGCAGCAGGTTGCCATAGCAATTGCTGCCTTGTACGAAGCCTACGAGCCGGACCCCATCTCCTTTGACTATGTGTGCTGCTCGTCAGAACGATACAACCAGTGCATCGAACTCATCCAGCTCCTCTCCCTAGCTGGAAAACTTGCCCTGTGCAGAGCAATTGTCGAACATTTAGGGGTTGCAGAGATGGCTGGAGAAGGAGCGACAGAGCGACAGAGTCAACTTCAGGCTTGCTTAGCACTGGCAAATGATGCGGAGGGTTGAAAATGCGTTGGAAAGCACAACAATTGGAATCAGCGAAAGGCAAATACCTTTATTTCCCTAACAGGAAGACTACTTGCCTGCTACAAAAGTCTGGGACGGGCTGGAAAATAGGGGTGGCGTTGAACGAGCAGTATAGCCTTCTGTCCCTTAACTGCGGACGGTGGCTGGGAGCTGGTCGAGGTCTCACGCCCTGCTAATGCAAAATATCGCTGTCGCCGCGATTCAGAAGGCAGCCTCTATGCCTTCCAGCTTTTTGCCCAGCTAATATTTACCAGGGTAACCATGCCGCATTAGTTAGGCATGATGCCCAATCCAGGCGCAGGTAGAGACGAGCTATCTTAGAAGTTGAGGGCTATTTCAAGCAGGCAGCCTCCTAAGTTATGCCATGAACCACCAGCTTTCTTTGCTCCCCCGACAGAAGCAGCACCTGCTATCTGGAGCCGTACACATCCCAGACTGGCTTTCTCTTGAGGAACAACAACAGCTCCTTGAGCGTTGCCGGGATTGGGCCAAGCCTCCGGCTGGCTTGTATAGCCCACAAATGCCGGATGGCAAACCTTTGAGCGTTCGGGTCATGTGCCTGGGCTGGCACTGGTATCCCTACCGCTATAGCAGAACTCGGGATGACTATGATGCTCTGCCCTGCAAACCCTTCCCAGATGAGCTGCAAGCTCTAGCCCAACGAGCCCTAGAAGATACCTTACCTCAGTACGCAGGGCGGCAAATGGATGCCGCAGTGCTCAACTTCTATGCCCCTGATGCCAAGCTTGGGATGCACCAGGACAAGAGCGAGTCAGAACAGGTACGCGCAGAAGGAAGCCCAACTGTCAGTATCAGCTTAGGAGATGCCTGCCTCTTCCGGTTTGGCAACTCCGAAAGCCGTAGCGGTCCTCATCAAGACATCGAGCTGCAAAGCGGTGATCTTTTTGTCTTGGGTGGGGCAGCTCGGATGGCCTATCATGGTGTCCTCAAGCTCCATCCTGGGACTGCGCCTGCGGCATTAGGCATTAGAGCAGGTAGGCTCAACCTCAATATGCGAGAGACGGGCTTTGACGATGATACTTTTGACGATGTGGTTAAGGACTTTGCTCAGGCTTTTGAGGGGACGGTAATCAAAGATTTGTACAAGGAGTAAAGGCTGCTTCACTGAGGGACACCAGCTAGTGCTCAAAACACTCGATCAACCACAAAATTAAGTACCCCTGTCACGATCGTCAGCACAATTGACCCAATCACGGCAGGCAAAAAGCCAGCAATCGAAAACCCTGGAGTTAGCGCAGAAACCAACAGTAGCGTGATGCCATTGATCACCAGCAGAAACAGCCCCAGCGTCAATAACGTGATGGGTAACGTCAGAACGATCAGGATCGGTCGCACTATCGCATTGACCAGGCCCAGAACCACAGCAGCAAACAGAGCAGGAACGAAGCCTGCAACATAGAAGCCAGGGACGAAGTGAGCGGTTACTAGCAGTGCGAGCGCTGTGATCAGCCAGGTTGTCAAGAATCGGGGCATAGTATCTAACCAATCCACATTCCTCTTGAATGATACGATGTTTCTGAAAAAGAGCGGCTTAAGCCTCCCGCCAAAGACAACAACTTGCTAACTGCCTAAAAGACCTGCTGAACGGCTTTGCCAACAGACGAACGTTCCTGCAATGTTTGAAATAAGGATAGAACTGCTCTTGGAGAAGATTCAAATTGGAGGCATAGGCTATGTCCGGCAACTTCAAAGACTTCGACAGCATTCTCTTGCAGCTTTGAGTCATCAACATCAATGCTAAGTAGCTGGATCAAAGGAGTGGATTGCGTATCCTCACGTGCGTCTTCTTCAGCGTTCCTATGTATTATTTGTTCAGGCTGCTCGTGAGGCTCCAATTCAGGCTTGACCTTGTGGCGTTCCTGTAATGTAGCAAGCTTCTTTGCCTCCACCAACGGCCTTTCTTCAAGATAACCTTCTTCCGTACCTGGGGCTAATTGAGCTGGCGCATGAGGCGCAAGAGTGATAGTCAACAGGGGATACAGGTGCTTTGCCTGAGTACTGGCGGTAGACGGCTCAGGTGGTAAAACTTCAGGCAAGATGGGTGGGTTTTTGTAGCGCTCAACAATCTCTCGAGCTTTGCTACAAGTGATTGTCTCACCCTGTCTGGCTCTGTAGAGCGTCTCTTGCCGCGCTGCTTCAGGCGTAGCTGGTTCAGCCAGGTCGTAGAGCACTGAAGGAGGAATATCTAGTTTTGTCAAATTGACACAACTGAAACATTTGTACACATTGACAAAGCGATAGGCCATCTTTTGACTCCAGCCGAACTCAGACTGCAACCACTTCCCAAATTGCCCGTACTTGAGCCGCTGTTTGACAGTAAATAGATTTTCGCCAATTTTGAATGTGTCAATACTTGTACGCCTGGTTAAGCTCTTAATCTCGGAGGTACATTGCTGCACAACAGAGCGGGTTTCTGAATCAAGGGAAGCGTAAGCAAACGTCCGAGATTCATCTAGTGGCATAGATACTTGATCTGACTGGTCCAGCAATATAAACATTCTCCCCGCACTAAATCAACAAAAGCTCCTAATCCTGGAACGGAATACCTCCTATACGATCAACCGGTCCTACTGATCACTAACTCTTGAGCCACAGCTGTATCTCCTCATCAATCGGAGTAACTGAAAGCTCCAGGTACTCAAACTTGCTAGAACAGTAGTTACTCTTCGCAGTTGTAGATGCTTTTCAAAAGGTGCAATACCTATTGAGTGGCTTAAGCAATCAATAGTCGTTACTTTAGCGAACTTTCCTGAAATGTACAAGCTAGAACTGACTTAAGTTTTGTAAAAGCTGCAGGTGATTGCTTTTCTCTGGCCTCATTAACTCTGGAGAGTCTTCAACGGTGCGCGGTAAACATGAACAAACTCATGATAGTTGTGCAATATGTTCTGAATGAAGTGCCAGTAAGACCGCTATATTAGGGGAAAGCATGAAAACTCATGCCTAGCGGTTCATGTTGTTATTTTGTACATCCCCCCTGAAATCCTGTGACCTTTGAAGAAGCGCTGCAATGGGTTGACAAGCAGGTGTTTGCCAAGACAGGAAGACACTTGAGTGAAGCTGAGCAAGTCATTCTCCATGCTGCGTGGGAAGACATCGATTATGAAGCGGCAGCTGCCAATTCTGGCTATGGGAGCGACCATCTGCATCGCAATGTCGGGCGGCTACTATGGGCTACCTTGAGAGCGGTTCTAGCCACTGGAGAGCGGATTACGAAAAAGCGGTTTCGCTCTGTGGTCGAGCGAGCGATTGCTGAGGAAGCTCAAGCCCTGGCCCACCATGGTGGGCGGCGTGTGGCTGATGACTTCCCTCACGCCATTACCGTTGCTGGTTGCCCTGATGCAAACGGCAACAAGTTTGCCTGTCTTCTTGGTAGGATTACCTGCTGGAGCACTGGCAGACATCGTTGATCGCCGGCGGCTGTTACTGATCTGGCAAGGTTGGATGCTAGGTGTAGCGGCATTACTCGGAGGAGTAACGCTGCTGGGTGTCATGAGCCCCTGGCTATTGCTGGTACTCACCTTTGCCTTGGGTTTGGGTGCAGCAATGAATGGTCCGGCCTGGCAGGCAATTGTTTCTGAACTGGTGCCTCGTCCAGAGCTACCCGCAGCGATCGCTCTTAATAGTGTGGGCTTCAACATTGCCCGCGCTGTGGGTCCAGCTTTAGGAGGGTTAGTGGTAGCAGCAGCCGGACCAGCGGCGGTGTTTTTGCTCAATGCCATCT
>CADCWO010000019.1 GCA_902806435.1 uncultured Synechococcales cyanobacterium | reverse complement strand
AGAGAAATCTTACACCCTGACAATAGTTACTAATGAGAGCGCAGTATGGTGAACAGTTTTTACCAAATGTTATTTCTACAGAGCCAGCTCCCAGAGGAACTTTGGGGACATGATTGGGTGTTAACTAAACCCCGCTCCCAGTAGTAACCTGCTCGGATCTGATGGAAAGCCTCAGTGTGGTGCATTCACTTTTTGCGGCACCAAAAGAAGACAGTAATCTCTTCAGCCACCTCTGTCTTTTCCTCCAAGTAAGCGATCATATTCCTTTCTGAGCGTCATGAAACACTCGCAGGAAGTTGCTTCCAATCCCTGCTGATCCAGGATCTTAACGTGGCCTCGGTTGTACTCGATTAGCTCCCTATCTTGAAGCTTTTGGGCGGCTTGGGTGACGCCAGCGCGACGGACGCCCAGCATGTGGCTGATGAACTCCTGCGTCAGCTTAAGGTCACCCGAGTCAATCCGGTCTTGTGCCTCGAGCAGCCAGCGTGCCAAGCGTTGTTCTAGAACGTGAAGGCTATTGCAGGCCGTGGTCTGGGAGATCTGAGCGATCAGGGCTTGTGTGGAACTCAGTAGCACATCGCGCAGCTTCTTACTGCGATCGAACTCCTCCAATAGTGGTCGTGCAGGCACCTTGATCGCGCTGCCAGCAATTTGGACGATGTATTCTGTCTGTGTCGTCTCCCTTCCGCCCATAATGGCGTTGATGCCGCATACTTCCCGGTTACCGACCATTCCAGCCTCAGCTGTGGAGCCGTCCTGCATCGTGACGGTGATCGAGAGCAGGCAATCGAGCGGGAAATAGAGATTCTCGATTATCTCGCCAGGATGGTGGAGTATTTTGCCTCGTTCCAGCGAGACTTCCTCTAGATGGGGAGTAAGCTTGTCGTATATTTCACCTGGCAGGACGGCAAACAGGCGGTTTCCGGTACTCATGTAAGTGTTTTCCAACAATTGTGGGGATCATCCCTCCTCAAGTCTATCCTCAGCGAGTGCCAGGGCCCTATTCAGAAAAGCGATCGCATTGAAATTGCCAAAACTCTCAACTGACAGCTTACTCTGATCGATCCTTCCCCGCTCTTTGTACCTTCAAGGTTTATCGCACCCGCCGTGCAGCAGGGGGGGCATTGACCATCCCAGCGTCTTGAATCGCACGAAACGCTGTTTCCCCGAGAATCCGGTGAGCCACTGTCGTCGGATGAATGCCATCCCAAAACAAAAACTGGTCTGGCTTGGCACAGGCAGCAGAACCAGTCAGACAGGCACTGGTCACATTGGCTAAGCCAAACGCTGCCGGATTCGTGGTGGCTTCTCGATAAAGTGTGTTGGCATCCAAGGTAGCAATCTGGAACTCAGGATGCTGTTGAGCGAATAGCTTCAGCGATCGCCGCAAACCCTGATTGTGCGACTGGGTTAATTGGCTGAGACGGGCAGAATTCGCACTGCTGCGTGTCGCTGGCAACTTGCCTAAATCGGGCAAATTGGCCACCAGAAACTTTTTAGCACCTGTACTAGCCAAAGCGGCAAGCGACCGCCTCACATTTTCAACGGGCGCCGCTACACTGCTGACTCCTTGCAAATAATCATTTGCGCCTGCCCACAGAATGTATAGCGCTTCTGAGTTAGTTCGTTGATTGCTTTGGGTAAAGGTTTGTACCTGGCTCACCAAGCTGGGTAGAAGTCGGTTAGGATACGGGTTATCACTCAGGCGATTGGTAACGCTGCCGGTGATCGCTCCGCCATAAGCAAAATTGCTGGTTTGGCGGGCAGACAGTTGCAGGCGATCCCCGAGGTACTCTACCCAAACTGGACCGTTTGAAAAACGCCCCTGAAAGTAGAGCGGATTGGGTAGGTAAAGCTTCCCTGTTGCCCGGAATCCGTTGCCGACATCGGAAAGGCTGTCTCCAAAAACGTAGAGTTCATTGATCGGTTCAAATCGCTGGCTTGAAAATACAACTGAGGTCATAACTAGCAGTGCAAGAGCGATCGCAAAAATAATTTTTTTCACCGTTTGAAAGGGATTAACCCTACTCCATCACCAAATCAACAGCTATCTTTCCCGAACACTTTGTAGAATTGGTCATCAGCCTGAAACTCTAGCTGTTTGCTATAGCGGGCTTTACTCCGATTTGTACCGGGTCAGCTGTCAGTATCCTGTCCATATCCCATCATGAGCTTAGCGGTAAAGGTGTGCCTCAGCCGGTGGGGTGACAGTCCTCTACACCAGCGCGATGGTCTCTGACCGGCCTTTGGCCATCGCTAGTCCTTTCATCTGGTTGATGCGTTAATTAATACAGACAGATATCCTGTCAAACGATAAACTAGAATGTTTAGTATTTAGGAGATTAGTTAAGTGGCTCAGGTCATTCCAGGCGATGGAGAGTGGATTGATTCAGCTTTGCGTCGATTTAAGCGGGAAGTTTCCAAAGCAGGCATCATGGCAGACGCAAGGAAACACCGGCACTTTGAGACGCCGCTTGAAAAACGTAAGCGTAAGGCAACTGCGGTCAGAAAAAGTAAGCGCTTTAGCCGGAGAAGTAAACCCTGAAGCAAGATAAAACCGTTTTGCTTCTCCGGAAGGGCACAACTATTCCTTACCCCGGTAAGGCTCCAAAACGTAAGGTTGGCAAGTGTTCTGGAATGTATTGGTATCTGGGTTGAACTGAAAATAAAAGCGGTAAGAATTTCTATGCTGAAGCTTTATCACGCCCCGATTTCGCCAAATTCGCGTCGGGTCTGGATTATGCTATTAGAAAAAGGGCTAGATTTTGAACTTGTTGAGCTAAAGCTGGATGGAGAGCAGTTTAAGCCAGATTTTTTGGCAATTAGCCCTTTCCATCACATCCCGGCATTAGTGGATGATGACTTGAACATGGTCGAGTCCTTGGCAATATTGGATTATTTAGAGGCAAAGTATCCTACACCCTCAATGTTGCCAAACAACCCCAAGGATCTAGCTATCATGCGGATGGTGGAACTGGTAACCATCAATGAGCTGTTGCCTGCTACAACTCCGCTATTTCCTGTTATGTTAGGCTTGCCGGCTGGAGACCCAGCAAAGATTGACCAGGCAAAGCAAAAAGTGTCCACGGTGCTCAAGTTTTTTGAGAGTTTGCTGGACGATCGGCCATTCTTTGGCAGTGAAACCATCACACTTGCTGAACCTGTAGCGGGTAGTATTGTGCCCTGGTTGCCAGCTGGCGGAGTGGCTTTGGGTGACTATGCCAAACTGAGTGCTTGGTGCGATCGCTTAACAGCACGTCGAGCATGGCAAGAAACTCAAGCAACCCCGCAGATGATAGAAGCTATCAAATCTCGCATGGCAGCTAGGATGGCACCAGTGCCTTCAACCTAACCAGTCTCTTCAGCCTAAAAAGCTAAGGCCAGACGAATGAAGCCTCTCCAGGGAGGCTTTTTTATTTGGATATCAGTTTGACAAGACGACTCCTCTAGTAGATGTGCCCTAACACAAATCTTTCGCGTGAATCCCTGGCTGAGAGTAGGCAGCAGATTGAAGGTTTTCCGCTTAGCTGCCTTTTCTAGCAAATGGGCCTCGCAAGCTGTAAACGAATTGGTTAGTCACTGAAAAGTTATGGATTCAAAAGAGAAGGTTCAGGTACTTGTCAGCTCCGAGCCTCCGTTGTTTTGCCAGGCCTCCTGCTCTGAAGTCTCTACTGATGGCAGCTCTTTAAGTGTTTTCCCCAAGTAAGTGCTGCTGAGCTTCTTGCCGTTCCAACTATAGGTATACCAATAAGGACCATGGAGTTTACCCTTGTTGCATTTGCACTTCTTCTTGCCACACTTGACCAGCTCCCGCCGGTAAGTTACCTTCCCGGCGCTGCGCGTTTCCACAACTTCTCTGCCTTTCTTTAGAGGAACTTGCCGCAGTGCTTCCTCTTGCTTAGACTCTTTGAGTGTTACCTTGAGCCAAGTTGACAGGGCCTCCATTTCTTCTGGAGTAAGTTTCAGGATACGCCGTTGAATGTCTTCCACTTTTAGACAGATCTCTAGAGGCTTGAGAGACGATATGCTATCTTATGTAAAATTTTGGATGTCTCGGTTGAACTAAACGACTATATTTTACATAAGATGATATTTCAGGGGGCTGGAAAAATGCAATACGATACACTCCATACTACTGCTACACAACGCGTCATCGCCCGTTTATATTCTGAAGGGTGGGTAGATTGTCCTGACCTGAAGTTTCCTGCTCTGAGGCAGCACTCCTTACCTGAACTGCGGGGCTTTATCTTGGCACAGCTTGAGGATGCGGGCGGGTGGATGGACAAAGTTGATCTGGAACTAGCGGCTCTCATCTTTTCTGTCCCTGGGCATAAGTTTGAGGTGCATCCCCATCTATACCTGACTCTAAACCGCCTGAAAGAAGAAGGCTTAATTGAGTTCCAGCGCACTCAGAAGTTGAGCGCAACCGGATATAAAACTAAGACAACTATTGCTCTTACCTCTGCTCGCCCGCTGAACATGCATAAAGTAGCAGTCTGACCAGGCTGGCTGAGCTTTGAGGTAATGCTCACAACTACCCGCTGGGTGACTCATTCGCAAGGAGAGAACCATGAACCAAAACGAGTTTCTATATCCCCGCAGTCGTTATCGGGGCGAATTCAAGCCAGAGCATCTGGTGTTTAATTCCAACTTACAGGAGTTTGCCCAAAGAGTAAGCTATATTTCCGCTCTCCAAACCGGAGGCAAGATACCTGCTGAAAAAGCTTACCAGGATATCAAAGGTCTATGGAAGCAGCTGCAGCATAGCAAACAACAACTAGGGATTGGTACTGCGACTGAACAACTGTGAATGGTAGCTCGTCGCAAGTTGACAAAGTTTAGGCCAAACCGCTTAACGAAGTAATAAGGATTTCGAGACATTGTAGATCTGCTGAACTATAATTGCAGCAAACCATTCAAGGATTTGAGACTGATTCTATGAACAAAGGCGAACTGATCGATGAGATCGCAACTAAAGCTGGAGTAACCAAGAAGGATGCCGATGCTGCCTTGACTGCTACTTTGGAGGCCATTGTAGAAGCAGTGGCTTCAGGGGATAAAGTGACGCTAGTGGGCTTTGGCTCCTTTGAGCCTAGAGAGCGCCAAGCTCGTGAGGGCCGCAACCCCAAAACTGGCGACAAGATGGACATTGCAGCTACCAAGGTCCCTGTTTTTTCGGCGGGCAAACTGTTTAAGGAAAAAGTTACTTCGTCTTGACAGGTTATCTTCCTGAGCGAGGTCAGGATGTTATGCAATGGGAAAGGAAGGGTAAAATCTCACAGCTTTTCTACAGTTCGGTGATTCAACCTTCCTGCTGACTCAACAACTGCTCTGAAAGATTCAAGATAAGCAGTTCTCTCCTCAATTTGGCCTGAAGCCAATCATCAGTGCCAATGAAAGCCATATCCAGTCGCAGTCCACATTTTCAAGGCCGATTTCCCTCAGTCAGCCCACACCAACTGCGACTGGCTTCAAAGACTATTAGGTCACTCTGGAGGTAAGCAAGAAAGCAACCCAGAAGATCAAACGGCCTTAGCGAGCTCAGATATTTGTTTTGTTACTCGGTAGATGGGGGTGGAATTTGTCTTCCTGAAGGGCAGCGATCGCTGAGCGATCCAGGTGTTTGCCTGCATGGTCGCGATTGGCGTTGTGCTGCTCCTAGTAGTGAGGGCTTTGGAGAAAGACCGCCTAGTTATCAACCTCATAGCACTTGGCACTTCGCAGAAATTCAGAGTATCCCCTTACTTTTGAAGCGCCTCATAGCTGCCTCGACCTTGAATCTTCACGTAAACGACATCTAGCCACTACTCAGTTACTGCTTAGGCATAGATGACGGTGTTAACGCTTGTCTAATTGAACACACAAGAGCAAGCCAATCACAAACTTTATCAGGAGCAAAATCCTCCTAACCTAGGCTCATTCTCGGTTTTTCCAACAAAATAACCTTCAATGCTAACAAAGCTTTCAACAGAACCGAAAAGCCCCATCTTCGTAGCCTATAACTTACTGCCAGGATGGTTGAAAGAACGCTTGGCGAGCATCACCCGCAGCTTACTAAATAGTCGCGCCAACCAGTTCCAATGTAGATCGTGGAGTAACAGATAGAGGCAAGGAATAATAAACAGGGTCAACAGAGTTGCGATCGCCATGCCGGAGAACACGACAATCCCTAACGGTTGCAAAAACTCAGACCCTTCTCCAATTCCCAGGGCGAGGGGAAATAGCCCCAAAATAGTGGTAACCGTCGTCATCATGATCGGGCGCAGGCGTTGCGGGGCCGCTTTCAAAATAGCCGTTTTGCGGTCAACCCCCTCTTGCTCCCGGATTTGGTTTGCTAACTCCACCATCAGAATTGCCGCATTCACAACAATTCCCACTAGCAGCACCGCACCAACTAGTACCGTTGCCCCAATCGCCGTGCCGGTGATGAAAAGACCAAAAATCCCGCCGGTTAATGCCAGAGGCACGGTAAACATAATCACTAAAGGGTCAATCAGTGAGTTGTATTGCACCGCAATCACAACAAAAATTAAAAAGGTTGCCAACCCTCCCAAAACTTTTAACGAGTCTTGCAGCTGTTGATTGGCTGCTTGAGCTGCACTGGGCAGGATACTTACCCCAGCGGGTAATTTTACGCCAGCCAGTACCTGGTTTACTTGAGCCAGGGCATCGCCCAGGCTGGCTGATTCTGCCAGGTTGCCAGCCACAATAAAAGCTTGGCGCTGGTTAATCCGCTGCACCTCTCCTGGCGCTTGCCCTTCCTCGATCCGGGCGACATCGGCAAGACGAATTTGTTGGTTGCCCTGCACAAATAGCGGTAGTCGCTCCAACTGGGAGGGCCGCTGGATAGAGTCTTGATTAAGCTCTACCCGGACATCCACCAAACGATTGCCGCGCTGGAGTTGGGTTGCTACCGTCCCTTCAATTGCAGTCTGAATCGTTTGACCAATCGTTTGTGTACTTATCCCCAAGGCAGCGACTCGTTCCCAATCCGGACGAATTTGCACTTCTGGCTGGCGAGGATCGGCATCAGGTCGAAATCGAGCTAGGGTCACTTTCTCCTCCAAGGCTTGCAGCACTTGCCGCCCGGCTTGGCTTAAAGCCTGAGCGTTATCCCCCACCAGGATCACATCAACTTCTGAGCCTTGGGCTGGAGTATTCGTCAAAATCAAACCTCGCACCTCCCCAGGATTAATCCGTAGGCGAATGCCTGCTAGGTTGAGTTTATTAAATTCCTTGCTAACGCGTTCTGTAAAAGCCTCGACATCCACTCCCGGTTTCAAGATGATCGTGCTATTACTTCGTAGGGGATTGGCGGTGGTGTTACTTCCAAACAGAAAGCCCCCCACCGTTGAGAACACGTACTCAGTTTCCGGTTGCTGCAGTAGGATATCGTCGACAATCTTGGCAACTTTCTGGCTAGTTGCTAAGGGGGTACCGGGAGGATACTGGGCTCTTAACTGCGCCTGCCCTGTATTGATCCGCGGCAAGATCTCCTGGGGGATCCTGCCTGCCATCCAGAGGCTACCACCGCCCAAGACAATCATGGCTATGCCGACAACTAGTAAGCGATACCGCAAGGCCCAACCCAAGGTACCAACATATCCCTGGGTGGCGGCTACAAATCGCTGGTTGAACTGCCGCAATAGCCAAAACTCACTGATGCGGCTTGACCAGCGCACGGCCAACAGCCGGGAGGCCAGCATTGGCACTATTGTCACCGCAACCAGCAACGAAGCGCCGACGGCGAAGCTGATCGTCAAAATCAGCTCATTAAATAGCAGGGAAATAAAACCACCAACCAGCAGGAAGGGGAGTACTGAGACCAAATTGGCGCTGGTCGCTGCAACCAAGGCTGATTCCACTTCCTGAGAAGCAGCGATCGCACGCTCAGCGATCTGCGCTTGATAACTGTGGTGAGGTGAATCAGTGGAAATCGGAGCGACAGGGATTAGTGGTTGGAATTCTGTCTGAGCCGCTTCCTCAGTCTGCACAGAGATATTTTCCAAAATCACCACAGATGTATCGATCGCCTGGCCGATCCCTAAGGTAAGACCTGCCAAGCTAAACACGTTGAGCGTCAGGCCAAACAACTTCATCAAGATGATCGCAGCCAGCGTACAAAGCGGAATGGCCAAGCTAATGATCAGCGTTTGGCGCAACGAGCCTAAGAACAATAACACTGCTGCTGCCGCTAGCAAGGCGCCGGTAATCGCTGAGGTAGTGACATCGGCCAAAGAATTACGGATGAACCGAGATTCATCGGAGGTGGGTGTTAAGACCATATCGGTTGGAATTAACCCAGAGCGCCGCAACTGTTCAATCCGTTGCTTAACCCCATCAACAACTGTAATTGTGTTGGCATCAGGCTGCTTCTGGATACTGACTTTCACAGCCGGTTGCTGGTTAAGAAAGACAAAGATTCGCTGCTCTTCTATATCATCAATCACTTGCGCAAAATCGCGTAGGTAAACGCGGCGGGCACCCACAGGGGTTGTTGTGGCTGGCTCTAGGCTGCTAGAAGACTGATTAGCTGGGCTCTGGACGCTTCTTTGCCCAGCAGCGCCACCGTCTGCGGTGGAGGTGACCTCTATGGATAGATCACCAATCTCTCTGGCATCTCGGAATAGCCCCTGTGTCCGGGTCAAAGGCTCAGACTCTCCTAAAATTCGTCCACCGGAAATGTCCTGGTTACGGGCTTCCAGGGCAGCTAGTACATCATTCAAGCCCACCCCTAGAGCTTGTAGACGATCCAAGTCGACCAAAACCCGTACCTCTTCAGCTGCAGCACCAGCAACGTCGACTGCCGCCACCCCTGGTACAACCCTAAGTTCCCGCGCTAGCTCTTCATCGGCAAACACTCGCAGTTCCTTACCAGGCAAGGCGGCAGAAGTCAATGCCATTTCATAAACTGGCAACTGTGAAGGATCAAACTTAAATAAGCGCGGTTCTTCAATCGTGTCTGGTAAGTTGCTTCTGGCTCGATTAAAGGCGGCGGTAGCATCGTTGAGAGCCTGGTCAATGTTGCCCCCTGGCTCAAAAAACAAGTCCAAGCTCACCTGCCCCTCACGGGTGCGAGAAAAAACTTGCACGACATTCTCAGTTGCAGACAGCGCTTCTTCTAAAGGTCTAGTGATTTCATCCACCGCCACCTCCGGCGAGATACCAGGGGCCTCTAAGCGCACCCCTATCCGGGGATAGGTAATCGACGGTAGCAAATCTACCTGAATGCTGAAGAGGAAAAAGACGCCGACGACAACTACGGCTAGGGTGAGCATTAATGTGCCAATGTGCTGGCGAATTGCGATCGCACTTACGCTCCAGCTGGCGGGCTTAACCTTCATTACTATTGCCTCCGCTGCCGTGGTTCAGAAAGAATCGAAAGCCGTACTGGTTCGCCATCTTTCAAAGGCTCACTACTACGAGTGACGTAGCGCTCTCCCACTTTTAAGCCAGACAGGATCTCTACCTGGCCATTGGCCCGCTTACCCAAGCGCACTGGACGAGCAGCAACGCTGGCCTGGTTTCCTTCCCCTGCCACGACAAACAGGGTTGATGCTGATTCCTCTCGGTTCTGGCTGCGCCCGGTTTGCTCCCCAAGCCTACCTCGCCCCCTGTCCTCACCAAAGGCTGTTTGCGGAACAATCACCCGGTTACTTTCGGCGGCGACAAAGTTAAGGCGGGCTAACAGGCCGCTACCAATCCGGCCATTACTATTGGGCATCGTTACTTCTATTGGTAGCAAGCGGGCAGTCGGATCAGCCGCGGGGGAAATACGGCTGACTGTGCCGCTAAATCGCTGGCTGGGAAAAGCATCTAAGCGCACCTGTACTGGCTGTCCGGTCCGGATGTTCGCTAGCTCTAGCTCCGAAACCTGAGCAGTCACCTTGATACGACTAAAATCCCCTAGGCTTAAAACTTCATTGCCCGGCTGGACAAGATTGCCCGGATCGATCAACCGTTCTAGCACTGTACCTGTAATCGGGGATATTAGAGCAGTATAGGATTGCCGCTCTTGGGCTTGGGCAACAACCGCCCGCTGGGCAGCAACTCGGCGCTCAGTGGCAGCAACGGCTTGCTGTTGGGTACGAACTTGGGCTTGGGTGGCGCGTAAAGCCTGCGCTGCTGTGCGAGCTTCTGTCTGGTCTATCTGTGCTGCTTGCTTCGCGATCGCCCCTTGCCGGACCAGTTGCTGCGATCGCGCAGCGTCTGCCTGGGCTTGGAGTAGAGTCAGCCGCGCCTGTTCCACCTGCGTTCGAGCCTCACTCACTTGATTTTGGGCGCTTGCCACTTCCGACTCACGGGCCGCCAGTTCCGCCTGGGCTTCATTCACGGCGGCGACCAGCTGAGCATCATCCAGTTGCCCCAGAACCTGCCCTCGGCGGATAGGATCGCCGACATCGACGTTTAAACTCAAGAGTTGCCCTTCTACCTGAGACCTCACGGACACTTCTTGTACTGGCCCAGTGGTACCAGTGTAGGCTAGGTCCTCCCGTAGCGAACCGGTACGAGCGATCGCTACATCTACAGCAGTTGGACCTTGATTACGGCTAGCACCTGGTGGCCCAGATTGAGCTTCCGCCTCTCCCTTGGGTGGTCCTCCACAACCGGCAAGTGCAATTAGTACAGCCAACCACAATCCTTGTAGCCTTCTCCAAGGAGCGGGTTGAAGCAGATTTGGGCAAGGTTGGAAATGCTGAAACCTCAGAGGAAGAGCCACTCGTTGCTCAAAGTCAAAAGATAAGCAGTGCCACGATTTTTTCGGGCGAACTCTAGCAGGGGGTGGCTGAGAGATCATAAACTCCAGAAAGATTTATCTTAACTTTGTCACCTTGCATAGAACCGTCTAACGGAAGGATGTTCGGCGGTATACAACCTATAGTTAAATTTTTAGTCAGGCTAGCTGCCCTCTGAGGAATATTTTCTTCTCCCATGAAGTAGTTTGAAGGACAAATGTGACACAGAGGTGACAGTTTACGATCCTGCCACCCGGGGATTAAGCGGTTTACCTGGAAGGATAAGCCTAAATGTGGCTCCTACTTGTATAACTTTGGCGGCTGGCCAGTGCTAATCTAATCGTTCAAACTGCTTTAAACCTAGACAACCGCTGAGATTTTCCCAATCTTTAGGTCAGTCCCATTAAAACTGACTGCCACGAACAACCGCAGCGCTGCATTGTATAGATTCCCTAGAGCAGGGTGCGGAGTCTACTTGATCCATAGTTCTTCTAGGTTTTTAAGAGAACCAAAAAGCCCTGGAAAGTTGCGCGGGAGGCACCGAGCCGTGAGCTGGCCCATACCTACAAGCACTCCTAACTCTTTGTGGGGATAGCAGTCCTCAGTCTTTTATTACCGCCAGTGCTTAATTTTCACCAACGCCGCTCGCTTCCCACCGCAGAAACATCTAGCTCAATCAAACAGCAGTCATCGATGGAGTCGAGGCTTCAATTAAGAGCTTAACCCAGAAGTTTTGTGATCCCCTCGCTGTTGCAACGAGCCCTAACAGAAAGGGGCGCAGCAACTGGCTGTGCAGCTTCAGATTGTAACTTCCACAGCACCTAACCCGATTCAGCAATAGTGCTATGAAAACCAGACGAGTAGCAGTTTCAGCCTGCGCCGCATCAAGCAGTGGTCATCCACCGAGTGGTAGAAAATGTTGCTCGAAGAGCGGCCCTGAAAAGGCAATTTACTAAATAACTACCTTAGGAGGAAGTTGATTGATCCTGAGTTTGCTTTGCTTAAGTAAAGAGGAGCAGTTAGGAGTCTTCTGTTGAAACAGGATGCCATTACTAGAAAGAATCTTATTTATAGCCTGATCACTGGATTGGTTATTGGTACAGTTGCTGGTGCTCCCATAGGTTGGTATGTTCACCAGTTTTATGCTGAGCAACGTCTAGCTGACATTTTGATTTGTCAAGAGAAGAACAAGAACTTACCTGAGGCACAAGTTCGGGCCATTTGTGGGTCAAGGTTCTAACTTGTTCACCTTCACTTAGCCCCCTGCTCACTCTGCAGGAGGCTAGCATCATGAGAATTGACCTAATGTAAGAACCTCTACGGAGCTGGACATTGCTGCAGATGCCAGTGGGCTAACTGGGTGTTTACTTCGCTTACCTAGAGGTGAGCTTTTGTTGCTGCCACGCGGGCTTATCTGCTTGGTCGTATATCTCCAACGAGTGAGTGTCATTCAAGGCTTCTGTGTATAGTTGAAACTTTTGGGCATAAGCACTGTACAGTTTGGTTGTACTTTTCAATAAAGTGACTGTAATCCTCAGGGATTTGGTCGTTCTCCAGCAATCGCTTTCCGAATACTTCCACAAACTGGCCATACTTTTGTACGCGGGACAGATTAAATATGGGATGCTTAACTCTGTAACCCTTAACCGAACTCAATCTGTATCTAAACTAATTGTGCCCCGCTAGGCTGTACCAATTGAAACACCGTTTTCTGCTTCAAGGGAAGTATTACGTGGGCGCTGAGTTTTGATCAAGGAGACTTGGGTAGTCAAAACAAAACTCACAAAACTAGCAATGACAATCACGGGGACCATAGCCGTATCAGAAAGCACGCTGAGAATTACAGTGGTACTGAGGGGGGTTTTAGTCACTGCTACATTGACTGCAGCCATCATGCAGATCATGCCAATGGTGGGATGAATACTTGGGACAGCTAGGGAAATCGCTAAACCCATTGCTGCACCAATGTAAAACAATGGAAAAATGAATCCTCCTCTAAAACCTGAATGTAACGTGCAGCTGGTGGCAAGCATTTTGGCAAGCACGATCATGAGTAACATTACAATTCCAAAGGTAGAACCCGTTTCTACAATGGTATCAATCTCTTTTTCGCCAAAAAATAAGGTTTGAGGAAAAGCCAGCGCAATCAGCCCTATTGATAAACCACCTAAGGTAGCAAGCAGAATTATTCGATGGGCAATGTACTCAGTGAGGTGCCCAATCCCTTGGAAAATCAAGATAAAAACGATGGCAACTAATGCCCCCACCACTCCTAAGCTAGCCCCTTGCAATAGATGGATCAGTGAAAGCTTAGGAATGGACGCAAAGTGGTACATGCCACCAATCGTTAATCCTGTACTGAGTCGAAACACACTAAAGCTTAAGATAGCCGAGAGTACAGCTGGCACAATCGCCTCATAGTACTCTAGTCCTCGACGATGGGGAATTTCTAGAGCAAAAAGGGCGCCCCCCAAGGGAGCACCAAAGAATGCACCAAGTGCGGCGCTCATTCCACAGAAAGTCAGCACACGAATCGTAGCAGTAGTCAGCTTGAGCTTGTCGCCTAGCCAGCCGCCCAAGCTACCGTTAATTTGGACTAGTGGAGCTTCTGGCCCGGCACTTCCACCAGCTGTAATTGAAAGTAATGAGGCAACAATCATCGCTGGAGTTTGACGCAGCTCAATTTTGCCTGGATCATGAACCTTGTCAACAACTAAGGCTACTTCGCCAGGTAAGCCCATAAAATAAAGGGTAAGGCCAACTAGAAAGCCACCAATCGTAGTGGTCAGCCACAGGTAGTTCCAAGATGAGCCGGCAGGAAGGTAGGGTGCGAGAACGTTTGGCAGGGTCTGCCAGACAAGATGCATGCTTGACTCAAGCACGTAGTAGTAAATTGTTGCAACTAATCCCCCAGCAATACCAATTGCGGCTGAGCAAAAGAGTAGTTGCCCATAAGTTAGCTCACAACTATTGCTAGGGCTGCTGCTCGACACATCAGAATTATCGGTGGTCTGTGTAGCTAGAGTAGTCGACACAGGGTATTTCCTCAACGTAACCGACCATTTGCGCAGAGTGGATAATGCTAACTTAAGTCCAAACAACCAGTGTGGATGTATTAAGAGTAACCATTCGAACTGGGATCAATAGAATTCCACTTAATTTTATGGAGCTCAAAACTGCCTTAGTTTCTGGAGCATGCTGACAGCAATGCGATCGCAATGTTGTTTTCGTAGTCTAGACCACACATCGCGGCAAGTTTCTAGACGAATGTAGGCTTGGAAGCAGTTTGATATATCTTCCCTAAATTTCCCTATGGTTTTAGTGACTGCCACGAGCGAAATGGCGATCGCAGAAAATCTTAAGCAATTTCTCTGTGTCCTCTCAGTTTCCTTGGGTGTTGCCACGCTGCCGCGTCTCTTTAGCTGGTTTCGCCACATTCCCTATACGCTGCTGCTTGTTGCAGTAGGGTTAGCTCTAGCCTTGGCGGATGTGCGGCTGGTCAATCTTTCCCCAGAACTAATTTTATTTATTTTTTTACCCCCCCTGTTGTTTGAAGCCGCCTGGAACTTGCAATGGTCAGACCTGAAGCGGGAGCTAGTACCCGTCTGTCTTTATGCTGTTGGTGGGGTGGTAATCTCAATTGCTGTGACTGGTTTGGGCCTGACTCAAATCGCTGGGGTACCTTTGACAACTGCCCTACTGGTCGGCGCTTGCTTAGCGGCAACAGACTCAGCCTCTGTGATTGGCCTATTTCGTGAGCTAGGAGCTGGAAAGCGCCTGACTACGCTTATGGAAGGGGAGAGTTTATTCAACGATGGTGCGTCAGTTGTCGCCTTTAGCTTTCTTGTCGAATTTGCTTCAAGAACCACTGAACCCCAAATTTCAACCACTATTGCCAGCTTCCTTATAGTTGTTGGGCTAGGAATTGGGGGGGGAGGCTTGATTGGAGTTGGGCTTTCCTATCTAACTCGGCGGTTCGATTTGCCTTTAGTAGAGCAGTCACTAACCCTAGTATCGGCTTACGGTACTTATTTACTAATCGAAGAGTTCGGTGGATCTGGCATCATTGGTGTCGTTACCGTTGGCTTAATCCTGGGGAACTTTGGCTCTCGCCGCAGTATGAACCGGCACACGCGGCTAGTGCTCACTGAGTTTTGGGAATTCTTGGCTTTTTTTGTTAACTCCATTGTCTTTTTGCTGATCGGTGACCAAATTCATGTCACCCGATTGGTGCAAAACTTGGGGACGACTGCCATCGCTACTGGAGCGATTATTCTGGCGCGGGCGATCGCAATTTATGGCTTGGCGGGGGTCAGCAATTGGCTCGCTAAGTCTCAAATCTCCCGACAAAATCAAACCGTGCTTTGGTGGGCAGGCCTACGGGGTTCCGTGTCCATTGCCTTAGCACTGAGTATTCCAGCCACCCTACCAGGACGGGAAGAAATTATCGCTAATGTGTTTGGAACAGTTCTATTCACCCTGTTAGTTCAAGGATTGACGACCAAACCTTTATTGGAAAAACTAGGGCTTCTAGATGATCAACACTTGCCTGAAGAATATCTAGAAGCCTGTGCCCGTCGCGTCGCAATCAATCGGGTTCTGCAGCGCCTAGAGCAATTAGTTGAACCTGGGAGCAATGAGGACAATGCTGAAGGTTATCCCATAACCCTGGTGCGAGAACAGTTAAAGCAACTGGAAGCAGATATTGACCAGCTCCAAAATCAACATCCCCAGCTCCAAAACCTTGCCAGTAAACAACTCCAAGCAGAACTGCTTGCGATTGAAGCTGACACTTACGCTGAGTTTGTCCGCGACGGTCGATTAAATAATCAACTTTCACCACTACTACTAGAAGTTTTACCCATTGAAGACCGCCCAGCGCCTAACAATGCAGCTCTAAATCCCCCAACTAGTTTGTGATCAGGTCTTCTTGAAGTTGGCGGGCACGCTTGCCATTTCCTTTGATCTGGAGGCTTTGTAAATAGCCTGTTGGATTTTCTGGGTTGAACTTTACCCCATCAAAGAACGTCTCAATGCCGCGAGAGGTACTCTGAGGAATTGCCGCTTCCTGACCAATTGCTTTTGCTGCTTCCTGCCACAAGTCCTCCCGGTTGACGGTATCGACAAGTTTCTTAATGTCCAGATCGCCGGGAAGATAGCCCCAGCGGATATTTTCAGCTAAAAACCACAAGTCATGGCTTTTGTAGGGATATGACGCCTTATCTGACCAGAACTTCATCCGGTGTGGGCTATTTTCCACCACACGACCATCACCATAATTTAATGTGCCTCTAGCTCGCTCCACAATATTTTCTACCGGTGTGTTGATCCACTGCTTATTAGAGAGAATTTGGGCCATCTCCACTTTGTTTTCCAGCTTGTCGCACCAGATCTGAGCCTCTTGAACGGCCATCAACAGTGCCTTCGTTGCCTTGGGGTGCTTGTCAACCCAGTCTGCCCGCATCGCAAAGGCTTTTTCTGGATGGTCTTGCCAAAGTTCTCCCGTTGTCAGAGCTGAGTAGCCAATCTTGCGGTTAATCAGTTGGGCGTTCCATGGTTCACCGACGCAAAAAGCATCCATATTGCCCGCTTCCATATTGACGACCATCTGCGGGGGTGGAATGATAATCGTTGCAGCCTCTTGATCTGGATCGATGCCGCCAGCCGCTAGCCAATAACGCAGCCAGAGGTCGTGGGTACCGCCGGGAAACGTCACAGCGCAGGTGAAGCTTTTGCCAGAGGTTGAAACTTCTTGAATCCTGGTCTTGAGTGGAGCGGTGTCCAGACGAACATCCATTTCCCGGTAAGTATTAGCAACTGAGATTCCTTGGCCGTTGAGATTCAGCCGCGCCAGGATGTACATGGGAATCTTGCGGTTACCTGAGGTTATCCGCCCTTCAGATATTAGATAAGGCATTGGAGTGAGAACATGGGCACCGTCAATACCCCCCTCCTCACCACCTAGCTCTATGTTGTCGCGGACTGTTCCCCAGGAAAATTGTTTGACTACCTCCACGTCCGCCATACCGTACTTCCCGAAGTAGCCTTTCTCTTTCGCAATCACTAAGGGAGCACAATCGGTCAGGGCAATAAAGCCTAATCTGGCGGTGTCCACTTCTGGTGCGTCAGTAGAATTTAGATTGACAGCGTTTACTAGGCTAGATGGGGCTGTACTTGAGTTAGAACCGGAGCTACAGCCATGACTGAGCAGAGTGCTTGCCGCTGCTGCTCCCACTGTAATTACGAATTGACGTCTCGAAAATTTAGTCATTAGTGTGCCAGTTCCTCAGGAGCCATCCTTCAAATGGGGTTTTGAGCAAACGCAATCAACAGATAAGTAGGTCTAGCAGCAATGGAAGTTAGATTTACAACACAAGCTTTTGGCTTAAGTTCCAGTAATGCTAAGCAGGCTTCTAGAATCTGGAACATTTGCTTGGGCTCAGTTAGTCCAGAGAATTTTCCAATCGATAGACCTTAAACAGCCCTAGAAGCAATTGCTTCGTAACTATAATTTGGATTGATTAGCCTCTGTTGCGTTAACTACTAGTAGCTATTTGTGCTGATGGTTCTAGATCAAGGTTGAGGTCCTCCTGAGGTTGCTGGAGGAAGAACATACAAACGAACGCCACAATCAGGCTGGCAATCCCCAGGGTCTGGAAGTAAATCCGGTCCCCTTCGTTTCCATCAGGCAACAGGCTATAGAGCGTGAGGTAACAAATTCCAGCTATATTGCTGTAGGCGCCTACATTTCCAGCAATTTGACCAGTAATCCGTTTCCTAATCAGGGGAACAATTGCATAGGTAGCACCTCCCCCTGATTGGACAAATACGGCAAAAATTATGACTATCGCAACTGCTTGGGGTAGCCTCCAATTACCATCTACGTTGCTCATCAACAAATAGCTAAGCCCCATACCAGCAATCAGGATGGTTAATGTCCATTTCCGGTTAAAGATGTCAGAGAGCAAGCCACCTCCTGGGCGAGAGAATACATTGCACGCACTGTAGACAGCAGCCATTAACCCTGCAACCACCGGAGTTAAGCCGAAGTTCTTCTCAAAAAACATCGGTAGCATCGAGACAACGGCTAGTGCTGAGCCAATTGTGACGAAGTAGCAGAGCTGCAAAACGACTACCTGCGAGAACTGATAGCGTTCTACAGGGGGATAGCGCTTCTTGCCTATCATTAAGTCCCGATTTGCCTGCCAGCACATGTAGGTTTGGAACAGGTAGAGGCCTACAAGGAGTAAATAGGACATGTACAGTTGAGACTGGCTGATTACCTTTACTATGTTCAAGCGCCAAGCCAGGATACCTAAAGCTCCAACCATGGGAGCGTTCATGATCAGTAGTAGCCAAAAGTCCTTTTGAGAGGTCACCTCTATTCCCGTGGCGCTATGGGCACGCTCAAATACTTTACCAGGGGGCGTATCTTCAGCAATGAAAAAATAAATTACTCCGTAGATAGCAGCAAAAATTCCAGTAGCGGCGACTGGCAAGCGCCAATTAACCTGACCACTATACAGAAAGGCAGATGAAGCTGCTACAGCGGGTAGAGCAAGCGTAGAGAAAGTAGCACCTGCGTTACCCCAGCCACCATAAATTCCTGTTGCAAAACCAACATCTTTAGGGGGAAACCATTCCGACATCATTCGGATACCTACCACAAATCCGGCTCCGACTATGCTCATGGCAATCCGGCTCCAGACTAATTGGTTATAGTCCTGTGCCATCGCACACCAAAGGGTGGGAATGATTGAATAGACTAGGATTGCTGAAAACACCTTCCGAGGGCCATAGCGGTCCAAGAGTATGCCAACGATGATGCGAGCTGGAATTGTCAAGGCCAGATTACAAACAATCACTGTCCTAATTTGCTTGACGTTCAGACCCAAATCAGATCTAATCGCCGTAGCTAATGGAGCCGTGTTGAACCAGAGAACAAAAATAATAAAAAAAGCAAACCAGGTTAAATGTAAAATCCGAAATCGACCGCTGAATGTGAGTAACCCTCTTAACATTCCGAGCATAAAAGACCTACCTAGATTAAAAGTAAGGAAATAAATTTTAGATAACAACATTCTGAAAGTTTCTTCCTATGGCTAGAGCCAATCAAAGAAGATGGTACTCTCCTTGCATCAGGCAGTAGCAAGACTAACAGCCAGATTTCGACATGACTGGTCAGCGTTAACCTCAAGGCTATAGAAGCTATGTTTGATCTAATACTATTAATGCT
>CADCWO010000018.1:3244-5603 GCA_902806435.1 uncultured Synechococcales cyanobacterium | reverse complement strand
TCGCTGTAGTGACTATCTTCTTGATATGGCAGCACTCTAGGTACCTTGTTTTATAACTCATGTTAATAAATCTCACAGTCGAGCAATTTGGCAGCTTAGATATTCTGATCAATAATGCAGGAATTCAGAAAGAGTGTCCATCTCATGAAATTCCTACTAAAGATTTTGATAACGTTTTGTCTGTAAATCTTCGCGGTGCTTTCTTGTGTGCGCGTGAGGCAATTAAGCATTTTCTATCTCAAAACCGTCCTGGCATCATTATCAATGTTTCCAGCGTTCACGAAAAGATTCCTCGACCGTTATATCTGAGCTACTCGGTGAGCAAAGGGGGAATGGAAAATCTGACGAAAACACTGGCGCTAGAGTATGCCGAGCAGGGGATTCGCGTGAATGCGATCGCGCCGGGAGCCACGATTACTCCAATTAACGAAGATTGGGTGAATAATCCCCAACAGAAAGCAGTTGTAGAAAGTCATATTCCCATGGGGCGCGCTGGAACGGTAGAGGAAATGGCAGCAGCCGTTGCGTTTCTCGCTTCTGAAGAAGCCACCTACATTACAGGACAAACTCTATTTATTGATGGTGGGCTGACTCTCTACGCTGATTTTCGTGAAGCCTGGTCAGCTTAGTTTCGGGCGCTCCAGACTGAGTAACAAATAAGCAAGTACCCAGACTTTAATCGGAGGAAAACGATGGCTGATGTGATAGTAGTTCGATATGAAGATGAATATTAAGACAGAAGAAGTTCGTTTAACCTTAGCTAAATTGTAACGGGAATATTTAATCGATCTTTTGCCTCAGAAGCGGCGCAGGTAGCACATGGCATTTTCAATGCTGGCACCTATTTCGCCAGCGATCGCCTCCCGGAACTATATGCAGCTATCGAGTACTGACCGGAAGCGTTTCCAGTTTTCTATCAAGAAGCGAACGTCCCACAACCCTGGGCAGCCGCGTCTGTGTTTCAATTGCTGCAATCAATGCTCGGTCTCTCTGCCGACGCTCCCCAAGGCTACCTTTACGTCGATCCCTATCTTCCGGACTGGCTATCTGAGCTAACCCTTTCTGGGATAGAGGTTGGCAATGCTTGCATTGACTTAAAATTTTGGCGGGAAGGGGATCTTACTTGTTGGGATGCTCTTATGCGATCAGGCAAAATTGAGGTGAAAGTAAAATCTTGGCAACCCTGGTCAGTTTAACTGAAGAGGCAGAAGGCTTGCATTGCAAAGCACTGGGTGTTTTGGGGCTCGGATGGAGGACAGCAAAAGAAAAATGACTGGCGAATTGACTAACAGCATATTTGGTAGCAACTCCGCAACTGGTGGGAGTTGGTCTGGTTCCCTGTAAATTACTTGTAGAAAATAGGGTAATTGCTCCATGAGTTTAATCCAGTCATCGGTTCAAAATGTTCTCGCTGCTCGCGCCCGTTTAGGGGAATGTCCTCTCTGGGATGAGACTAATCAACGGCTCTACTGGGTGGACATTTACAACCAGCGAGTGCATGAGTTTGACCCAACTAGCGGACGAGATCGTTACTTTGATATGGACAGTGTGGTTAGCGCGATCGCTCTGACTAGCTCGGCTCAATTACTGGTTGCTCTGCGCGATCGCCTCGTGTTCCTAAACCTTCAGACAGGAAGTATAGAGCACCTGTGCCAGATTGAATTTTCCCATTCTGATACCCGCCTCAATGATGGCAAATGCGACAGCAAAGGACGCTTTTGGGTCGGTTCCGTCAGCGAAGTATCGGGACAAGCAGCCCTCTACCGCTATGACCCAGATAGTTCCCTGCACTTGATGGAAACAGGGTTATCTATTTCTAATGGGCTAGGTTGGAGCCCAGATTGGGCAACTTTTTACTTGACTGACTCGGCTCAACACAAAATTTTTGCCTATCGCTTTGATGCTGAAACGGGTTCAATTTGTGATCGCCGCGTACTGGTTGACCTTAGTAATGAAGCTGTAGAACCTGATGGACTAGCGATCGACCAGCAAGGGCATCTCTGGTCTGCCCTTTGGGATGGGTGGTGTATTGTATGCTTCAATTCCGTAGGGCAAGAAATCTTTCGAGTTAAAATGCCAGTGCAGCGTCCTACCTGTCCCACTTTTGGAGGCACTAATCTAACCGACCTTTATATCACCTCTGCATCAGTCGGGCTAAGTCAAAAAGAAATTCAACAAGGCTTCTACGCAGGTGATTTATTTCGCCTCTCAACAGTTTCCCCCGGAATGGCTGCACTTCGGTTTTTGATTCGACATGAATAACATAACTATCGGTAGTGTTGCAAAAAATTTGAGAAACACTATTTGTAGGTCAGGGTTTTGACTTACAGCTCTATAGAACCCATTTGACATTTTTTAC
>CADCWO010000018.1:0-3234 GCA_902806435.1 uncultured Synechococcales cyanobacterium | reverse complement strand
CGTCTTGACTTTGGCATGGCAGTATTTCTCGACAGAGATACTGCTTACCCTGGCATTAGCCTTCCATCTGGTAAACCCTGTATTTTTGCTTATTGACTTTTTGCCTCTCACCTTAAGTTGTTAAGAATGCTCTATAGAACCCATTTGACATTTTTTACTGGCATGAAGTAGCGTTAATCGCAAAACCATGCTCTAGACGCCATGCCGTATTCCAGTAGCTTAACAGACCAAGAGTGGGGAGTCCTTGAGCCCCTGCTGCCTCAGATCTTGCCTTGCAAGAAGCGGACTAGACCGACCAACTGGACAAACAGAGAAATCCTGGATGGTATCTTCTATCAACTCAAGAATGGTTGCAACTGGTGTGACTTGCCTAAGGACCTGCCACCCTACTCAACAGTTTATTGGCATTACAAGCAGTGGCGAGCTGCAGGAGCCATCGAAAAACTGATGTGCCTCTTCCATAATCAGGTGCGTGAGCAGGCTAAAAAAAAGCCAAGTGGACGACATTGATGATCATCGATTCCCAAGCTGTGAAAAACACCTGTAATGCTGGTGTTGCCTCGAAGGGATATTGTTTCTACAAATCGACCAATGGGATTAAACGTCATCTTGCTGTAGACACGTTGGGATTTCCCTTCGTTACTCATTGCACGCCAGCGAATGTAGCGGATGATGTGGGTTTGCTTGAGATGTTGATTCAAAACATCGATTACTTCAAATCTAAACCCGTTAATCTTGCCAAGGTCACCATTCTGCTAGACCATGGCTATCATCCTGACTATCTCACCCAGATGTTAGAGCAGGTTTATCCACAGGTCATGACGAAAATCAAGTTTGAACGCTCGCCCAAACCATCGAAGCAACAAAAGGAAGCGCAAGGGAAACCTGGATTTGTTGTAATTGGGGCAAGGTGGGTGATTGAGCGCTCTAATGCTTGGATGGAAAGATGTAAAATCCTGGTCAAAAACTTTGAGAGAACTTTGGCCAATGCGACTACCAAACTCAATCTTTGTTTTATCAGGCTAATGATTAAGAGGCTTGCAGCCTCTTCTTAGATCTCAAATGGGTTCTATATTGCCTATGGTGAGGTGAGAGCCGGAGTTGACTTGAGTGCTCTGGCAGCCGAGGACGTAGCAGTGAGCAGTGACACCCTCCGCGTCCGCATTCCTCCGCCTCGTATCCTTGACAGCAAAATTGATGTGAATCGCTCTAAGGTGTATGACTATAACCGGGGCTTTTTGAACTTAGGACCAGACGTAGCACCAAAATTACAGACAATAGCCGAGCGAGAGGCGTTACAAAAAATCGTTGCTGCCGCCTGTGCCGATGGAGTGCTAGAAAAAGCCAACAACCGAGCAAGGCTAGTTGTCACTCAACTATTGAAGCAAGGAAGCAACAAGGTTACCGTGGAAACTCAACCACCTTTACCTGATGTTTGCAAATAAGGGTTTTGTTGCAACAAAACCGAGCTATGACCTATTAAAGATCTGCCAGATGAGTTTTTCCTAAGACAAGGCTTGGAAATTGCTAAAATTGCGGTGCTTAAAGTGTTTCCCAGCATGGCCAGCTACTTTGGAAAGCAGATAAAATCAGTAGTCCGATGCCTTCCCTCTAGGTAGTTCTAATACAGGGAACTATTGAAACAGTAAGAATAAGCAGATTTAGTGTGACTAAGATTGAGTCGCTGTTGATTCGCGAATCATAGCCTTCCCTTTCTGCATCATAATCTGCCCCTTCTCCATCATTGCTTGGCCTTCCTTTCCCCTCCCTGCATTGTTCTGCATCATGTCACCTTGCTGGATCATGGTTTCACCTTGTTTCACCATGGCTTCGCCATCCTTTCTCATAATTATTGTGCTGTCTCTCGGCATCTTGAAATCTCTAGATGTAGCCTCGACAGCAGTAGAGGCAGCAGTAGGACCTGTCTGGTTGTCTCCAGAGGTGCTACAGGCAGTCAAACTGACGGTTAGCAGAAGGACGATACAAATTATATTCCAGTTCATAGGTTTCAAGTATTTGAGAGGATATCAGCAGCAGCTAGGAGCTGCGGGAGTGGTCTCGCAACACATACCCAACACCTCGCACTGTTTGAATCAGGCGCTTTTCTTGGTTGGCTTCTAGTTTAAGTCATACAGCAGTTTTCAGATGAATAAACCACAGTGAGCGAACCAACCAAGGGCATCATCATCAGAAATGCACTCGTTGATAATATGGGTTAACGCTTGATCAAGTGCTTCTGTGGTTCGAGCTTTAGCTGAGCGCAGCAGTTGCTTGAGTTTTGACCAACATAACTCAATGGGTGAAAGGTCGGGGGAGTACGGTGGCAAAAACACAACACTTGCTCCGACCGCTTCAATTGCCTCTTGAATGACCGAGGCGTGATGAACGGGTAAGTTATCCATCACAATGATCGCTCCGGTCCATAATTGAGGAATCAAAATCTGTTGGATGTAGAACAAGAACACATCGGTATTGACGCTGCCAACAAGGCTCATGGTAGCAATCAACCCATCAATACTCATGCCCCCAATCAACGAGATGTTCTGACCACCATCACCAGGAGCCTCACTGTCATACAAGCGTTCGCCAATGGGGGCTTTGACCATACAAGCGTGTCATTGCTAGATGAATACCCGTTTCATCAATGAATACCAAGTTCCGAGGGTCGATTGTGAAACTCCACAGGCGATAAGCAAACCGCAGATCCTTGACCCGTTGCGTGTCTTGTTCAGCCGCAATCAGTGTTTTTTTTGACGCTGAGCTTGAGCTTGCACACAGCTTGTTGCATGGTCGATACGCTCACCTCTACCCCAGTTTGTTGAGCAAAGCGTTCACACAACTCTTTGAGGAAGGCATCCGGTTGAGCCGTAACTAAGGCTGCAATGATGGGCAACTGCTCTTTCCCTAACTTGGCAACTGCTCCTCCCCCGTAAGGTTTTGGTTGCACGGTTCCGGTTTCCCGATAGTGTCGCATCAAATCTCTGATGAACGATAGACTCACCTTGAATCGCTTTGCCAATTGTCGTTGCGATCCTTCTTTCGTCTCATACGCAGCGATAATTCTTTGCCGTAAATCAATAGACAGAGGAGCAGGCATGAGCAGCTAGTTCCTGATCTTGCAAGACTCGCTTAGGCTATCAAATTGTGGCTTACTCAAGCAATAATCGCTGTAAATGCTCTGGCAGGTCGATGAGCCGCTTCAACCCCTCGCATAACGTGTTCATTACCGCATCT
>CADCWO010000017.1 GCA_902806435.1 uncultured Synechococcales cyanobacterium | reverse complement strand
ACATCCAGATTGGCAGTTAAAGATGGAGCCTCTGTTAATACTGTCTCTTTAGGAGCTGGTAATGGAGGAAATATCTCTATTATTTCCCGTGAGTCTGTAGAGGTAAGTGGCTTCTTACCCGGCTATCCCGAAGAGGCCCCTAGTACTATAAGTGCATCGGTTAGTAAGGCAAATCTTGATCTTCAAGAGTTTTTTGGCTCTCCTAGGGTTCCTAGCGGGAACTCTGGCAGTGTGGGTATAAATACTAAGTACTTAACTGTTTCAGATAACGCAATTATTAGTGTTATTAACGGAGGAACCGGAAATGCAGGAGATATTGTAATTGGCTCAGCAATAACTAAGCTAGATCATGGAAAAATAGCTGCCTCCACGGCCAATGGGAATGGCGGAAATATCACGCTTGAAGATGGCAATTTTCAATTACTCAATAACAGCTTGGTTTCCACTGAAGCAGGAAGGAAAGGCAACGGTGGTAATATCACTTTTAACGTAACCCTGCTTACACTACTAAACAATAGTCAAATCTCAGCAAACGCTGAGGAGGGAAAAGGCGGAAAGGTAGCCATTACTACCGAAGGCTATTTTCGGTCCCCTGATAGTCAGGTTACTGCTAAAGGTGGCACCCCTCAGCTAAGTGGGACCGTCAACATCAATACTTCCCAAACAGAATTTAGTCGCGCTACTGTCCAACCCGTGCAGGGTCCGCAAATCCCTAAGGTTGAGATTGCTTGCAGTGGTGGAACCTCAGCCAAAGAGGCCTCTTTTGTGACTACTGGGCCAGGGGGACTACCTCCAAGCCCTACAGATGTCCTTAGCCCTGATGCCGGATGGCGCGGTCATCAACCAAGCTTACAAGTGGCTCAATCTGTGCGGCAACCTCTAAGCTTGGCTGACCTTGATGATATGCCGGAAGCTCAAGGGTGGCTTCCTAATGGGGATGGAACTGTCCGAATCGTCTCTCGGGTGCCAGAAGCGGTCCCTCATCCCTCTCCCATCGTTACTACTTGCCGCTAATTCGTTCCTTGACTAATCGCTCGTGAAATCATTCTATAATCCCTCGCTGGCAGCAGCCATCATCTGCTTTGCCTGGACTTTCCCTATTAATTCGCTTCAGGCACAGACAAGACCAACGCTACCGCCGCCACCACGACCACTGCCACTTCCCTCTCTGCCATCACCCACACCTTCACCCCTAATCTTTCCTCCACTCCCCACACCTCTGTCCAAAGAAGCCATTCCTAGTAACATTTACGTCCAAAAGTTTCGCTTCGCAGGCAACACCATCATCAGCACTCAAGATCTAGAGCGAGTAACGGCTCCTTTCGCGGGGAAAGAGCTTAGCTTTGACGATCTTTTCAAAGCCCGTGATGCCGTCACAAACCTCTACATTGAGCGGGGGTACATCACTTCCAGAGCTAGGGTACTGGAACTGCCGGAAAACTTTAGAATCAAACAAGCTGGGGGAGCCGTGATAACGCTCCAGATCATTGAGGGCAAAGTTGAGGCCATCAACATCACGGGTAGCCCTCGGATACGCAACTACGTCCGTTCGCGCTTGAGGGCTGCTACCTCTGCTGTGCTGAATGTCAACCGCCTGTCTGAGCGCGTACTACTGCTTCAGGTCGATCCGCTAATCCAGAAGATTGCAGTCCAACTACTACCTGGCACCCATGAAAGTACACGCATCCTCAACGCTCAAGTGGAAGCGGCTCCTCCGGTGAGGGTTGCAATCTTCCTCAATAACAATCGCTCTCCTGCAGTCGGCTCCTTGGAACGGGGAGTACAGCTAGATGGCAATAGTTTGTTAGGAGTGGGAGATCGCTTCAGCTTGACCTATCGCAATACGAACGGCAGCAATCAAGAAGATGCCCGGATCACAATTCCCTTCAATACTTCTAACGGCACCGTTCAGCTTGCCTTCAGCAATGTCAACAGCCATGTCGTTCAGGAGCCATTTAGCCAACTGGACCTCACCTCTGCCGCTCGTGCCTATAACTTAAGCGTGCGCCAACCCCTGATTCGTCAAGCTACCGCAGAGGGTACTCAGGAGGTTGCTGTGGGAGTGGTTGCTTCGCGTGAAGAAAGCGAGACGACACTGCTGAACACCCCGCGTCCACTCTCAGTAGGAGCTGATGCTCAGGGCAGAACGCGCATCTCAACGCTGCGCTTGTTCCAGGAGTATGCACAGCGCAGGAGCAAGCAGGTTGTGTTCGTCCGCTCTCAGTTTAGCTTTGGGATAGGGGCGCTGGATGCTACTGTTAACCCTCATCCCCCTGATAGCAACTTCTTTAGCTGGCAGGGACAAGGTATCTGGTTGAGATCGCTACCCAACAAGATGACACTCCTGACACGCAGCTCAATTCAATTAGCTGATCGGCCTCTCGTGCCTTTGGAGCAGTTTGTGATTGGGGGTGCCACAACAGTGCGGGGTTACCGAGAGCAAGGCTTCTTAGGGAACAACGGCCTCCTCGCCTCCGTTGAGCTAGGTGTGCCTATCCTCTCTACCCAGCGCTTCGGCGCTCTACGGGTAGTTCCTTTCTTGGATGCAGGCGTTGTCTGGGGTAGTACTGGAACACTCTCACCTGCATCCCACGCACTGTTTTCAACTGGCGTCGGCTTAGAATACAACCTAAGCGATCACCTTTCAGCACGGCTGGATGCCGCTGTCCCCTTGGTCACTTTCTCGGAGCCTGAAGACGCATGGCGAGGCAATTCCTTAAGCTTCCAAATAAACTACGAGTTGTTCTAAAGTATTTGTGTCTCAGCCTGGCCGTGCTGGTGATGATTCTTGCCCAAGGCCAGCTCACGAAGGCTGAATCATCGAGCCAACGGGCTCAGATTCTTCTCGACAGAGGCCATCAACAGTTGGTTCAGGGCTACCCTGCTGCCGCTATTGACTCCTGGCAGCAGGCCGCTCAGGTCTATCAACAACTGCATGATAGTGAGGGAGTAATCGGGAGCTTAATCAATCAGAGCTTAGCGATGCAGGCTCTAGGGCAGTATCCTCGCGCCTGTGAGACCCTAGCTCAAGCACTCAGACTGAGCAGTACAACATGCCCCTCTTTAGTCGGCTTTCAAAAGTCTCCATCGCAAATACAGGCTCTCCAGACCCTCCAGCCTGAGCAGTACTCCCGTGTACAGCTTCTGGGGCTGCGGAATCTAGGCGACGTGCTCCGGCAGCTCAGCCAACTAGAAGCCTCTCAATTTGCCCTCAAGCAGGGGTTAACAGTAGCGCAGCACCTCAAGGTTGATGCGAGCGGCCTTCGCTTGAGCCTTGCTAATACTCACCGCTCTTACTACAAACAAGCCCAGGATCTTTGGCGAGGGTCTCAGCAACAGCCGGACCTGCAAGCCGCCATTCAAAAAGCCCGCTCTGCCCTTAGCCTCTACCAGTCTGTCCGGCAAGCGGGCAGTTCTCCAGTTATTGCCACAGCAGCACAACTGAATCAGCTGAACCTGCTATTGGATCTAAATGAGTGGACGGTATCAGAAGCACCCTTTGATATACCTGAGTTGGACACCCTTCACCAGCAGTTGCCACCTCAGATTATTCCCCTGATCCAAAAACTGCTAAGCGCGGACCTATCAAAACTGCCGGCCATCGATGCAGCAAATGCCCACCTGAACCTGGCAGGCAGTCTGCTGAAGATTGAACAGAATCCTGAACTGGCAAGGCTGTTTGGCAAAAATGGCTTAAGAGCGGCACCGCTTGCCCTGAACTATACCAACACTGCCCTGAAGAGTGCTGGAGAGTTGAAAAACTGGCGCTTGGAGTCCACCGCAGCGGGGTTAATGGGAGACCTCTACAGTCAACTGAATCACACTTTCCTGGCGCAGCAGCAGTATAAAGTGGCTTTGAGCCGCGCAACAGGAGGGGACGCACCTGAGTTGGCCTACCAATGGCAGCAACGGCTGGGGCACCTGTATGAACAACAGAAACAGATACTTCAAGCTAGAGGGCACTACCAAGGGGCGGTCGCCAGCCTCAACCAGGTGCGCCAAACTCTCCTTTCCTCTAATCCAGACTTTCAGTTTTCTTTTAGAGAAACAGTTGAACCTATTTACAAGCACTACATGCGCTTGCTCCTGGACAACCCAAGCCCAAATCTGGATCAAAATCTGAAAGAGGTACTGCGCGTCAACGAGCAACTTCGCCTAGCAGAGCTGGAAAACTACCTCCAGTGCGGCAGGCTGGCCTCAGCTTCCCTAGAGCAGGTTCATCCAGCAAAATCAAATTTTGCCTATTTCTATATTCTCAATGTGCAGGATCGCTATGAGGTAATTCTCAGAGGCCCGGACAACAAGTTTCACCATTATAGTGCTGATGCGGAGGCTGCCAACGACGATTTAGACCGCTTGCTGACCTTCTTCCATAGTGACAACGCTATCAACCTGCCTGAGTCCGCTGCTCTACCCGCAGCTCAGGCACTTTACACGAAATTGATTGCCCCTGCTAAGGCTTATCTACCCCAGTCGGGGACACTCGTATTTACCTTAGATAGCGCCTTACAGCAGCTGCCGATGGGAGTGCTTCATGATGGAGAATCATACCTGGCAGAGCAGTACATCACCTCCTTGAGCCTGAGTTCACAGCTACTGAAACCAGAGCTGCCTATTGCGCGCCGCCCACAGGTTTTACTAGCTGGGCTCTCTCAAGCTGCACCTAGCTTCCAATCTGCTCAGGCTCCCAAAAGACTGGAGCCACTGCCAGAAGTAGCGACAGAAATCACGGGCATTGACCAAACAACTGATGGAACAAAACTGCTGAATGAGGCGTTCACGCGCAAGCGGTTAGGAGAAGCGATCGCCTCTAGAGAGTTTCCTATTGTTCATGTAGCAACTCATGGGCAGTTTAGCTCAGACCCTGCTAAAACTACGATCTTGGCTTGGGACCAACCGATTAATCTGATTCAGTTCAGTTCGCTACTCAGGAGCAGGGGGGGAGGCCGATCAGCCTTGGAACTACTGGTTCTGAGTGCCTGCGAGACTGCCCAGGGGGATAAGCGCTCCGCCCTCGGCCTGGCAGGAGTCGCGGTTCAAGCTGGGGCAAGGAGCACTCTTGCTTCTCTGTGGCTAGTGAATGAGGACTCCACCCCAGAGTTGATGCGGCAGTTTTACCAGAGTTTAGGAGCTGGAAAACCCCCTGCTGAAGCTTTGCATAACGCCCAGCTTGCTCTAAGACACAATCCTAACTATGCATCGCCATTTTTCTGGGCAGGCTTTGTGGTTGCGGGGGGTTGATATTCTCCCCACCCTGGTTGTGGTGAGAGTAAAGATAAAGCTAAGTTACTGTCATGGAGCATTCTGAAGTTGAGCGACCAGTCTCAGCCTTGCTTCTGCTTTATTAAGCTCAGGTTGATTAGCCGTCACCTCGGCTATTCTGGCGGCTGTTTCATACTGAACCCTGGCCTTGGCTGAAAAACCCGCCTGAAGATAGCGATCGCCTAAAGTCCTATAAATCGTTGGATTACGGCTGCCCTCTCTCAAGCGCTCTTGGAAGGCCTGAACCGACTCCATCATTAAGCCACGATTACTGTAGGCTGCATCAAGACCCAGGTATACTTCCTCATCTTTAGGTAAGTTTAGGCGCTTGATCTGGGTAACCAATTCCTGAAGCTGCTGAGCTTCTTCGTTGGGAAAGATACTCAATCGGGTGGTGCTGGGTTCTTGCAAAGCATTCCCCTGAGCAGCGTAGATGCTTACGGTATAACTACTGCCAGCTACCAAATCCGGCTTGTCCGCAGGATAGCTCATAGAAGAAGCGTTATCAACCCAGGTAGCCCAGCCTTGTTCTCGACTACGGACTTGGATGAAATAGCGCCTTGCTCCAGGCACAGCCCGCCAAGCGAAAAACGGCCGCCTGTCCAGTAGCGTACTGCCGTAGGGGGTAAGTAGTGTTGGTGCTTTCGCCTCCTGCGTGCCCCTATTTCTACGACACTGAACCCGACTAGTGGGGGCACAAGGAATGAGTGTCAGGTCGCTTGCTCTGCAACGCTTGGGCCGCCACCGGATTTCAGCTAGAGATAGCACTTGCCCCGTGACGGAACACAAAAGGCTGACCTTATTCCCAGCAGCGGGAAGTGGCTCTCCTTGGCAGATCACTTTTTTGCCAGCTAACTGCCGATCCCCACTTGAGGTGAGAATCAGCGCAAGCGGCACGCAATGTTTCCCAGGTGAGGCTTGAGCTACAGCAGCCGTAGGGCTGAGAAAGAGGGCACTTAAAATAAAGGCTAACTTACTTCTGTTTGTTACACTCTGTCTGATCAAAGGGGCACCGTCGCAGGAGTTCTAGCAGTGAGATTACAAGACACGCCAGATTCAGTATAAAGGATGGCGTGGCAACGATTATCTTGGTAAATCATGTTGAAAAACCCTGTCTATGAACTGATTTCGCCAAACTTCTACTTCAGGATTTTCAGACTTGTGCTGCAGGCATTGCTTCCAGGAATGCTTTGCCTGCTTAACTTGCTGTTTAGCCTCCTGAACCTGGGCCAGGAGACAATAAGCATCTGCTCTGAGCGCTTCTTGTGAGTTTGTGTTGTTTGTTTGCTCCTGGAGCGCCTCTTTTTCCTTTTGAAGTGAAGCTTGTAAATGTCCGTCTGCCTGCTGGAGCAGCCCCAACCCTAGTTCGGCCCACCCCTGATTTTTTAGCAAGACCGCCTGTTGCGCCAGGTCACTTGTCTGCTCTAGTCCCTGTTGTGCTAGTTCAGCTGCTTCATTATATTGCTTGGCTCTGTTCTTGAGGCGTGAGAGATTGCTGATCGCTAAGGCAGTACGCTCGTGGTTATATTTCATCGCCAGGATGTACTGGTTTTCCGCTAAGCTGTATTCACCCAATGCATCAAATACGTTTGCCAGGCCGTTGTAGGCTTTCCAGGAAGCAGGGTCAAGGCTCAGGGCTTTCTGATGCTGTTGAATCGCACAGATATTGTCTCCCTGCAATTGACAGGTTAGAGCTAGGGAATTATAGGTATCGATAGAACTCGCATTCAGTTCAATCGACTTTTCCAAGTACTTTCTCGAATTCTCAAGCTGTCTTTGGATCTGGCTTTCCAGGCCCAAACGATAATTCACACCCGCCATCACCCAGCGATACGACATAAAACTAACAATCACCACAGCTATCCCTACAGCTCCATAGAGATAAGGCAGGAGACGCTGCCGCCTGAGCTTTCGGATCTCCTCAGGGATTTGCCCTAGTGCCTCAAGAAGCTGGCTAGCGTTGAGGGGGCGTACTCCCAAAGCCGGAGACACGAGTTGATCTAATAGCTCCGCTAGGGGTTTATCAATCTGCGGGGCCTGGGTACGCCAAACCAGTTGTCCGGTCTTCAGGTCGTGGGGGAGAGCATTCAGAGGCACTCCGGTTGCCAGATAAATCATCGTCCGGCCCAGGGAGTAAAAGTCAGACTGGGGAACAGGAGTACCGTCAATTTGCTCAGGAGCGATATAGCCAGCAGTCCCCGCTGTGACCTTAGCGATGTCTTCCCCGACGATTGTCACCAGCCCAAAGTCAATCAAGCTCAGCTGTCCATCAGGGCGTAGCATGATGTTGTCAGGCTTGATATCGCAGTGGACATAGCTATGCTCATAGTCAAACTCAGGCGTGTGCACGACCTTCAGGATATCGGTTAGTTGAGTCAGCCAGTCAAGAATTTGCGCTTGAGAGGCGCTTCTATTCTTTTCTACCCACTCCTGCAGGGTTTTGCCCTCGACAAATTCCATGGCGATGCAGTGGAGCTCAAACGCAGACCCTGGGGGTGTCACGATGAAATAGTCATCAAGGTCAGAGCGGGGAATGCCTGGGTGTTGAAGAATTTGTAGCAGCAGCGCCTCTCGCTCAAAGCGCTCAACCTGAGCCCTGTTTTGAGGTAGCAGTACCTTGATGATTTTACGTGCACCCCCGCCTTCAGCCACAAACACTTCGGTAGACCTGAAGGAGTTGTTGAGATGGAGCGGAGCGAGCAAGCGATACTGCTGTGCAACCCCAACTTGCAAAGGCGTGTGGCAAGAGCGACAGCACTTGAGATGGTCTGGATTCTGACGCTCTTTGCATTGGAAATTGATACAGTAGCTCACTGAGAGTGCCCTGCTAGGTAAGCCCTGATCTCCTCCCGCTCTGCAACGTACTTCTTCATCAGTGGGGCCAGAGACAGATGGATCTCCGGCTTCTCCTTCACCTTCTCGACTAGGGCCGCTTGGGTAAGCACATCAATCGCTGCCCAAAGTTCAGTCCTTGACCTAGCCTCTTGGTGCTGATGCTGCCAGGCATTGAGCAGGGCTGAGACAGGAACTGGATCCGCACCCTGCTGGATCTGGTCCGCCAAATGCACCACTAACCACCGCTCCCCAGCTGTAGATGAGCCAGCAGGACCAAATTCTCCCTCTAGAGCTTCCAGGAAGTAGGGATCTAAAGTAATGGAGTAGCGAATAAACCGGTTCACCTCTCCCCCGAAAAACTCCCGAATCCGATTCGCCGCCTGAGTCAGCAGATGAGGATTCCCCCGGGTCAGACTCACCAGGTCACCCCAGCTTGGCTGAGACGCAATTTTGCGGCTACGCAGAAATCCTTGAGTATCTTTCTGCTCCAGCCCTCTCAGCAACATCTGAGCGGTGGATTTGCCTGCCGTGGCAAAGCGGTTTATATCCTGAAAGGGCTTGCGGCTGAGGAGGAGCAGGCGGCTGGGGAGCTGCTCCTCAGCTAATCGCCGCAGAAACTGTCCAAAGGCAGCATTCTGACCTCCATAGGGGCTAAAGCTGGTCTGGTTCCCCTGCAACAAGGTCTCGGCTGAATCTAAGACAACTAAGCATCGCCCAGAGCGCAAGTAGCTGATCATCTGTGAAACCTGCTCCGGCAAAGATTGGGAAGTAGAAGGCTCAAGCTGGAGATAGGTGCTCAGCAGTAGGTTTAACTCACCCAGCAACTCCTTCAGGGGTGGAGCATAAAAAATGGACTTCCAGACAATACAATCAAACTGACCGGCTAAAGCGGGAGCACTCTGTTGGAGCAGTTGTGCTGCCAGGGCACTCTTACCGATACCCGCCGGTCCCACCACACTGACACAGCTTTTGGCTTGCAGTAAATGCTGTAGTACCTTTAGCTCTGCGGCTCTGCCGTAGAACTCAGGGATGGTAGGCGGTTGTCCTCCGAATAATTGCCAAGGCTTGCGTGGTCCGAACAGCGGATAGCTCCTTGCTGGCTCGTTGCTCTACCAAGCTCAACAGAGTTGACGATTGCTCCTCTAGCAACCGACGCAGTTGTCGCTTGCTAATCGGCTTGCCGTTGTTGAGGGTTTGGGCAATAAACCCACGCAGCTCAAAGGAAGCAACTCCTTCCAGGTAGCCTAACTCAAGCTCTGAACGCTCTGCTGCCTCCTCATACTTCAAGCCGTTCCAGACTGCCATTAGAACGACCTGCTCTCCTCGGGTCAACCGCTTGTTGCGCTCTAAAAGAGACAGCCAATCCAATGCTTGAGTAACCTGGTCGAGGGTGAGGGAAGGCATCGCTGTAGCAATAGAACTTATATGGCTATATAGAGTATATCGGCTGGAAAGAGGGAATGAACTTCATCAACTTATCTGCATAGCCAAACTAATTTATGATTAAATCTACTAGTCAGCCTATACTTTTGACCTGTTTAAATAATTCCTTTCTCAAGCAAACTGTTAAAACCTTGATTTTTGGTCAATAAGTCTATAAGGTAGTGTAAAGCTGTAGTGTGATGGGCTGAATCAGTAGGTAACAGAAGTTCAGTTTGTCTATGAAAGGGATTCAATAGTGTGAGTAAGGGGAGGGAGTCACTTATGTTTATACATCAACTAGACCTAACGCAAGGGCCACTAGAGGAGACAACAACTATAGAATCCCTATCCTTTGACTACACCTCACTTGATCCTGAAACTCGTGTGCTGGTGCAGGAATGTAGTAATGAGGTTAAGGGGCTAATCAAGCCCCAAGCTAAAGATATTATTGAAGCTGGCCGGAAGCTGATAGAGGTGAAAAACCGTCTGGGACATGGCTGCTTTGGAAACTAGCTACAGACAGAGTTTGGACGTACAAGCCGGACGGCTCAAAACTACATGCGAGTGGCCGAAGTCTTCAAATACGAAGATTTTTCGTATTTGAAGAAATTTTCGTATTTGGATATCGCTCCTTCAGCGCTTTGTCACCTTGCTAAATCTTCAACTCCTGATGAAGCAAGGCAGGAAGCTTTAGATAGAGCCTATCAAGGGGAGCATATCACTCATGCCGAAGCAAAGGCAATTGCTAACAAATACAAGCCCTCTGCCAGTTCTAAACAAAGCAACACAGTTAAGCCCATATCACAGAAGGCCTTGCCTGCTTTATATCCAATCAGTGCTCAGCCAACTTTCTCTGGTTCACTAGTAACTATTGACATCTGCGCTGAATCAATCTCTGCCCAAGGCTCAACAACCCGCTTCAGCCCAGAGGAAGAGAGTCTGCCGAATCAACAACTTGTCTCACTTCCAGCAGTTGAGTCCCACAAAGGAGCTGAACAAACCAAACTTGCAAGAGAACCCTTCAGCGCTCAAATACACATCTCCAAGGTTGAGTGGTATGAGCCACAGCTTCTAGACGACGCACAGACTCTTAAAATTCCTCTATGCATCTGGCTGAAGGGCCCCTCCTACGTTTTGCCCGCTCTATTTGAGCAGATCAAAGAAGATCCTGAGACACGAGAACTCGTTTGTACTGGGCTAAGTAGATCCATTCAAGTGATCGTTGATTCAGCTACTTTCTCAGGAGGCTAAAACAATGAAACATGACATACAAAAGGCTAAAAGGGAAGACTACATTCAGGTTATTAGTATTAAAGTAGATAATCCAGAAAAAATTGATGATAGGGTTGAGACTTTTGAAGTCAAAGGTCCTGATGGTTTTCATTTAACCTTTAATGCACCATTGAAACCACTAGTCAATTTGTTTCAAAAGATGCAGGAATCTCCTGAACTTGCTACCGAATACTTGCGGGAGTTCAAACAATCATTCGGGGCAATTTCTGAGTAGTGTCAGGCTTACAAACGCGTGAATATCAAGCTCGGATGAAGATTATTGCTAAACGGTGGGGCAGGAAATAGAGCTTCACGGGTTAAAGGTTGAATCGAGTGTTGCCACTGAGGAATCCCAGCCTGATAAAGTGCTGCCAGGAAATGGGATCGCTCCCGAAAGCCCAAGGCAATCGTTGAGATCTTCTATCAGCCTGACTAATGCCGCTGTATAGCCAATGCAGCGGGTGGGGACACAGGCGATAACCTTGTATGATGTAAGGTTACTATTTCCCCTCCCTCTGTGATATGCCTCATTTCCTTACTACCTGGCTCATCACAGCGACCGCTAAGCGGCGCGCAAGCTTCGCCCTGCTGATAGTCGCAGCACTAACACCAGGGTTCGACATCACGGGGCTTGTGCCTGGGTTAGGCATTATGCCGAAGTGAAGCTGCTTGGCGTGGCTTCACAGGTACGGAATGCTCATATTGTTTTCCCCGTACTTGTTTGCAGGACAAAAGCTCGGCAAGAAAGCATAGAGGCTACCTTCCGCATCGTGGCGGCAGCGATAGATTGCATTGCTAGGACGAGCAACTCGACCAGTTCCCACCGTCCATCCTCAGCCAAACGCCAGAGGGACAGTAGATTGTACTGCTCATTCAAATTAATCGCGTTCATCTATTTTCTCGCATCAAATATGGATACTTTCGTCTTCAATTGCCAGCCTCACCTGCTGGTAGTTGAGAAATTGCAGTGCCACCTGCGTAGAGATGGCTTTTCGCGCCACACCGATCTTCCAGCCCCTTCCAGATTTGCGCAGCAGACGGGCACTCTTGCTCTCTGGGAAAAGGAGGTACTTTCCATCCGCTGCTTCTAACTGTTGTACTGTCCAGTGCATCTTCTATACCTCCGAGTTAGCTGCAAGTACAGCCAAAGTGCAGAAGTTATCTGATCTTGAGATCCCTTCTCTCTTACCCGCCATCTCCACAATCGTGAGGTGTTCGAGAATTGCTCGACACAGGGCAAGCTTGCCAGCCAGGGAGAGTAATTGGAGCAGGACGACACATTCCTCGAAGCGACCAGATGGAGATGAGCAGCAGTAGTCGAAATCTATAGAAGCAGGCTCATATCCCTCAAATAGAGCAGCAATCGCTATGGCAGCAAGCTGTTCACGGGACAATTGCCACAGCTGAGGGGCAAGCTGGTTGAGGATAAAGTCATCGGCAGGGTTAATCGAATAGGTAGTTAGTAGCTTCATAATTTTGCCCCCTTTGTGTTTAACAGTTCTGGCTGTTGCATCCGCCGCAACTTCTTGAGTGCTGATGCCTCTAACTGCCGAACGCGCTCTCGGCTCACTCCCATAGACAGCCCTGCTTTTGTCAAGGTATGTTCTGGCTGTCCGTTAAGGCCAAACCTCAAGCTCAGTGCTTGTTGCTGCTGGGGAGTCAGTTCAGCCATCATTGCTTCCAGGTGCGCCCGTTGAGCAGATTGCTCTGCATAATCTTCTGGCATTGCGCTGGTATCCACTAGTAGTTCGCCCAGCTCCGTGTCTAGATTTTCTCCAACCCGCAGTTCTAAAGAAATGGGCTGACGAGCCTGTTCCAAACATTCCCGTACCTTCTCGGCAGGCCAGCCTAGAGCATCTGCTATCTCAGTAGTAGTAGCAGTCCGGCCAAGCTGCTGAGTAAGCTGTCGCTGTGCTTTCTTGATCTTGTTCAGCTTCTCTGTGACATGAACAGGCAAACGGATCATGCGGGCTTGCTGAGCGATCGCGCGGGTAATGCCTTGTTTGATCCACCAGTAGGCGTAAGTGGAGAACTTATAACCTCTAGTCGGATCGAACTTCTCCACCCCCCGCTCCAGACCCAATGTGCCTTCCTGCACCAGGTCAAGCAGCTCCATCCCCCGCCTCTGGTACTTCTTGGCTACCGATACTATCAAGCGCAGGTTTGCCTCGATCATCTTGCGCTTGGCTGTGTGACCGCTCATCACAGCAGCGTTGAGTTCGTTCAGGCTCAAGTTTGTGGCCTGCGCCCATGTCTCAAGGCTTGGCTCCTGCCCTAGCTGCTGCGTGAGTGCTGTCCTCATCTCGTACAGGTGCATCATTCGCTGGACCTGCTTGCCGTAGACGATTTCTTGCTCATGGGTCAGTAAAGGGATGCGCCCAATCTCTTGCAGGTAGGTACGCACCAGATCAGAGCTGGCTTGTTCCTGCTCTAGAGGACGATTTGTTGTCAGTTGCATAGTTGTTTGTCCAATTTGTTTGCAATTTTTCGGTCTAGCCCTTCGGGGGGCACATCAATGCCTGTGTGAAGCTGCTGGTCATGCGGACGTGCTTTGCAGCTACCAAAAAATCAAGTGACCTCTGGACGTTGGTGATAGAAGTGCCCAGGTTACAGGCGATTTCCCGGAACTGGCAGGTCGAAATACGGCCTGCGTGGTGGATCGTCACCAGCAGGTAGCAGTCTAATGCTTGCAAAGGTTTCATGATGCGTCTCCTTGATAATGAGAAAGTCCTAGAACTAGAGAATCCAGGCTGGTTTTGTGGATTAAACTTTGTGATCAGCTAGACACAAGCTTGGCAGTTACAGCAGCGGGGAGAGCTCAGGAGGAGAACAAAGCCCATTGTGCCTTAGCCGCAAGCTTAAAATAGTTGTGGTCCAGTAGGTAAAGAATACGGGTTGCCTAGCTACCCTTGAAGTACGCTTAGGGCCAGCCTTCTTGATTGAGATGATCTAATAGCCTCACAAACATCCAGGTGTTGCCTTAATCGGCTGAGACATATAATTTCACAAAAACCCTTCATAGGCAATCTAGGCCTGGATAGTCTGTCGTGCCTGCTCTAGTAGAGCAATCGCCGCTTCTAGCTGCTCTACCTGTCGTCTCCGCTGGATCTTCTGCTTCAGCCTGGGCCTTTTGTTTCAGAGGTAGATACCGCCGGATGGGTCTGCCTCTCTCGTAGTACGTGTGGTTGTAGTAGGTGCGTTCCCCGCGTGGATAGGACTCAATTGCCCCTGCCCTGACCCCTTGCTTTCTTAGCCTGAGAATCTCCTGCTGAAGGCTTTGGATTGCTTGGTCCAGATGGGCAAGGGCTTCTTCCATGCAGTGAGTCTCCTGCTTCATATACGTTTTGGTAGTGCATACATGATTCCCGCTCCGGCACAACAACAAGCAGAGGCTCTGGCTCTTTGCTTGGAGGAACAAGGCCCCAAGTTTTTCATGTATATTTAAGTTTTACATACATGATTTGCAGGAACCCTAGGTAAAGGAAAGAGCTGCGGTGAGCGCTGCTTGCCCTGAAGCTGCCCCTTCAGCCGCTCATTCTCGATGTGAAGGGCTGAGTTCATCCTCGCCTGCTCCAGATAATCCTTAAGGATATTGACCGCTAGTTCTGCTGCTCTCTCTGGATTGGATTTCAGCAAGCGCTTGAGCGCTTCAACGTAGAGCTGGGATGTTAGGGATTGGTCGTTGTTCATCTTTACTTTTTTCCTTAGGTGCTTTCAGTCAGGGATTTACACCCGCCCTGCTTCAAGGGCTTGCTTGCATCGGCTCGTCTGGAAGTTAGTTCAGCAGATTCAGTTGTCTTAGTGCTATTTAGTCTTGAGGCAACCTTGCATTTAGTTTGTAAGATGGTTACTTTTCTCAACACACTTAAAGTGTAAATTACCAACTTTTAATTGCCAACTAGTAATTGTTTGCTTTAGACTGTCTCAACCTTAATTAAAAAGAGACCAGGTGTTATCACTGGTCTCTTGGGAATTGGGCGTTTTGTTCTAACTCGACTTCCAAGGATCAGAATGAAGTCCCGCGGACAAAAGGGGCATTGAACAGAGGGGCTAACGAATTGAATTCAACATACTGTATCTATTTCTCATCCCCTGCTTCTAGAAATGGAAGCTGAACCTGACAAGCTTCTCGTAGTTCTTTATCAAGATCCAGTCCTAGCCCATCACATATCTTCTGCAAAGTTTCATAAGGCAGTGTCTTTGTTTCTCCAGACTCGACTCTCTGGATGTTCTGAGCAGTGATTCGCATCCCTTGAGAATGAACTCGATGAGCCAGGTCATTTTGAGACATATCGAGTTTATTGCGGGCACCCCGCAACACCTCTTCTAAATTCGGAATGTCTATCGTGATTGATACTTTCATCCTTTTCATACGCAGACTTCATCACCTAATCGTAAACTAAGAACGCTTTACAATTAATAATTGACAATTTATAGTTACCAATCTAAGATGTAAGTTATTAGGCCATAGTTCACTTTTCTTTCTCATAGCCCTACTTACCTGATTCCGATGCTGGCAAGTTTACTAGCAGCAGTTTTAGAGTCCTGGAGTTTGTTTTTCAAGAAAGGTTAGAGACACACTACTTGCTGATACTTCAAAAGGCCTAAATCTGGCTGTAACTCTTTGTAAAGATGTATGGAGAATACATGATCCTGCCAATACGGTCTCAATCAGTAGTTGACTCTGGCGCTTCTAAAGGGGTTAGCTTCAATTATTCTGGCTTCGATTTTGAAACAAGAATTATTGTCCAGCGTCACACTACTGAAATTAAGGATTTAATCCGTCGCACTGCTCAAGACATCATTGACATTGGCGAGAAGCTGCTAGAAGTTAAAGAGAAACTTGGACATGGCAACTTTGAGCAATGGGTAAGCGCTGAGTTTGGCTGGAGCTTACGAACTGCAAATAGGTTTATGCAGGTAACGCGACAATTCAAATCTGCCAATTTGGCGGATCTAAATATAGCTGCCTCAGCCCTTTATCACCTAGCCAAACCCTCTACCTCTGAAGAAGCCCGCCAAGAAGCCCTAGAGAGAGCCAGTCAAGGAGAAGCTATTACTTATGCCACAGCCCGGGCCATCGTCTCACGTTATCAAGACCAAGGAAATGATGAGTCTGAACAGCCAGTTATTGATATCAGGGCTGAAGTCATTGAAGACGGAACCCCTGCTACCCAACTCCCTACAATAGAAGGCCACTCCCAAGATGAGCCGGAGCCGCCAGCACAAGATTCTCCAGCAGAAAAGCCTCAAGGGGGGATATCTAAAGAGCAAAGCTCGTTTGCTACAGCCAAGTTTGTGGTAGGTGATCGCGTTCGTATCCTGCGTCGCCAACATGGTGAGGACAACTGGGCTGGCAAAACAGCAAGGATCTGGCAGCTTACTCCTGACGGCTGGTTGCGAGTAGATGTGGAAGGACACAAAGGGGTAAGATTCACTCTAAAGCCGAATTGGGTAGAGCCTATGCTAGACCTATCACCTGAACAGCACAATCAGCAGCCTGAGCCAGTTTTAGACGAGGACTGGGCAGATGAACCAGATCCTGAATCTCCTGTGGTGGTCTCCGACCGGCCTTGGGCCATCGCAGAGGCCCCCTCTGAGGCTGAATCTGTGGCCGAATCCCACTCTCAGCTTCAGGTTGGGGACTTCCTTAGCCTCGTTGCTCCAGATGAGCAAGACCCGAAGTGGAAAGGGGAAGTCGTAGAGGTGTTAGAAGTCTCAGAGACTGAGATCAAAGTCGTTCTTCGCATCCCCCGCTAGCGCAACAACTGTTCTTCTAAATGTACAATTGAAAGAGCAGTTGTTACAGACTTGAACCGTGCATAAAGACATTCCCATTACAGAAGCCCGGCATGAGTTGACTTCACTCCCAGAGCGGCTAGCAGAAAATCCTGGTGCAATAGCTATTACCCGGCGAGGAAAACCTGTTTTAGCAGTGATGCCTTGGGATCTTTATGAATCAATGATGGAAACCCTAGAAATTCTGGGTGATGAGAATTTGATGGCACTCCTGCGCCAAGGAATCAAAGAAATGAAGGCTGGAGAAGGAATCCCCTGGGAACAGGCTAGAGAGGAGCTTGACTTGTGACTTATGGGGTCATCATCCAACCCATTGCCCTAAAACAATTGCAGGGAATAGCAGACCGTCGAGTGCGCCAGAAAATCAGGGAGCGCATTGATGCTCTATCGGAAAATCCAGAGCTACAGGGTAAACCCTTAATTGCAGAACTGAGTGGTTATCTCAGCCTACGAGCAGTAGGACAGCGCTATCGAATCATCTACAAGGTTGATGGGGAGAAAGTCACTGTTTTTGTTGTAGCAGTAGGAATTCGTAAGACTGGTAGTAAAGATGATGTGTATACTCTTGCCAGGAAACTGCTTCGGCTCGGCCTGCTGGACCCTGAGTGATCGCTATCAGCTACTATACACTCAGTACTTCCCAGGAGGACGCATGATCCAGTACAACCCACTGCAACACCTTCGGACTGCTGAGGAACTGCCCGATTCGGACGATACGCCTGTGGATAATGAGCTGCAAATCCTGATCCCCAACCTGCTGAGGGCGATTCTGGCCTTACTCTGAGCAGAGCGAGAGGATTGATTTTTCGGTTTCAACATGGGCCTCTATTACGACCCAAAAGAACCTGCCATCGTGCCAGATGCCTTCCTCAGCTTAGGTGTAGAGCAGCGCAAGAGCCACCGGGGACGCCTCAGTTACGTGCTGTGGGAGGAGAACTACATCGTCCCGTAACTGGTCCTGGAGGTAGTCTCCCAAACCTCCGGCAACGAGTATAAACAGAAGCTAGCGAAGTGTGCTCACATCGGAGTGCTGTATTACCTCATCTACAACCCGGAGCACTGGAAGCGGGACAAGCACGAACCTTTTGAGGTCTATCGCTTGGAGAATGACGAGTATGTTCGGCAACTTAGCAACCCCGTGTGGATGCCGGAGATTAGGCTTGGCATCGACTGTGAACAAGGGGTTTATGAGGGTTGGACCAGGGAATGGCTCTACTGGTTTGGCCAGAGCAGCAATCGCCTTCCTACGCCCGTAGAAGTGGCTCAGCAGGAGCAGCAACGGGCAAACCAAGAGCAGCAAAAAGCTGAACGAGAAACGGCAACTCAGAGAAGACCTGATTGCTAGACTCCGAGCTAGGGACATTGATCCCGCTACCCTCTAGACAGCTCACCAATATTTGCTAACCTGTTTTGCAAGCAGTCTACCTTTAACGACAGAAGCGCTATGCAAGAGAACACAATGCAGAACGTTGCGACGAGTATTGCCACAACTGCTGCCCAAGGGTTCCTAGAGGTTATTCCAGACCACATTCGTCAGGCTTTGTGTCCTAGTTTCCTCACTAACCTGGAAGCAGATTTGCTGGCACAGATCCAGGCTGTTATCCAGAGCCAGTTCGCCTGGTCAATGCAAAGTGTCAACTTAGAACTAGTTGAGCAACGGCGGCTCCAGGAACTTCGAGCAGCAACACCAGCACCTACCCAACCTGAACCTATTCTTCTGCCGCTAGTGCCTGCCCCTCAAACTCAGGTTAAGCACCGTTGTACAAAGCCGAAAAAAGTACTGGGGCTACAGAAGGTCTCCCTCTCTGCTCCTGCTGCTGTAGTTACAGAGAAAGCATTGGTAAGAGAGCTAGAGATTGCCACGCCCTTGCACAGCAACCAGCTAGAATTCCCTAGCATGTCTGAGCCAGAATCCCTAAAACCCCGTAGGCGCCGCATTGCTCCAGAGGAGCTAGCACGCGGGGAGACCCTCAACACCTACAACACGACTCCAAGCGATCACGCTCCTCGTCCTGCTGAAGCTGGACGCCGTAAACGCCGCGCTTCCATAGCCATGAGTTGACCCCAGCTTACCCGGTAACACTCAGCCGGGAAGTTCTTTGGTTGCGGGGTTGCAGGAAATTCAAGCTAGTAGAGACCAGCAGCACTTTTGCGCTGCGAGATTTTCTTACTTAGTAGCAAGGTGGACCCTACAGTTGCTTGCAATCGCTTAGGATTAGGAAACTCAGTGACCAAGGCGATGAGGTGTGAGGACGCTATGATGATGATTGTATAAGAGATTACATAGAAGCACCGTCACTCTTCCTTATCCCCACCTACTTCCTTCTCTATCACCCCTTATGCCTGATCCACTCGTTCGCTCTGCCTTCAACTACGAGAGCCTTGATCCTGGAACCGCTCAGTTCCTCAACCAGCAGGCTAGTGCAATCAAGGTGCTGGTTAAGCAAAGTATCGAAAACATCATCGAGGTCGGCAACAGACTTTAAAA
>CADCWO010000016.1 GCA_902806435.1 uncultured Synechococcales cyanobacterium | reverse complement strand
AACCAACCCAGCACTGCAACCAGAATCCTCTGGCCACAGAACCAACCCAGCACTGCAACCAGAATCCTCTGGCCACAGAACCAACCCAGCACTGCAACCAGAATCCTCTGGCCACAGAACCAACTCAGCACTGCAAGCAGAGTCTTCTGGCCACAACCCAGTACTGCAACCAGAGTCCTCTGGCCACAGAACCAACTCAGCACTGCAAGCACACCCTTCTGGCCGCAACCAACCAGAATCCTCTGCCTCCGCAGAATCCTCTGGTAGCACGCAAGTGCTGCAAGCAGAAGCCTTCCTGTCAGGACTTCAACAAACACTGGAACAAGGGACAATGTCAGAGTCCAGCGATGAGCAAGCAGGCACGACGCAAGACATCCCCATCGCTGAGTTGACTATGGAAGATAAAGAACAAGCCCTGGTTCAAGAGATCGCAAAGCTGAAGCAGCTTAAGAGAGTAGCGCAATTAGAGCGTGAGGCCACTGCTCTCAGGGAGCTATATGCGCAAGGGTTTCCAAAGAAGCAAGGATCAGATCCGGACTTGGACGTTGCACCAATGATGCAACGCTTTATGACCGCGAGAACGCCGTCGGATATCAGTACGCATCAAAGTTCCAGAGCTCGAGAATTTGATGCAGAGGAAGAGAACAGGGAGCATAAACGTCGCAAGCAAGACGAAAGGGGTAAAATGGTCAAGAACCCACCCACTTACGCTGCCACAAATCATCGCGAGTTACAAGGCTTTATTAGGGCATGCGAGCTCGTGTTTGAAACCATGCCGGAAACCTATCGACACCACAGCGACCAGATCACCTTGGGTAAGCAGTACCTAGCACCACCAGTTCAAGAGGTCATCTTTCGGCGCCTACAACAAGCAGGCAACACAGTTTCGACCTGGGATGGATTTAAGGCACTGCTGGAAGACCACTTATCACCGGCGGCGCAAAGGAGCGACGAGGCTGCGCGTCAATACCATAACGCCAGCCAGAAGCCGGGCCAGAAAGTGGCCAGTTTTGTTGCCTATGTCGAGGGCCTGCTAGATCGCATGCCGCCAATTGAAGAGGGAGCTCGAATTGCTCACTTCAAGCAGGCATTACGCCCCGAGATAGCAGGAGAAGTCGTGGCATTACGACCGCAGCCTGCTACTTGGGTAGAAATGGTTGACGCGACTCAGCAATGCGAACAGTCCCTGGAGTATAAGGGACGACTTGCTCGCAACGCGCGCAACACATCCTCTATTACCTCGATGTCAAGAAGCAGTTCACGATCGAGAGCATCAAGGGGATTCTTCAAGTCAGGAAGCTCAACCCCTTTAAGGACCGAACTCTCTAGCGCCAATCAGACACCTATATCTCAGACGTCAGCACGCGGTAAAGCAGCATTTGCCTCGCGAGATAAATCAAAGGACGAATGCCGTTACTGTCATAAAATGGGCCACTGGGAGAAGGACTGCTATAGCAAGCATGGCAAGCCGCAAGGCCCAAAAGGCCAGGCCTAGTGGACGTCGCGTCAGCACTACTAGGTCGCAAGGGAACTGATGCAGATCAACCATACCTTATCTTGCCAGTGGATATCAAGTGCCCAGCAGGTTGGACGCGAAAGCTTGCACTGATTGACTCAGGTTCATCCTTGAACTTTATATCTCAACTTCTGGCCAAGGAACTGGATTTAGAAGACCATCACGAGGAGCCAGCGGGCACGATGCGAGTGCACAGCTTAGGAGGCCAGCGCATTCAGACTTATGGGGGACAGAAAGTTGTCCTTCGAATGGAAGACAAGCAAGCAACTCGCTTGGAGGAAGCCGAAACCCTCATTGCCGCAGATATAGCCAGATATGAACTCATTTTGGGTTGGCCATGGCTGTATAAGCATGATCCCTTAATAAGGTGGCGAGATGGAACCTGGTTGCTTCCACCAAGTCACGCAATTGCTGCAACAGTGGGGGATATCAGCTTTACCACCGCCGAGGACTTCCTTGATTGCGCTGCGACAGCGCAAAGCACCATTTATGCAGCATACATCTCAGAGGTGGAGGAGACTGCTTGCAATGTCCTCAGTCAAGCACACCTTTGCGCGCACGCAAGCAATGCGCAAGAAGGGCTCTTGGACGTCCCGCCAGATTACGCAGACCTACTGGATGTGTTCTCCAAGGAAAAAGCAAATGAACTGCCAGCACATGGATTGCAAGACCACAGCATTGAATTAGATGGGGGACAACCTCCGTGGGGACCACTATATAACCTTAATTGTGCCGAGCTGGCGACTTTAAGGGATTATATAGCGGAGAACTTGGATAAGGGCTTCATTCAACGCTCAACAAGCTCCGCTGGTGCACCAGTCTTGTTTGTCAAGAAGAAGGACGGCTCGCTACGTCTTTGCGTAGATTATAGGGGACTGAACAAGGTGTCTAAGAAGAACCGCTACCCCTTACCGCTCATCAGCGAGGCACTGGACCGACTGGGAAGTGCCAAGATTTACACCAAGTTGGATATTCGATCGGCGTACAACCTTATTCGAATCAAGGAGGGCGACGAGTGGAAGACAGCGTTTCGCACTCGTTACGGCCACTTCGAATATAAGGTCATGCCATTTGGTTTAGCCAACGCGCCTGCAACCTTCCAAAGTTATATCAACAACGCATTGCGACAGAATCTAGATCTATTCTGCATTGCGTACTTGGACGATATCATCATCTATTCAGAAGATGAAGCAGAGCACACGCAGCATGTGCGCTGGGTTCTCACACAGCTGCTAAAGCACGGCCTTTACGTCAAGCTAGAGAAGTGCCAGTTCAATACCCATGAGGTGAACTTTGTCGGCTATAAGATTAGCCCTGCTGGCATCTCCATGGAACCAAGCAGGGTTCAAGCCATTCTGGATTGGCCAGAACCTGCCAGCTTCAAGGACATACAGGTGTTCATAGGCTTCGCGAACTTCTACAGACGCTTCATCTGTTCGTTCTCAGCGATTGCTGCACCTTTGACAAACATGCTCAAGGGGAGCAAGTCGGGAAAGTTCTCAGGCTCATTTATATTGACTAAGGAAGCGCGTGAAGCTTTTCATGTGCTTTGCGCTGCCTTCACGACTGCTCCATTGCTGGCGCACTATGACCAGACCAAGCCCCTGAGGGTAGAGACAGACGCCTCTGGGGTTGGGATTGCTGGTATCATATCTCAGCAAGCCAAGGAGGAGCTGAAGCAAAGCCATTGGCACCCAATAGCCTTTTACTCGCGAAAGCTAAGTCCAGCTGAGTCGCACTATGGGGCGGGTGACCTGGAGCTCTTGGCTATAGTCGCAGCATTTGCGCAATGGAGGCACTACTGCGGCGGTGCACAGCACCAGATTGAAGTGGCTTCAGACCACCATAATCTGCAGACCCTGATGACCACAAAACCGCTAAGCGGGCGTTTAATACGCTGGTATCAGAAGCTTCAAGAATACGATCTGAGAATCGTTCATAGACCAGGGCGCCTAAATCCGGCCGATGCGCCTTCTAGGCGACCCGACTATATCAAGGGCGCAAACCAGGTGCTAGAGGTACCCAAGTGGTTTGAGGAAGCAATGGTCAGACCCGTAGTGTCACCTGTTTCAAGTCCTCGCGACAGTGGCGCTCTTGCGCACTGCGTCGCTGGCACTGATGTTCGCGAGCATCTCGTGCCTCAGCGCAAGCGCCACGTGGTGGGCTTGGCTGAACCGGCATATGAGGACCCCTCACCAGCTTTTATGGAAGATCTTGCTGAACTCCAGCGGCTAGACCCTTGGACGCAAGGGCAGCTCAAGGACATGGCACTTCGCATAGGTGAGGTGGAGAATCAAGCCGCAGGACCTAGCGTCGCCAAGATGCCATGGCATCGGGACGCAGATGGCCTATTAAGGCATACAGGTCGTCTATTTGTGCCCATGGGGGCGACAAGGACAAGCATATTACGCGCACATCATGATGACCCCTTAGCTGGCCACTTTGGCGCAAGGAGGACAATTGATCTGATAACGCGCAAGTACTACTGGCCTAAGATGGTCGAGGAAGTAAAAGAGTACGTTAAGAGCTGCACCATGTGCTCTCGTATTAAGCCAGCAAGGCACAAGCCATATGGGCTCTTGCAACCCCTTCCGGCCCCTCGTGGCCCTTGGACGGATATCACCATGGATTTTGTCACTGGCTTGCCGCCAAGCAAACGCAGACGAGAAGCGTTTGACGCCATTTTGGTGGTGGTAGACCGTTACACCAAGATGGCGCACTACATTCCCACCAGGAAGACCATTGATGCCCCAGAATTAGCTGATGTCTTCTTGGAGGAGATATTGCGCCTTCACGGCGTTCCACAATCTATTGTCTCTGACAGAGGGACCGTCTTTACAGCTCAGTTTTGGTCCGCTTTATGCTTTCACACGAAGATTCGACGCAAGCTTAGCACCGCCTTTCATCCGCAAACCGACGGACAAACTGAACGCCAAAACCAGACTCTGGAGCAGTATTTACGCAGTTACGTGAACTACTACCAAGATGACTGGGTGTCCTGGCTTCCAATGGCCGAGTTCTCCTATAACAACAGCTTGCATGCTTCTATAGGCTGTTCCCCGTTCTTCGCGCAAAATGGCTATAACGCAAAGATGGACTTTGACTTCAGCGACGCAGTCAAGATGATCCCCGGGGCTCGCCAGCGAGCCGAAGATATGGCCAAAGCTCGAGTGATCCTCGAGCAGCGGTTGCGTCAAGCACGCAAGACTCAAGCGAGATACTATGACCGAAAAAGGATTGAAAGGATCTACAGTCCTGGAGATAAGGTCTGGCTTGCTGCTCGCAACATTCGCACCACTCGTCCTTGCGAGAAATTGGACTTCAAATATCATGGTCCGTTCGAAGTGATTGAGCCAGTGGGCAAGCAAGCGTATCGCTTGCATTTGACCGGAACACTGGCAAGAGTTCACCCTGTCTTCCATGTCTCACTCTTGGAGCCGTGTCAACGCCGACAAGGTGCCGATTGGCCTGAGCCAAAACCACTTCAAATAGAGGGGGAGGATGAGTATGAACTTGACGTCATACTGGACAGCAAGCTGATTCACAAGCGCCTCGCCTATCTCGTGAGATGGAAGGGCTATTCTGCAGCGCATGACGAATGGGTTCCAGCACAAAATATGGAGCATGCTCAAGAAGCCATCGAGCAATTCCATCGCGACAACCCTGACAAGCCGAAGCCCTTGCATGCGTCACCCCTCGCTTCCTCACCAAGAGGACACAGACGGCCACGAGGAAGCAAGAACAAGAACAGTCCCTCAGCGCAAGCTGGCACCCAGAAAACCACCAAAACCCCCTAGAAGACCGCCATCATCAAGCTTCGCGTTGCACCAAAACCCCCCAGAAGACCTCCCTCACCAATCTCACTGAGCTCGCAGCTTAGGGAATGCCCCACTGCCCCATATATCCTAATAGCTAAGGACAGCTGCATTTGGGTGAGAATGCTCTTGGCGGCCCAAAAGCGCCTCGAACCAGCACTTTCTTGGTTGGTTTGCGCGTCAATGGGGTCATTGACACCAAAACCCCAGCGATTCTCAGGGATTTGAGGAAGGACTGAGGCAATTGGATCGACAAGGCAAATCAATGGCTGTCAGGAGCCATCCCTAAGAGGGAGGATATTGTCAGGTCCTAGCGAG
>CADCWO010000015.1 GCA_902806435.1 uncultured Synechococcales cyanobacterium | reverse complement strand
TTTGAGCAGTTGTTTGAAGGTAGCTCGATGCACGCCAAAGCGCCGCTTGAAGTGTTCAGGAGAGAGTTTTTGAGCTATTTTGTAATTCATTATCAGGACGATTGTTGTTTCTGCTGTCCTGATTTTTCTCTTTCTTGAGAGCCGGAGGTAAGTGCTACAGCTTATCAATGCCTCTCTCTGGCTTCCTTTAACCTAATTTGCAAGAGGTTCAATGAACATGATTTGCAAAGGACAGCTCCAAGGCATTGAAAAAGGCGACATTCGATCGCAGATAGAGTTCGTGTCTCAAATTCTCTGAGTTGTTGCTGAGTCGAATATAATTCAAGTCGAGCGTTGTCCTCAGAAAATTTTTGCGACAGAACCCACACTGGAATGGTCAAGTACGCTACTCTGTCTATCACAATATCGAACTAGTCTTGAAGGCGCAGCAGGAGCAGGCCCACCCACTTCCGATCTACCGATTCTTGACAATCGAACCTTTCGCATTATTGACCCAAAAGCAAATCCTTATCTTAAGGAAAAAATATGTCAAACCACTTTACTGGACTCAATCTCGGCCCACCTCTCGGGGACCAAAGACTCGACCTCTGCGACCTCTACGTGTTCCAGTCGCCCACGGACCCGTCAAGGACTGTGATCATCTTAAATGCAAATCCGACTGCTGACGCGCTCCATCCTGACGCCATATACCGCCTCAACATTGATAACGACGGAGACTGCCTGACTGACATCGCGATCAGTTACGTGTTCTCGCCACCGCAAAACAGTATGCAGACCGTCAACGTCTTCATAGCAAAAGGCGCGGAATCTCGCTCAGTCGAAGCTGTTGGGACGAAGATCATCGCCGATGCCGAGGTATCCTTTGGTGCCAAACCCAACATCGTCAAGTCCGGCGCCTACACGTTCTTCGCCGGTACTCGCAGCGACGCTTTCTTTTTCGACTTCGACGGAATAAAGAATCTGTTCGATACCTCGGGTGGCAGAAATTTCACCGCACCCCACCTGGGCGACAAGTCTCCTTGGACCGGCGTGGATTCAAATACGGAAGCCAATGTGTTCTCGACAGTGATAGAGCTGCCGACAAGCGAGCTCGGCGCGAACCCGGAGATCTGGATCTGGGGGCGGTGTAGTGTACGCAAGGACGGCAAGCTGCTTCATGTCGATCGCGCGGGTCACCCGAGCGTCAGCAGCTTCTTCAATACCGACGACACAAAATTGGAATACAACGCCAGCGAGCCGGTCAATGATCGCAAGCGCTGGATGGATCAGTTTGTTCACTTGATGGGGCATACGGGCAATTACACCCGCGAAGAAGCAATCGCTGCGATCAACGCTGACCGCATTCTGCCCGACATGTTGTGCTTCGATCCTTTGAAGGCCGCCAAGTATCCAAACGGCCGCGTTTTTACTGACGACGTCATTGATCATCGCCTCGCCTTCCTCTCCAAGGGCGATATTCCCCCTAGCGGCCTCAAGCCGCACACGGACATTCTCAAGGAGTTCCCGTACATTGGCACGCCGCATCAGCAGAAAAGCTAACGGCGCGCACCGGATCCAAGCTGTAAAGTTTCTTGTGATAGACGAATAATGAGGCAAGGTGCATAGGCAAAGCAGGCGGTTCTGTCGCAAAGATTTTCTGAGGACAAACGCCCTCTAACATACATGCTCAGGACCATACACTCTTTTTACTTAGCTAAGCTAAGGGTTTATACCAGAAGAAGCTCCCAGATGGGGAGCTCTCCAAGTAACGAAAAATAGATCTAGAAACGTTACTGTTGGAATTTTCTGTTTTAGCGAGACTTTAAGAGCGCTTGAATTGGGGGCATGGTGACCTTTTTAGCAAGGCCAAGAGTTTTAAGCAGTTGGATGGACCACCAGGTCAAATCTACTTCCCACCAAGACCATCCAGCTTTTGCCACAGTTGGATAAGCATGATGATTATTGTGCCAGCCTTCACCGTAAGTTAGCAAGGCAGTCCACCAGAGGTTACGGGAGTTGTCCTCCACTTCAAACCTGCGGTAGCCTCGAATATGAGAGGCAGAGTTAATTAACCAAGTACTGTGCCAGAGCAACACTGAACGTAACAACATACCATAAATCACAAACGACCAGCCCCCAATTGCATACAGCAGAAGCCCCAAGGGGATTTGCAGCAGCAAGTGGTAGTGATCTAACCAACGGTAGAATGGGTCACGAGCTAGATCAGGGGCATACTGTTTGTAGGTATTGGCGTCAAAGAATTCCGGACGTGGGTAGAAAATCCAGAGCATATGGCTCCACCAAAAGCCTCGCCGAGCAGAGTAGGGATCTTTATTTTCATCTTCTGTAAAGGCATGATGTAATCGATGGCTGGCTACCCAAAAGATTGGTCCTCCCTGGAGCGCTAGTACCCCTACTGTGGTAATCGCGTACTCTAACCACTTTGGTACCTGTAAGCTCCGGTGGCTCAGCAACCGGTGATAGCCCAAGCAAATGCCAAGGCTCCCGAACAACCAGTGCAAAAACAGCGTTAGACCGAGAGCTGGCCAGGAGAAAAACCAGGGGCTTAATAAAGCCAGCAGGTGAACCGAGCCAAAAAATACGACGTTAGTCCAACTAAGAGTGATATGAGTGGACTGGTTATCCTCAACTGTAACTTTCGGTCGAGTGACAATCATAAGTACTTCCTTCTTTTAGGACAGAGGCATTCAAAAACCACACATGAGCCTTTTGCAGGCGGTATAGTGGAATCATGCAAGTGGTACTTGCACCCCTCAAAGTTAACAGCTAAATACTAAATTATGCAAGTACCACTTGCATTTTGCCTATGACCGCTTCTCACCCTTCGGCAAGACAACGCTTGATTACGGCAGCACTCGAACTATTTGTCCGCCAAGGAGTAGCTGAAACAACAACTCGCCAAATCGCAGACTTCGCAGCTGTCAACGAAGTAACGTTGTTTCGTCAATTTGGCAATAAGCAGGGATTGTTGTTAGCAGTACTAGAAGAGGCTCAGGTGCTTACCGATTGGCGTCAGTCTTTAGGCCAATTAGAAGCAAGCAGTCTTGATCAAGCCCTGAAAAGCTACGCTAGTGCTTGCTTAGAGAGCTTAGAACGAGTACCGAAGTTTCTTAGCTCTTTACTTGGTGAGGCAGGGCAGTACCCTGTACAAAACCGTCAAGCTCTTGGAAAATATCTTGCCCAAGCTAATCACCACGTTGCTCAAACTCTAGAAATAATCGTCCAGCGTGACCAGTTGCAAGCTGGTTTACCAATAGAAAAGGTAGCAAGTTTATTGAGCAGCCTAGTCCTAGGATACGCTGTGATTGAGTTAGCAAGCGAGACCCATAACCTTTGGGAGAACCGGGATGATTTTTTAGATACGCTGGTCAAGGTGTTTGTTCAGGGAGCGGTTTATGAACCCCATTCTTCTGGAGAGCAAACAATCCAAGCTAATCATCAACTAACAGGAGCACCTAAGGTTGCTGACCTCCCTGCTCCGTTAGTTCAGGCAATTCTGCAACAAGCAAAAAAATGTGGCTTGAGAGATTATGGCTTGGCTTATACCTTGTTTGCCACAGGTCTAAGCCCAGGGGAAATCGTTGCCCTAGAGCGAACCCACCAGATCTGTAATAGCCAGCAGCACCTATTGCAAGTCGCTCAAGCTAAAGATCGGCAAGTTCCCGTCAACCGCTGGATTATGGGTAAGCGTTATGGCACCTACAATCGGAATCCTTTAACCCGCTGGCTCAAAAGCCGTAAGGATGGTTTGTCAGCCATGTTTCTTAATGATGCCGGGAACCCAATATCACACTCTGAGATTAATCAGTGCTGGCTGGCGTGGACGGAAGGACTATTAACCCCTGAAGGCCAATCACCAACAATCGCGCAAGTTCAGCAAACCTGGTGCGTAGAAATGCTAGCTAAAGGTGTTAGTTTATCTACGCTCAGTCTCCTTACAGGCCAAGAGCTAGTTAGCTTGGAGCCTTATGCGATTAGGGCTAAGCAAAAAGCTGCACTAGAGCAGGCGATGCAGCTTGATCAACCCGTTAGCAGCTCTAAAAAAGGGGTATTGTCAAATCAAACTTCTATAGAGTAAACTAACAACTACTCTTCTGAGAAAAGAGACTCCTTGCCTCACTCAGTTTTGTTACAAAAACTGAGTGAGACGCAAAACTTCTGGGTTAAGCTCTCAGTTCAAGCAGCATCTCCCAGAACTTAGGCCATGAAGTTCAGTTGGGCTAGCACATCTCCTGTGAGTACTCCCATGACTTGTCCTTTGCGTAGTAGGTGCATCGCCTCATATTCCTTGATGGTCCTCCTGGCTGTGTTGAAGGACTTGAATCCTAAGCCTGGCTTGATCAGCCTTTGCAGGAAGCGATGATCCTGCTCTATCACATTATGTAAGTACTTGTTCTGCCGTAGCTCGGTAGATTGTGGCAGTGTCTTGTCTTGCTGAAAGGTATCAAAAGCTGGGGGATAAGCCGCATGCTGATCTACGTTGATGATGCGACGAGTTTGGCTATTGCTAACGTTGAGGGTTTTACGGCAGAACTTTTTTTCAGCAATGGCATCACGCTTGACACTCAGTAGAAAGGCCAAGGTATCTCCAGACTTGTCAACAGCTCGATACAGCCACTTGCTTTTGCCTTTGACCTTCACGTACACGTTCGCAACAATGTAGCGAAAAACCAGCTAAACTTCAGTGCAATTATCCAGCGCAAGCAGAGCCAGCCAGCCTTGTTAGTCTTGCAGCATCAGGAAAGTAGCTCTGCGAGCCTGACATCGGAGAGTTGCCATGGCGAATCATCACCCCCAAATCCTCAAGGTAGAGGTGGAATTTGAGTTTAGCCGTCTTGCGAGTCAGTACTTGGTCGATGCCTATGCTCAGGTTCTTCCAGAAATCCGCTCTACTTCTAAACGATCCAAGCCTAGTGAGTCAATGCAGACCAATCATCAGGAGGCCCAATCATGAACAGCACTCAAGTAGCAATCTATGCTCGGGTTTCCTGCGAGCAACAAACCAGTACGAATACGATTAAGAGTCAACTGGCAGCATTGATTGAGCAGGTTAAAGCCGATGGATATTCTTGTCCAAACCATCTGCTGTTTAAGGATGACGGCTATAGTGGTAGCACTCTGATTCGGCCGGCGCTAGAACAATGGCCAGATGCAGTGGCCTTAGGTGAAATTGAACGGCTCTACGTGCATTCTCCAGACCGGCTTGCTCGCAAATATGCCTATCAAGTCATCCTAGTAGAGGAATTTTCTCAAGCTGGAGTGGAAGTCATCTTCCTCAATCATCCCCTCGGCCATTCTCCTGAAGATGATTTGCTCTTACAAGTTCAAGGGATGGTAGCTGAATACGAACGAGCAAAAATTCTGGAGCGCAGTCGTCGGGGGAAACGGCATGCAGCTCAGTGCGGCTCCCTCAATGCTTTTTCCAGAGCCCCCTATGGGTATGACTTCATCTCGAAGCATCTCAATGGTGGTCAGGTGCGCATGGACATAAACTTCACCCAAGCTCGCCATGTTCAACAGATGTTTGCCTGGTATGTTCATGAACATTTAAGCGTCAGTCAGATCTGTCGGCGTCTAGAAGCAATGGCTATTCCTTCTCCATCTGGCCAGATAAAGTGGACGGTCACAACCGTATCGAGAATGCTGCGCAATCCCCACTACAAAGGGTGTGCTAGTTTTGGCAAATGGCGCAGGA
>CADCWO010000014.1 GCA_902806435.1 uncultured Synechococcales cyanobacterium | reverse complement strand
TGCTGCTAATAGTTTCACCCTGGCAGCAACCACTGCATTGCTAGCTGTGGTCATTGGTGTCCTGATGGCCTATGGCGTTCGCCTTTACTCAAGTAGTGGCATGCGCCTAGCGGTCCGAATTGCCTCTATTGGTTATGCCGTCCCAGGCTCGGTGATTGCAGTCGGTGTACTTCTGCCCGTTGGCTGGCTAGATAACACAATTGATGCCTGGGCCCGGACAAGCTTGGGAGTCTCGACCGGCCTGCTCCTGAGCGGTACGATTGCCGCTTTGGTATTCGCCTACTTAGTCCGCTTCCTCGCTATTTCTTTCAGCACCGTCGAAGCCAGCTTGACCAAGATCAAATTGAACTTGGATGATGCCGCCCGCAGCCTGGGCCATGGACCTACTAGCACTCTGGTTAGAGTCCATGCACCCATGATGGGGAGTGGTCTTTTAACGGCAGCCATGCTGGTCTTCGTTGATGTGATGAAGGAACTTCCCGCAACTATCGTCATTCGGCCTTTTAACTTCGACACCCTTGCAATTCAGGCTTACCAGCTAGCTGCCGATGAGCGCTTGGCTGAGGCTTCCGGCCCTGCCCTAGCCATTGTTGCCGTTGGCATCATCCCTGTGGTGCTCTTGAGCTTCAGGATTACTCAATCCCAGCTGAGGAATTGAACCTACTTCCAGCCAACCCGGTCCATTAACTCAACCGCTTCTGGGTTATTTTCTCCATAGGTGGAGACATTGACGCTGTCAGATTTAAACTGTCCTAGCTTAGTGACGACGGGGCTCAATGACGCCTCAGAAATCACTGGATACTCGTTATTACCCTGGACAATGATCTTCTGCGCTTCAGGGCTGACTAGATATTCAAGAAACTTGACCGCGTTGGACTGATTGGGAGCACTCTTGACGACTCCCGCACCACTGATGTTGATGTGGGTGCCGCGCCCTGTTTGATTCGGGAAAAAGAGGCCTGTCTGTTTAGCGATTTCCTGCTCTTCAGGAGTCTTTGATGTGGCAAGACGTGCCCAGTAGTAGTGGTTGACGATCGCAACATCGCACTCTCCAGCCACGAGTGCTTTGATTTGCTCAACATCCCCACCTTCTGGTTCCCGTGCCAAGTTGGAAACTAGAGACTTAGCCCATTTTTCTGTGGCCTGAACGCCATCGGTTTCAATCATCGAAGCCACAAGAGATTGGTTGTAAACATTGTTTGAACTCCGCACACAAACCCGTTTCCGCCACTTGGGCTCAGCAAGTGCCTCGTAGGTCGATAGCTCGGACGGCTTAACTCGCTGTTTGTTATAGGCGATGACGCGAGCTCGCTCTGACAATCCAAACCAAAGATCCTCAGGATCCCGTAGGTTCTCTGGCACTTTTGCCTCCAACACCGACGAGGAGACAGGTTGGAAAATACCCGCTTTCTCCGCCCGCCACAGCCGACCTGCGTCAACCGTGATCAAGACATCTGCGGGGCTATTGGTTCCCTCGCTTTTGATCCGCTCAATCAGCTGATCCGCATCCCCCTCAATCCGATTAACCTTAATTCCGGTTTGTTTCGTGAAGTTTTCGTATAAGGCATTGTCAGTGTTGTAATGGCGAGCTGAATAAACATTAACTTCGTTGCTTGCCTCCTTTGGGGTTGTCTGGCTAGAACACCCTGCTGTAATCATTACCGCCAGCCCGATGATTGCCGTTACCAAACTTTGTTTCCTGATGTTCATGCTTGATCAGTTGTTTCCTGGTTATTTTGGTTTGAGTAGAGACTGCAAATACAGCCTTTTGCATAGCAGATGGCTAGTGCCAGCCTTCTGTAGATTGGTTTGGCTCTTTACAAATAGTGAGTGTTTGTTGCCTATGACTCAAGGGCCTGGAGAATCTGGCTCGCTGTAGTTAGCTATCGTGCCAGCAATCTTCTAGCCAAGACACTAGTTCGAGACGAGAAGCTGTGAGTTGCCTGACAACACTCCAGAGTTGAGCTGCTGCCGTAGCACTATTGATTTGAACCCGTAGTGGCTGTTCGGGCTCACACCAACAGGGGATAGACAGTTCCCACAGACGAAGACAAACCAGCCAGCAGTCTGCCCGGTTCATCTTGATCAATGCATTGGCTTGTAATTTTGGATCGAGTGGATTCATACCCTGAGTAGACATAGGTAAGGTACGTTAAGCATTTTGTCTACTATCTCTCAGGAGATTGATCCCCTATTTGCCTGAAAAATAGTTGTCTTTAGTAGCATATACTAGCCACAATCATTCTCAGTTAGCCAGGGCAAAAATTCAAAAAACTTAAATGTCAAGCTCTAAAGGTAACTCGTCCATAACCTTTGGATATACCCATTGCAGACAAATTCGAAGCTAGCCAAAAAACTAAATTAGGGTTGGCTATCAAAAGCCTGGCCACTATATTTACCAATTGCCTCATCCCAGGAAGCTACGTAGTTGCGTATTACTTTCAATAAGCGTATAGTTCTCTAACACCCCTTTAGCGTTCACTGGCTGTCTTTAAGGACAGTTGCCACGCCCCTCACAATCTACTTGCCATGAAGATCGCTACCCCGAATCACAACGCCCTGCTAAATCTAAGCCAGGAATCGTTTAATCGTCGGGATTTAGTGCCGCTACGGGCCAATTATCTGTGGCGAATTGAACAAGGAGCAGTCCGTACGATGACCTGCAGTGAGACAGGAGGCCTAATAACCTTAGGAATTTGGGGGCCGGGAGATGTGATCGGCAAACCCCTTTCTCGCATTAATCCCTATCAAATTGAATGTTTGACAAATGTAGAAGTCAGCCTTCTGCCATCTGAGCTGTGGCACCAAGTTTTAGATACTGAGTTCCGACACATTCAACAGGCGGAAGAACTCCTGAGTATTGTTCACTGTAAATCGAGTGGGCTTTGCTTAATGCAGTTTTTACTCTAGTTAGCAAGGAAGTTTGGGTGTGAGGTTAAACAAGGCAAGCTAATCAATTTACGGTTAACTCATCAAGAGATTGCTGAAACCACTGGTATGGCAAGAGTAACAGTCACAAGATTACTAAACCAATTTGAGCGGGAAGGCAAAATTTGTCGCTGCCGCCAGCAGTTAATTTTGTTAAGTGATTAAAGTGCCTGCTGGCCGGAAGTGTTAATTAGCACCATAATCGGCCTCTGTCGGAAAGACGCGCAGGTTATGAGCTACAGCCGACACCTGAACTCGCGTCCCCACGGCAAGCACTTCTCCCACCTGAGTGCGGGCGTGAATCTCTTGGCCCGACGGCATTACTAAACAGTAACGCCGCTCTCGGCCCAGAAACTGGCGATCGCGAATCACCACCGGAGAATTTGGATCTGGTTCTAAAATCAGGTCTTCTTGAGGAATCATTACCTCCCCAGCCAACTCCGGCAACAGGTTAGTAGAATCGCCACCAAAACAGCCTACTTCTGTTTGCCAGCTATCATCTTTGCGTTGGGCTGGTAGAAAGTTAGCTTGGGTGACAAACTCCGCCACAAACCGTGAGCGGGGATGGCAATAGACCTCCTCCGGGGAGCCCATTTGTTCGATCCGGCCCCGCCGCATCACGGCTAGCTGATCAGAAATTGAAAGAGCTTCTTCTTGGTCATGGGTAACAAAGATTGCCGATGTCCCGATCGTCTTGAGTATGGTACGAACCTCATGACGCAGATAGGAGCGCACATGCACATCCAGGTTACTGAAGGGTTCATCAAATAATATTAAAGCTGGTCGAGGGGCCAAAGCCCGCGCCAGAGCTACCCGCTGCTGTTGCCCTCCAGATAACTCATGGGGATAGCGTGTTTCTAGTCCCTGCAGGCCAACCAGCTCAATTACTTCTGCCACTCGTGTTCGGATCTGCCGGGGCTGCTTAAGCAGTTTTTGCAAGCCAAAGGCCACATTCTCAGCCAGTTTCAGGTGAGGAAACAAGGCAAAGTCTTGAAAGACCATACCAATAGAGCGCTTTTCAGGAGGGACCCAGTGGCCAGGGGCAGTTACTTTTCGCCCAGCGACAGTAATTGTGCCTGACTGTAATGGCTCAAACCCGGCAATCATTCTCAGTAAAGTTGTCTTACCACAGCCGGAAGGACCGAGGAGGGTCAGTAAATCGCCTTGCGGTAAGGTCAAACAAACGTCATGAACTGCAGGAGTACCCGTGCCAGAAAACTGGCGAGTTACATGCTCTAGATGAAGGATGGCGGGTTGGGCCATAGATCGAAAAAGTCTCAATAGTCACCAAAGAAAATCTTACCAGTTTTGACCACGATATTAAAAAGTATTCTCAATAAGCTGGTAATAATTCCCTACCTATGACAAGTGCTCAACGCCAAACTCAAGTAGTCAGTCCTGATCTTTGATGACCGCTTTAGCTGAGATTGCGTTCCAAGCTGAGCTCTGCTTAGTCTTGCCAGCGTTAGGGGTGAGCTAGTTGGGACAACCATGAGCAGAAGCCCCGGTATAGACCTAGAGGCTGCAGCAGTCAATGCGGGTAACCTGTGGGATGAGATGATGGCTATGGATGTAGACCTCTTCCACGTATGAATACTGCCGCTCGAACATTTTCACTGCTTACCTGGTTGCTACTAGCTGGGTGTGGCCAATCAAACTCTGGTACAACACCCACAAGCAACTCCTCTCCTGCCGCGCTATCTAAGGTACCGGTTGGGATTGCTGTGGCGCAAACGAGCAATGTTGCTTTATTAGGTCAAGAGGAAGTGGCCGGGGCAAAGATTGCGGAGCGCTATTTCAATCAGCGCGGTGGTATCAATGGCACTCCAATCAAACTGGTGTTTCAAGATACTGGTGGGGATGAAGCAGGTACGATTAATGCCTTCCAAACCTTAATCACCAAAAATAAAGTTGTGGGAATTGTTGGCCCCACCCTGTCGCAACAGGCATTTGCCGCCGATCCGGTGGCGGAGCGGGCTAAGGTGCCAGTGCTGGGCCCATCCAATACAGCAAAAGGCATTCCTCAAATTGGCGAATATGTGGCTCGTGTCTCTGCCCCAATTTCTGTAGTTGCTCCTAATGCGGTAGAAGCAGCCCTGAAGATCAATTCTAAAATCAAGCGAGTTGCTGTCTTCTACGCCCAGAATGATGCCTTCAGCAAATCTGAGACAGAAATTTTTCAGCAAACTGTCAAGCAGCGGGGGCTAGAGCTGGTGACAGTACAGAAATTCCAAACTACAGACACTGATTTTCAAACCCAGGCAACTAATGGGATTAATGCCAAACCGGATTTAGTGATCATTTCCGGGTTGGCGGCAGACGGCGGTAACTTGGTGCGGCAGTTGAGAGAGCTAGGCTATAAGGGTCAGATCATTGGCGGCAATGGCCTGAATACCTCCAACATTTTTCCGGTGTGTAAGACGCTGTGCGATCGCATTCTGATTGCCCAAGCCTACAGCCCGGAATACAAAAGCAAGATCAATACGGCATTTCGATCCGCCTACCGCGACCAGTATAAGAAGGAACCACCCCAATTTAGTGCCCAAACCTTTGCCGCAGTGCAGGTGTTTGTGGAAGCGTTGCAGCAGGTGAATCAGAAAACCAAAATTAACGAGTTACCCCTGGCTGAGTTGCGGGCCAAGCTCAACCAACAGCTGCTAACAGGCAAGTACAACACACCCTTGGGGGAAATCAGCTTTACCCCGGAAGGCGAAGTTGTTCAAAAAGCCTTCTATGTTGCCCAAATCAAAATGGATGCAGATGGCAGTAACGGTAAATTTGTGTTTTTGAAGTGAAAACTCGACAGCGGTGGGTACTATGCTATTCGATATTGCACCATCACACTTTGGTAATATCAGCAGAGGAAGACAATGACCAACAAAGCGATCGGGTTGCTGCTAGCCTTAGGGCTTGTGCTAACGGTGACAGCCTGTGAGGGGAATGAGGAGGAAGAGGAAGAGGATGATGACGATTCCAGAATTGAAAACACACAGCAAATTGTGAGCCGAGAGCGCAACCCCTGGCGCTTTCACTTATAACCCTCAGCCGGAAGCTGTAGCCATCCTGACTTGCCGTAAGTACAGCAATTGCTCTGTTCCATCGACTTCTAGAAAGTTACAGCTTGAAGTGTTGATCCTGGCCCGTGAACTTAACGCTGTTTTTTCAACAATTCTTGAATGGCCTATCGATTGGCAGCGTCTACGCGATTTTCGCCTTGGGCTACACCTTAGTCTTTTCAATTTTGGGCATTATTAACTTTGCCCACGGGGCAATTTTTACCCTAGGAGCCTATTTCACCTACGCCCTAATGGGTGGAGCTTTTGGTTTGAATGGCTTACTCGCCAACGCCAGCCTTCCTGTCCAATTGCCCTTTGCCTTGGCCCTGATACTGGGCAGCACTCTAGCTGGTTTGATTGGTGTCGTGATTGAGCGGATTGCGTTCCGACCCTTGCGGCGGCGCGGCGCTGACCCACTATTGACAGTCGTCTCCAGCTTGGGGGTAGCAGTAGTGATTGTGAACCTGATCCAGTATCTAGTTGGCGCAGAAATCTATACATTTCCGGCCAGTACCTATGGCAACTTACCGGCAGCCATTAATTTTGGTACAGCAGCCCAACCCATTCCAGTTCGCAGCGTGCAGGTGGTAATTTTTGGGGTGTCTGTGGTGATTCTGACCCTCTTAACTTATGGAATTAACGCCACCAAATATGGAAAGGCGATGCGAGCGGTTGCAGAGGATGCAACCACAGCTAGCTTGCTAGGAATTAATGTGGATCGCTTTATCGTCCTCACCTTTTTCGTCAGTAGCTTTTTGGGTGGCTTGGCTGGAACACTGGTCGGGTCCAGCGTCAGCATTGCTGGACCCTATTTTGGTATTGTGTTTGGCCTTAAAGGACTGGCAGTAATTGTGTTAGGTGGCTTAGGCAGTATTCCCGGAGCTGTGTTGGGTGGCCTGGTGATTGGGTTGGTGGAGGCTTTTGTGCCTTCAGATTACTCCGCTTACAAAGACGCTGTTGCTTTTGGCCTGTTGTTCATCATGCTCCTGGTAAGACCACAGGGGCTGTTAGGCCGTAGTGCGCTGCAAAAGGTCTAAGGATGGCAGACTTTTTTTCCACCTACGGTTTTTTACTAGTCTCGATGCTTTTAGGGGCGATGCTGGGGCTTTCTCTCTACCTACCCCTGATGGCGGGGCAGCTTTCTCTGGCCAGTCCTGGTTTCTACGCCTTGGGAGGATATACTGCGGCGATTTTATCTACCAAAGTGTTTCAGATGAGTGGCAGTCTGTTTCCCCTACCGTTACTGGTGGTGGAGATGCTGGTTGCGGGTGTGGTTTGCGGCATCCTGGGCTTGATGGTCGGGATTCCGGCCCTGCGGTTGAGGGGAATTTACCTCGCGATCGCTACGATCGCCTTTGTGGAAGTTTTACGTGTCCTCTCCCTCAACTTAGAAATCACGGGTGGGGCTGTCGGGATCTTTGGCATCCCCCAACCCTTCCAGACCCCGATTGAGTATCTGTGGATTGTCTTACCCCTATTACTGCTGAGTGCCTGGTTCGTCTATCGCCTGGAGCGGATTCGTGTCGGTAGGGCATTCACGGCAATCCGAGAGGATGAACTTGCTGCCGATGCGATGGGTATCAACCCCACCTATCACAAGGTGCTGGCCTTTACTCTAGGAGCAATCTTAGCCGGAGTTGTGGGGGCGGTGAGCGCTCATTTCCTTAATACTTGGAACGCGCGTCAGGGAACTTTTGACGCCAGCATTATTTACTTAACCTTTGTGTTAATTGGTGGTTCCCGCACTTGGGCCGGGCCTGTACTAGGGGGAGTGGCCTTTACTGCCTTACCGGAAGTGCTAAGAGCGATCGCCGACACCAGTGGTTTACCGCTCTGGCTAGGACAATTTCTCCGCGATGGCCGCCTGATCATCTTTGGCCTGCTGATTGTGGCGGGGACAATATTTTTCCCGCAAGGGCTGGTAACACCGGCCTTGTTGAGACGCAAACGCCAACCCTTTTCTAAGTAGGCTGAAGGTAAGAGCTAGACATGGCTAAGAGTAGCATTGAGCACCATTCACTCCGAACCAGTTTTAACCTGAAGCACGATTAGCGTCATATCATCACTGTGTGCAGTGGGATCGCCAACAAATTGCTGAACTCGGTCAAATAAGTGCTCTAAAATTGCCTGCGGTCCTTGACAATGTTGGCAGGCCCATAAAAAAGTCTCGATTAAGTTCTCTTCTTCAAAGCGATCGCCACTTTGGTTAGCAGCATCGGTAAACCCATCGGTGTAATAAATAATTGTATCGCCTGGCTGCAGCTGGATTTGCGCTTCCTGATACTGGGCTTCCACATCTAAACCAATCAACATGCCCAGAGTATCCAGCCGCTTAAGAGAGCCCGTTGCAGCCTGCCACAAAAACGGCGGGTTATGAGCAGCATTACTGTAAGACAGGGTCCGCGTCTGAGGGTCATATTCAGAATAAAACAGGGTGACAAACCGATTAGAGTTATCTAAATCGGCATACATAACGCGGTTAAGGTGCTGCAAAATCCGGGCAGGGGAGTGCTCGTTGAGCACCTCTGCCCGCAGCATGCCGCGCGTCATCGTCATAATCAGCCCGGCAGGCACCCCCTTGCCCATTACATCCCCAATCGTCAGGCACCAGCGACCAGAGCCACTGGGCGCTTTTTTACCCTGAGTGAGCTGGTCGTAATGGAGAGGGATAAAGTCGTAATAATCGCCACCGACCCGGTTAGCTGTCTGACAACGGGCAGCGAGATCTAGACCCTGAATTTGTGGACATTGCCGGGGTAATAGGCGCAGTTGAATTTCTGCCCCGATTTCCAGTTCTCGATCTAGGCGCTCTTTTTTACGTAACTCAACTGTCAGTTCGTCATTTTCAATCGCCACAGCAGCTTGGTCAGCGATCAGTTGTGCTAACTTCTGGCGGGTGTCGGTCCAGGCATACTCCAGCTCATGGCTAAAAACGTATAGCCGTCCCAGTTCTGTGTTCCTGACCAAAACCGCCGTCCCAAAGCACTGGATACCTGTTTCCAAGTACCGGCTGAGCTGCTGGTCTAAACGGAGGGAACTATGCAGTAACTTTGTCGTCGGAGGAAAGGGACGTGATTGCTGGATAGCAAGTTCAAACGCTTTGCGGATCCTGCGGCAGTGCTCGTTGTTGTAACAGTGGAGTTGTTCTAAGCGAACTTGACCGTTCGATTTAAACAGAACCAGAGCTGCGGCTTGCGCATCAGTTACCCGGCTGGCAATCAACGGAATCAGCTCCAAAAACTGATTTAGATTATTGAAGCTGCGGAGGGCAAAACTTAAAGAGCCAAGCAAATCCTGGATCTGATTCTGTTCCCGATGTAGACGCGCCACCAGCTCTTTCAACGCCAAAACTGGTGTGATTCTTGAAATACCTTCCTGGTTAAAATCAGGAGGCTGTCGTGGGGCCGGAACAGTGGTCATATCAACTAAATAGACAGGCTTGGATAGGAAACAGTAATTGGCAAGGCGTAACGGTTGAGTTGGTATGGCAACGAGACTGCTTGGCAAAGCAGCGAAGGTTGCGACCCATTATGGCAGTTTCTAGCAATAGCTACCACTGCCAAAGTACTTGTAGAGCGCGTGTGTTTGGTGATAGACGTTAGGGTTGATTTTCCTTAGACTTCCCCAATCACCTCAGCCACTCAACAGGGCTTCCACAAACTCGTAGCTAGAGAAGGGTCGCAGATCCTTGATCCCTTCCCCAGCCCCGATAAAGCGGATCGGTAGACCAAGTTGCTGCACAACGGCAAGGGCAATTCCCCCCTTTGCTGTACCATCCAGCTTTGTGAGAACAACACCCGTAAGCTGGGCAGCTTCGGAGAATACTTGCGCTTGCCGCAGCCCATTTTGACCTAAGGTTGCATCCAATACTAACAGGGATTCAATCTTGGCAGCCGGTGCTTTTTTATCAATAATTCGCCGCACCTTGGTCAGTTCGTCCATCAGATTTTTTTTATTCTGTAACCGGCCTGCTGTATCCACTAAAAGTAGCTCAGTTTCCCTAGCGGCGGCGGCAGTGATCGCATCAAAGACCACAGCAGCCGGATCGGTGTTTTTACCAGGGTTAGCAACCACTTCGATGCCGCTGCGTTGACCCCAGATCCTCACCTGCTCTACCGCCGCCGCCCGAAAGGTATCGGCAGCAGCAATCAAACAGCGATAGCCAGATTCTTGGGCGATGTAAGCAATTTTCCCCAAAGTGGTGGTTTTACCCGCCCCATTGACGCCCGTAAGTAACCAGATGTTCAGGCTATCCTTCTCTGGGGCAAAAGTAGCGCTATGGGCTGTATTGAGTGGGGTGTCGAGCATATCGCGCAAAATTTGCTTCAGGTAGGCGATCGCTGCATCTGGGGGTAAAACTTCTTCCCGCAGCTTTTGCTGAAGGGCGGAAATGATCTTGTCGGTCGCCTGAACCCCCACATCGGCCTGTAACAGCAGAGCCTCGATTTCAACTACGGCGTCTGCGTTCAACGGGCCTTGACCAACGATCGCCTTGAGTTGGTTGACCAAACTGCGACGCGTTTTGTCGAGTCCCTGACGCAGCCGTCTCAGCCAAGTGATTTCTTCTAAAGATACCTCATCAGCCCGTCGACCTTGAGCAGCAAGAATTTCTGCTGACCAGAGAAACCCTTCATCAAGGGTAATGGCCTCCTCCGGCTGAGATGCGTTAGTTGTCGCAGCCAAAGGCAGACTGACTTCTGGTTCTGGCTCCTCAATCGCCGTTTCCCTTAACCGCTGTAACCGGGACTCCCGTTCTGCTTCAGCGCGAGCAAAAAAATTCAAGGGAGCCTCTGGCAAAGATGCAGGTAAGACATCTTCCTCAAAAGCAGCAGTAGCAGGAGTTTCTACCAGAATCTCTGCTGGAGAAGAGTTGGAGATTTTCGTTGCAATGGGTTCTAGATCGGGATTTACCGCTGGGGCATCCTCAGTTTGATTCACTGCAGGTTCTGGCGCAGGCTTGGCTGATAAGTCTTGCGCTGGGGCTTCCTCTACCTCAGAACTGGCGGTCGAAGACTCTGGTGCTGCTTGTGCTTGCTGCTGGATGTTTTTATATGCTGCCTTGGCCCAACTCAAGTAATCTTCTGCTGCTGCTGGGGGTTCCTCCTCGACAGTAGGGATGGATGGTACCTCCTCAGCAGCTGGATTTTCAGTTTCTGGTGCTTTCTGGTCAAAGCGACGACGGAACCAATTGAAAGCCATGGAATTTACCTGATGGAATCAAACGACATGTGACGGCTGTTTACTGCGCTTTAACTTGATCACTTACCCGGCGCAAGACTCCGTTAATGAAACGATGCCCTTCCTCAGTGCTATAGCGCTTGGCTAGCTCAACCGCTTCATTGATCGCCACGCGATCAGGAATATTTAAGAAGAAAATTTCGGTTGCTGCAATCCGCAAAATATCGCGATCAATCCGGGCTAGTCGATTTAACTGCCAGTCGACTAGCGATTGTTGCAAGCGTTGATCAATCTCAGCCCGCTGCTCATTTAACGTCCGAATGATTTCAAGGGCATAAGAGCGAACCTCCTCCTGGTTTGCCAGTTGAATCAATTCCGGCAGTTCTACCGCTGTCCCGACGCGATTAATTGCAGTTTGGGTTAACTCAATTGCTTCTTCAACCATCACCCTCCCCGTTTGGAGATCAAGGGCGCGGGTCTGGCTACTAAGTAAGCGATCGCTAGCGCGTTGTAACTCGCCCACCGCTGTTTCTAGACTATCCTGTACCTCTGTCGTCAGAGTACGGATTGCGGCAAGCATCACCCGTTGTAGATCTTGGTTAGCTAAGGACTGTGGATTAGTAGATAGCTGGCTAACACTAAGCAGTGCCAGTTCACGGGCAATTCGACGGGCTTGCATGGGTATGTTTGGTTGACGAGGTTCAGCTAGCTTTAGTCCAACAATTTTAACAACTCTTGCCAGTTCCTACCATTAACTTGGAGGGCTTGGGGTGGCTACTTGCAGTTAAGGGTTGTTCTACCCGGTAGAAAACTTATTTTTGAGAGATAAATTTGGTATTGGTGCTCTATCGCCTAGTTAACTATTTAGCTTCCCTTAGACCGCTCCAGCCAATTGTGATATAGCCAATTGCCAACAGAAGGCTACGTAACTCAATCCGCAGTTGGGATCTGAAAGCTTCATTTTTAGTGCGATTTTGAGCTTGATTCTGTTCAGATCGAATTTTGCTGCGAGCCTCTTCTGCACGTTTATCCAAAGCTTTCGGATCTTTTTTAAGTTGTTGCAGTAGGGGCAATTGCTCAGGCGGAACCTGATTACTTTTAATCAACTGGTCCAACTGTCCACTTTCAACTAAGGAGCGAATTTGGGTCTGCTGCTGCTCTAACTGGAGTTCCGCTTGAGCCGTCTGTTGAGTGATGCGAGTCGTTTCTTGCTGGCTAACCTGGTTGGTAGCCCCGAAGTGCAGCGGAATTAGCAGTAGAAAGAGTAGTCCTAGCAAGCTAGAGATTACAAATGCCCAAAACTTCAGATTTTGCCATGGGCTGCGCTCTGGAGTAACTGCCGGGGCTGGTTGCAACCAAAAACTAGCGTAGATCAAGGCGAAGCCAACCAGTGGAGTCACGCCACGCTCTACCAGTTGGGTCATCACTCCCAGTTGCCATTGGGGGTTAGAAAATTCCGGTGCAATGAAAAAACCAAGAAACTCTACAGCAAAGAACAGGATCAAAACAATACCAACCAACTTCAGAACCTGTGCTGCTAGAGAAGACTGGTGGCTATCCATTACTTTCATTCAGTATTACCCAAGTAGATGAACTTCAATTAAAGGTTTTACCTCTAAAACTTACTGGATCAGTGCTCAAATAGGAAATTTCCTACATTGCTCAGTCCTTAAGTAGATGTACTGCTTCGCTTTGAAAAGCTCCAAACTTGGAAATCGCCTCAGCCAAAAATCTATTGGTGGTTTGCCCTATTGGTTCAATTGCTACTGGTGTGGCTAAACAACCATTCTTTAAGTTGCGATCTGCTTGACTATCCGAGTGTACAAATCTTACGGTATGACCTAAAGGCTAATCAATTAAACCAACATAATCCAGGAAATCGTGCTTCTATAATTTTCAAGAACTAGAGGCAACTGGGCTTCAAGCAAACTAGGCATCCGCACCACTTTAATGATTGCGTCCATCAACTTAATCTAAATTTGCTGAAAGCTTCACTTGACAAAAAACAAAACATACATTAGCTTTATCCGGTGCTCATAACTGGTATGTCGGGGGAGGCTAGTGTTATGTCTGAGGTCTGTTTAAGTGTTGCGCTAGTTACTAGGAATCGCCCTGAGTCTTTAAACCGCTGTTTAAAGAGCTTGCGATCGCAAAAGTTTCAGCCTTTTGAAGTGATTGTATCCGATGACTCTGACCCAAATTTCGTGCCACAGACAGAAGCTGTTGCTAGACAATGGGGCTGTCACTACATCAGTGGACCTCATCGAGGTCTCTACGCCAATAGAAATCACGTAGTTAAAGCCTGCCGCGGAACGCACATCCGTACTATGGATGACGATCACGAATTTCCAGAAGACCACTTTGAGAAGGTCCAACAGCGGGTTAAGTTAGATCCAAGCAGTGTCTGGATTATTGGAGAGTTTTTACCCACTGATGTGGCCTCATTCCCGGTCGCTGCCCCAGGAGAAATTCAACCCCGGGGATTTAGCAACGTTCCGCCGAATGCTGATAACTGCTATGCAATTAGTGATGGAGCATCGGTTTACCCAAAACAGATTTTTGAGCATCACTCCTATTTAGAAGTTTATAAATTTGGCAAGCTTTATTTAGAATTTGGAGCGCGCCTAAAAGCGCTTGGATATACGATTCGTCATATTCCAGATACTTACGTTGTTCATCATTATGTTGAGGGTAAGCGGTCCTTTAATGATGAAAAAATGAAACGGAAGAGCGAGTTTATTGCCTCCTATCTTGCCTATAGCTGTTATCTTCCAAATCTAGCCAGGTCAACAGAATGCTTTAGCTACTTCCTGATGATCGCTTTATTGACCACGATCAAGATAAAGAATTGCTCTCTTACCATGTTTGACTTCTGGCAAACTTGGCAGTTAGGGAGAAGGTATAAAAATGCGTTTCAAGCCGGAAAATATAGCCAGCTAATCTAGGACTAAACAAATCAGTGGACCATCATCTCTTGTTGACTTAGGTTCCGCTGGCAAGCTAGCTGCAGCCTTTGGCTTAACCTTCCCCAGGCGATTCTACAGGTAGCTCACCAGGTTTGACTTTGATGCTTTGGGTTTGACCATTTCGCTGTACTTGCAGTTCTAGGATGTTACCTAGAGTAGTTGCATCGACTTGGGCTTGTATCTGATCCGCATTTTCAATTTGTGTCCCATCAATACTGGTAATTAGATCCCCTGCCCGTAGACCTGCCTTTGCTGCTGGAGAATTGGGTAGAACTTCGACAACTAAAACACCTTGGTCTTGGTTCACCCGAAATCCCTGGTCACTTTGATTAATTTCTTCACGTAGTTCAGGCGTCAGTTCCGCCATCCGGATGCCTAGATAGGCATGGGAAACACGGCCTTTAGTAAAAAGCTGGTTAGCAATTCGCTCTGCGGTGGCAATTGGAATCGCAAAGCCTAACCCTTGAGCACCGCTGATAATTGCAGTGTTCACGCCAATTACTTCCCCGCGATCATTGAGCAATGGTCCGCCAGAATTACCAGGGTTGATCGCCGCATCGGTTTGAATAAACTGTACCCGCTTATCTGGAACACCAACATCCGAACTAGAGCGGCCTGTGGCACTAATGATGCCCTGAGTAACCGTGTTGTCTAGCCCTAAAGGGTTACCAATTGCGATCGCCCACTGGCCAGGTACCAAGCTTTCTGAATTTCCCAGCTTCACCGTCGGCAATCCAGTAGCTTGAATTTTCACGACAGCCACATCTGTCACTGGGTCGGTCCCCACAACCTCCCCTTCAAAGCGACGATGATCTTTGAGAACAACTGTTACTTGATCAGCATTGGCAACCACGTGAGCATTCGTCAGCACACGGCCATCTTGACTGAGGATAAACCCAGAACCAGTGCCCTGCTGTACCCGCCGCCTCTCAGGAGCAGGCACCTCATCCCCAAAAAATCGCTCTAAGGGAGAGTTGGCAGAACTGTTTGATGCCCTGCGTGTCGCATCAATTCGCACCACGGCTGGCCCTACGTCTTGCACAACTTGGGCCACAAAGTTGCCAGGGTTAGTAACGACTGTCGTTCGCTCTACACCACTCAAAGGGGGACTGGTCGCAACTGGAGCAACTGGAGCAACTGGCTGCTCCTGGGCAGCTCTGTTGCCTCCTAACCCAGCACATCCGCCACTGCTGCCTATCGCGACCAGCGTTAAAAAGAGGGTGGGCTGTCTGAGAAATCGTTTCATTGCCTGTTCAGTACTCAAGATTATCAACGCCGTTGCCTCTACTTTATCGCTTGCTGGCACTAGAGCAGGGCGTCTCTGCTACACTACGTCCGCTCAGTAGTCGGAAACTAGAGCTGGGAACTGGTTGTTCATGCCGGAACTGCCTGACCCCGTTGGACTGCGGGACGGTCCTGTAGTTGCTTAACCCAACGCTTCAGATGTGGATGTTCATCTAAACTCAACCCCTGGAACCGATAGATGGCCACCCAGGGAAAGGTAGCAATGTCAGCAATTGAGTAGTCGCCACAAAGAAATTCGTTGTGAGCGAGCTGTTGATCCAGCACACCGTAGAGCCGTAGCGTTTCTTTGGTATAGCGCTGAATTGCGTAAGGGATTTGTTCTGGGGCATACTTCTTGAAGTGATTAAGCTGTCCGAACATCGGCCCAATGCTACCCATTTGCAGCATCAGCCACGATAGCACCTGAAACCGGAGTGTCTGTTCCTGCGGAAGCAGTTTGCCGGCTTTCTCAGCTAGGTAGATCAAGATGGCACCAGACTCAAACACAGTCATCCCTGTATCCTGATCTACGATCGCTGGAATTTTGCTGTTGGGGTTGATGGCTACATACTCTGGGCTAAATTGCTCGTTCTTCGTGATGTTAATTTTGTGAACCATATAGGGTAATTCAACTTCCTCCAGCATGATGGAAGCTTTGTGACCGTTGGGAGTGCCAAAGGTATAAAGATCAATCATTCCCTAAACTCCATAACTGACGGGGCTGCTTTTACGATAAACGCAAGTGATCTCCAACAGTGGAGTGCCAAGAGGAGAGTTTCATTTATCTCAAATGGGTGGAACAATGGCTTGCGCTGCTTCTGGGATACCTGTAGGGCTTTGGTCAGTTCGCGCGATAATAGGAGAGTTTCATTCATCTCAAATGGGTGAAACTTCTGTCATTCCTTTGGATGTTAAATATCCAACTCACTATTGCTCTTAGATCAGAACTCTTACGTATAGCTATGCGAACCCACTATTGCGGTGAACTCCGGGCAGACCATGTTGGTAAGACTGTCACTCTTTACGGTTGGGTAGATCGTCGTCGTGATCACGGGGGTGTGCTCTTTTTTGATCTAAGGGACCGGACGGGTATTCTGCAAATTGTCAGTGACCCAGAGCGTACACCTCAGTCTTACCAGCAGGCGGAGGATTTACGCAGCGAGTATGTGGTTAAGATCACTGGACCTGTAAGCTGCCGTCCAGCAGACTCCCTCAATCCGCGATTGCCCACCGGGGAGGTGGAGGTATACGCAGAACAAATTGAATTGCTAAACCAGGTCCGCAAGCAACTGCCCTTTCAGGTTTCCACCGCCGATGCGGAGCCTGTACGAGAAGAATTACGGCTCAGGTACCGCTATTTGGATTTACGGCGCGATCGCATGAGCCGTAACCTGCAGCTACGCCACCAGGTGCTCAAAACGATTCGCCGCTATTTAGAAGATATTCAGGGGTTTATTGAAATTGAAACCCCGATCCTCACCCGCTCCACCCCAGAAGGAGCACGGGACTACCTAGTTCCTAGCCGCGTCCATCCAAACGAGTGGTTTGCCCTACCCCAATCCCCTCAACTATTCAAGCAGCTGCTGATGGTATCGGGTTTTGACCGCTACTACCAGATTGCCCGCTGCTTCAGAGATGAAGATTTACGGGCTGATCGTCAACCCGAATTTAGCCAGTTGGATATGGAAATGAGCTTCATGTCCCAAGCAGAAATTCTTCAACTAAACGAAGGCTTGATCTGCCATCTATTCAAAACAGTTAAAGGCATTGAATTACCCCAGCCTTTCCCTCGGCTCACCTACGCTGAGGCAATAGCCCGCTATGGCACTGACAAGCCGGACACCCGGTTTGATTTAGAACTAGTGGATGTTTCGGATTTAATGAAAGACTCTGGCTTTAAAGTTTTCTCCGGCGCTGTCGCTGCTGGAGGGCTGGTAAAAGTCCTACCAATTCCGGGTGGAAACGAGACAATTTCCAACGTACGGATTAAACCCGGTGGGGATCTATTCCGGGAAGCAAGTGAAGTTGGGGCCAAGGGCTTAGCATACATTCGCGTCCGGGATGACGGTGAACTAGACACGATTGGCGCGATTAAGGACAACCTCAACCAGGAGCAAAAGGCTGAACTAGTGAGGCGCACAAATGCCCAGGCAGGTCATTTGCTGCTGTTTGGTGCCGGTCCTACGGGTATTGTGAACAAAACCCTAGATCGCCTGCGCCAGGTCATCGCTCATGAGCAAAAGCTAATTGATCCAAACAAACTTAATTTGCTCTGGATAACCGAGTTCCCGATGTTTGAGTGGAATGCTGGTGAAAAACGGCTGGAGGCACTGCATCACCCTTTTACTGCTCCTTATCCTGAGGATGCAGGTGATCTTAAGACAGCCAGAGCGGAAGCCTATGACCTGGTTTACAACGGCTTTGAAGTTGGCGGTGGCAGTTTACGGATTTATCAACCGGAATTGCAAGCGCAAGTATTTGAGACGATTGGCCTATCTACTGAAGAAGCCTACAACAAATTTGGGTTTCTTTTGGAAGCTTTTGAGTACGGCGCCCCGCCCCATGGTGGCATTGCTTACGGCCTAGATCGATTAGTGATGTTGCTGGCTGGGGAGGAGTCGATCCGCGATGCGATCGCGTTTCCGAAAACCCAGCAAGCTCGCTGTCTTCTGACTGATGCCCCAGCGGCAGTTGACCCCCGGCAGTTGAAGGAGCTACACATCACTCCTGCCTCCAAGCCCAATGCCAAATCAGCCCCATGAATCAGTACAAGCATTACTTGCGCATCGTTCTTTCACTCAGCATGGTTATAGCGGGTACATTGCATTTTGCCAAACCAGCCCCCTTTGTGAAGATAGTGCCGGACTTGCTTCCCTACCCGCTAGCTCTGGTATATATCAGCGGTTTTTTTGAAATTCTGGGTGGTGTGGGGCTGTTGATTCCACCCGTAAGTCAAGCGGCTGCCTGGGGGCTAATCGCCCTATTTATTGCAGTGTTCCCAGCCAATATTAATATGGCTATTCACAACATTCAATTTGAAGGGATTCCCCAAAATCAATTCTTGTACTGGGCGCGTCTGCCATTTCAGGCGGTGTTGGTTGCTTGGGGTTGGTGGTTGACGATGCCTGATGATCTAGCAAAACCAGCGTTGGAGCAAGGTGTTCCGACGATTCAGGATTGAGCAAACCACATCATAGGAAGCGAGCCACTAGCTAGCCCTGAAAAATCTCCTGGATATTTAGAACAGCTGGAATTGATGTGGCCATCGAAAAAAAGGGCAATATGGCAAATATTTCTGACTTTACGATAGAGACTCCGTGACTCTTAGTGGGCTATGTGGAAGCCAAAGATTCGAAGCTAGACCTGGAGCAGATGAGGAAAATAGAGCAACTTCAGCACTATCGCGAGCCCCGACTTGATTTGATGTTGAATCGCCTTTGGCATGAAGTTTGATGCACAACTTGTAAACGGGTCAATGCAATTCCGCAGGTTTGGTAGGACTATTCATACGGAATCCGGAACATAAAGCCCCTTTATATTAAGCTGCTGGCCACCAGTGGAAGTATGTTCGTTCTTGAACTTGCCTGGTCATCATCGATAGGGTTTGACAGCGCTGTACAAGGAGATCTTCTAACTCATCGAGTGAGTCAAAACTACGATTGACTACTGGCTCATCGACCAGCTCCCAAAGCCGTTCAGCAGGCTGAAGTTCCGGGGAATAAGGGGGCAAAAACAACAGGTGGA
>CADCWO010000013.1 GCA_902806435.1 uncultured Synechococcales cyanobacterium | reverse complement strand
CTTCAGTTGGCGCTTCATTTAAGAAGGCAGAAGTATCATACTCCCCTTGGAATCTCCTGTCTGATTTCCAAGCAAATGAAGCCCTACTTGAGGAATTAGAAAGGGTCTGCGTGCAGCCATCATTTTGGCAAATTCCAATATGTTCATACCCTTTAGCAAGGATAATATCACCTGCTTTAGCTTGAGAAGGGTTGATCCGTGTACCACGTCCAGCTTGCATCTGTTTTTGAGCAGTAGGTACATGGTCAGTAGAAAACGGCTGAAGACCTGCATTTTCCAAGACACGGTTGACAGCCCAAACACAAGCCTCCCTACCCCCTCTAGGGCCTGAGCTTGAGTCCATACCGTAACTACGAGCTGCCGCTTGGCGAATCCGTTGGTTGATCGGTCCTGCTGCTTTCCCTAAACCTTGAGTGATGCCACCACCACCCGGAACACTCGCACATGGCTGCTGAGCAACGACCCGCATCGGTGCGCCTTTGCCTGCTGGCCCATAGCGATAGTGGTTGAGCGGATTTAGCCACATTACATGCTGCTCTGCCCCTCCTGGCAACGAAGTATATTGCTTACGGCCCAGCACCCGGTCTGCTAAGCGGAAATCCCCCCGCTGGATGGCCCCCAGTAGGTCCACTCCCTCTTCCTTCCCTATCACACCAATCCAGACAAGTGCTGCCTTATCCCTGACCTGCTTTCTTTGGCTCCACGGATCGAAACCATAGCGCCCTATCATAGTTGCTCGTGATTCAGGCGTAAATTGATATTCTCCCTTTGCACCAGTTTGAGGATTCGGTCCAATTCTTCGACCACTACTACTCTCCCCAGCCGCAATCCGCGCCAAGTACCGCTGGGTATTCTGTTGAGCAACGTTACCAACAGGGAGCTTCCCTCTTGAGGCCACCAGCGGCGGAGTCGAGGTGGCAAGAACTGCTGCTTCAGGGTCACACTCAGGCCCACCTCTATACTGTGACTCATACTCAGATTGAATGCGGTCCCCTTCCCGACGCAAGAAGGCAGGGGGCTGACCCGTCGAGGCCACCAGCATCAGCCCCCCTTCTTGCACTTGCCAGGGGGTTGGTATGGGAATAAAGTGCGGGCTGCATTGCTTTCCGGCTATCGGCACCTCAATACAAAATTGGAAGTTAGCCTGAACCCTAGCAGTAGCGGGCTTACCATTGCCACCCTCTTTAATGTCTTCCAGGCTCAGCGTGATAGGCTCATCAGTTCCCCAAATCGGAATTCCTGTCGGCTCCTTGCCACCGTTGATCGCCCTGAGCATCCCTTTTCCACCCTCAACTTTCTGAGATTTTCCTTCGACCCAGGCTTTACCGCTGAGGCGACCGGGTGGCCCACCCCCATCAGCATTGTCCAGCTCGAAGTGAGCACAGCGCTTTTCATGGCAGGGTTCTGGCTTAAACTTCTGGTCCTTGGTCCCACCTGTGGCAACGTTGACCACAGGAGTCTCAACAGCCCCCGCGTAAGCAACATCTAAGCGACCAAACAAATCGCCCATCAGGGCGCTCAGGGCAAAGTTAATCGGCAGTTTATTTACCGGAGTCTGTGAAAGACCGGGCAATTCATTGACATACTTGCCAGCGATATTGGGTAGCGTTTGCAGGGGGCGATCCACAATCCCCGGTAGGGAGGCAATGCTCAAGCCTTTGATCGGCAGCGCTCCTAGCGGCATCTTCCGCAATTCGGGAACAGCCTTGAATAGCTCCTCTCCCGTCAGGTCTAGCCCCTTTCGTAGAGCTTGACGAGAAACGGTCTGCCAATCTCCGGCAATCACACCATTGATGAGCGGGAATGCTTTGTCTATCGGAAGTTGAGAGATTTCAGGGTAATCATTAAGTATTCTCTTCAACTGGCTCTGCTGCAACTGGCTCAGGGTGCTGCTCCAGTCTCCCTGTGCTAAGTGAAGAACAGGAATCCCCTCAAGTGCTGAATTTTGTCCTAGTTCCTGAAGCACTGCCTTCTGTGAAGCTGCTAGCACCTGCTGCCGCAGCCGTTGGGGATTCTGCACAGCTTCAGCCATTGTTCGAGCCAGGAATGGGATCTCTTTGAGGGGCACGTTCCGCATCTGGGGGTAGGCTCGGAACAACTCCTCAACTGTCATGTTGCGGATCAGGGCAACTTGATCTAGGGGCACTTTCTCAATCGGCGTTCCCGACTTGGCAGCAATCCCGCGCAGCGTCATCTGCCCAATGTTGAGGTACTTGCTCTGCTGCAAGTCCCCGATCTTGAGAATCTGATCGGGGGTTGACCCCTTGGCCCAGGCGCGTGAAGGGTCATAGCCCATGGCCCGCCTGGTCCTCAACTGGTATTGAGCGGGCACCCGGAAGGAGCCAGATTGTTCTGTCGGTTGGAGCTGAGTCAGGCTAGGGGACAATTCGCCACCGGGGTCGTAGTACAGACCTGGTACAGTCCCTTGCGTAGCTACCCCCTGTTTTACCCCTTGCCGTTGCAACTTGCCCTGCTGTGGTTGCGGGCCGATCATCTGGGCCATTACGGGGCCATAGCTATAGAACAAGCTCAGCCCTGTTGTGAGTAAGCAAAGCGTTTGCGCTCCCATGGCAGTTAGCGAGTGATAGGAGCAGGGAACCCAGCCGGAAATTCAGACTGAATCAGGACTTTTGTGTAGGTGGGTGAGCCGCTGACAGGCTTGAGCCGAAATCGATAGACCCCCTGCTTGGTGGAGACAAACAACATCCGAGTTCCATCTGAGCTGGGAAGTTGGTCCTTGAACTTGATGGGTGGAATTTTCCGCACCAGCAACTTGGTTGGCCGGGGCGCATCAGGACATTCAGTCGTCTTGGCATCGCACAGAACACCATCTAGGCCTGTGAACACCACATTGTTCATGTGGCTCAAGTTGACCGAATCGATGGGGCTGCCTAAGTCAAGGACAAGCCCCAGCTGAGTCACATCAACTTTAATCACCCGCTGCAGCGCAAACGCTTGCGGCACGTTGAGAGTATCAGCAGCCATCGCTGGAGCAGCAGAAACGCAGGCAATCGAAGCAGCACAAGCCGCTATCGTCGCAGGAATTTTCATGATGAGTTTGGATATTATTGCAGGGTGGGAGTGGGGCAGGTTAAAGCTGAACGTCCTGGTTCACATAGACACGAACGGTTTTGCCACCAGGAAACTTGAAGTACGACACAGCAGTATCCGTTTTCGGAGGCTCAAGTCCTTCAGTAGCAACTTTGGAAGCACCATTAGCAAGTCCAGCAATGCCAGAGGCTATCGGGTTAGAGCTTTTGCCGCTAGTGCTAATGACAGAGCGATTTCCATCCTTGAGAACTAGACTCTCGGCAGAATTGGCAATTGAGTCCATCGCCCGTTCAACTCCCGGAGCCAGGATTGATGCTGCGTTAGCTAGGAAACGACGGCCTTTTTTCTCAAGCCCTGCTTTGAGAGGAGACCCATCTTCTGCAAGTATCTGTACGGCCCCTTGAGGGACAGGCGTCTTGATGCCGTTAGGTTGAAGAATTTGGGTTACTTCCATATAGAAGAATCCCGAATCAGCTTTGCCTGTTACCTGGGCAATCAGGGTGGACCCTTGAGGCAAAATCTCAGCTCCCAGACGATTCTTGAACCCCGATTCCAGGCGCAAGAGATAGTTGAGATTTAAGTTTTGCGCTTGCCTGTCTGAGGTCCAGGCAATGCTATCTGCCAAAACAGCTTCGGCAGTAGAGCCAATATCCAGAAGCCTGTTTGAATTAGGGGGAATAGACTGTACAGGGTTTGGAGCTTGGCTCTGCGGGGTTTGGTTCTGCTGTGGCAATGAGGCAGTAGTCTGAGGCTGTTGCACAGAAGCATTCCCTTGAGGAGTCAGGGGCTCATAGGTGGGGATGTCTCTAGAAGAACGGGTTGAGGTTGAGCTATCCGGTCCTGTTGGTGGATAACTGGCAGCACGTTCAGCGGTCGAACCATTTGCTCTTGCAGATGGATAACTGGCAGCCTGTTCAATTGACGAACTGTTCGGTTCTGCTGATGGATAACTGGCAGCCTGGTTAGAGGTTGAGCTATCTGTCTCCGTAGATGGATAACCGGAAGCCTGGTCGGTGTTTGCCTCTTCAGCGTCTGCCATCGGATAACTGTCCGTTTGGTCTGCTCTTGTATAGGCCACTGGCTGAGCCTCAGAGCCATAGGCAGTATCCTCCCCTTGTGCTGCAACATAGTGGCCTGCATTGGCAGCAGCTAGCCATTGTTCCATCGGACTTAACTCTGGCTCTGCCCCTGCCTGCTTTATAGAGCTAGTTGATTTAGAGATTGCTGGGGAGATTCTTGGCTTAGCTGCTATTGCCGCTGACGAGTAAGCAACAGGCCGGGGGATGGCGCGGGGTGGCAAAGGCGTTGGCACTCTGCGCGGGATATAAATTGGTTGAGGAGCGCTAGAAGCTCTGCTAATTGGCTTAGGAGGGCTGGAGATGGGCTGGGACTTAGGGACAGCTGATGGCTTGGCTTTAACCGGAACTACTTCTAGCTTTTGTGCCCTAAGTCCCTTTTCAATCATCAGGTTCTGGTTCCTTTGTCTTTCACGCACTAGAGATGCTTTCAGTAGCGTGTTCTCTGGATCATTAGTGCGGTTTGATGGAAGCTGGGCGTTGCGGGGCTCTTGAGGGCTAAAAGCCGTAACCATCAACCAGCCAACAGGTAAAGCGACAGCCAGCATAATTGCAGCTTGTACCTTCGGCCTTTTGTGATAGGGAACAGTTTCAAGTTCCTCCAGCTCAGTAGACAAGCCTTTCTGTTTGAGGAAACGCGGTTCTGTTTTTTGCTCTTTACCATCAGTGTCCTGTTCCCTGTAATCAAATTCTTCTGCTTGTTGTGGCTCATCATTAAACAGCAGAGAATTCACTTCCTCCATTGACTGCTCAGTTTTAACCATTGTTCTTAACTCCTTAAAATTCATTGACCTGAGTAACCTGTAAGCCCTGGCGCTGCATTGCATTGAGCACCTTGCCCAGATGTGTATCCCTATCCCCCCAGAGTTTCTGGTCACGACTGCTGGGTTTTACAGCTTTGACTCGAACCACATAATTGAAGATTTCTTGAGCAATCACAGAATCACCTGCGGCATGAGTGCGGGTTGCCACAATTGTGATGTCCCACACCCCTTTGCCGACCCGCTGAACTTTAGGCTCTTCATAAGTTCTCACGTAAGACTGAGTCTGACCCGTGATGTAGTTGGTAAAAGGGAACTCCCGTTGATATTTCTTGGCTACCAAATCCATGTAAGCTTCCCGGTATCCCGGCTCAATCGCCAGGGAAGCGGCATGAAACTGGGCAGGAAAATCTGCCGCGCGCTCTTTGACAAAAGACTTCCCTTTCTCAGGTGCTCCCTTCCAGGTAAAGGCCAGCTTCAGCCAATCTTCAGCGAAGGAGGCAACTACAGCCTCTGTGCGGAACAGGGGGTCAGCAGGCTTAGCCTCAACCGCTGTCCCATCGGGCTGTTGCACATAGATATAAGGCTGGTTCTTAGCCGCCATTCGGGAGGCTCTAGAGTTACTGCACGTTGCCACCAAATTCAGGACCAACAGCGCCAGAACAACTAGTGGCAGATACCGGAAGCGCGATGGCTGGAACAGGGGGTTGCTTCGCTCAAACTCTAAGTTGGGTTTGGGTCTTGATTCGGTTTTCATCCCTGGAATCTCACTAAAGATAAGGGGTTGGGGAATAACGAATCAAAGGCTTC
>CADCWO010000012.1 GCA_902806435.1 uncultured Synechococcales cyanobacterium | reverse complement strand
ACTCGCTTCTATCAAACACGTCCCTTGTCTTTCAGTACCCTGGTGGTTGCTTCATAAGCCTGCCCACCTCGACCAGCTTTTGTGCTGTGTGCAAAAGCCGCCTGTCTTGCCAGCGCCTCTGCTGGGTGATGACTCAGGAGCCTTTGTGGCTTTTCTGTTTTTGCAACAAAACCGAACTTTGATATCGAAAAATCTTCCGACAAAATCCGTCAGAATGAGTGATGAGCTGATAACTCTGAGATTATTAGATATACCCATCCCCATGACGATCGCTGCCCTGAGTTGGATAGAACTTGAAGCCCTCACAGACTTTCAAATCGATCCCATCAATGGTCTAACTAACGCACAAGCCCGGCTACGCCTCTTTGGTCGGGCCGAATCTGATGTCCAGGTGACGCTTTACCGCGACAACCATGCCTGGTGCCCCTACTGCCAGAAAATCTGGCTGTGGCTAGAAGAAAAACAGATTCCCTATCGTATTGAAAAAGTAACAATGTTTTGTTACGGAGAAAAAGAAAGTTGGTACAAGCACAAGGTGCCATCAGGAATGTTGCCCGCAATCGAACTAGACGGTCGCATCATTACCGAAAGTGATGACATTTTGCTCGCTCTAGAACAAAAATTTGGTTCCTTGGGCGTGGGAATGGAAGACCCGGCGGTGCTCCCCCTACGGCAGCTAGAGAGACTTTTGTTTAGAGCCTGGTGCGCTTGGCTTTGCCATCGGGCTAGTTGGTTTCGGGAAGAACAGCGCAACCGAGATCGGTTTATAGGCGTGGTCGCTAAAGTGGAGGAAGCTCTAGCCCGCACTCAAGGACCGTACTTTCTGGATGAGTTCGGAACCGCCGATGTCATCTTCACGCCTTATGTCGAACGCATGAATGCCAGTCTTTACTACTACAAGGGTTACTCCCTGCGGGAAGAAAACCCTGGCTTAGCGGCTTGGTTTGGGGCGATGGAAAACCGACCCACCTATAGAGGTACCCAGAGTGATTTCCACACCCATGTGCATGATTTGCCGCCTCAGATGGGGGGTTGTTGGGAAAACGACGAGCCACAGACGCAACTCAACCAAGCCCGGGTGGATCACGGTTCCTGGGACGGGCTACCCGATGTAATGTATCCAGAACCGGGGACCTCCCGTGCTGAAGCGCTGCACCGCGTGCTCAAGCACCGCAGAAACATTATTCGCGTCAACCCTGCCGATGACCGCTTGATAGACGAAGCTCTACGGTGTGCCCTGACCTACCTGATGACGGGTGAAGCCTGTCTGCCACCACCGGGGTCTGATCTTGCCCTGCGCTATTTGCGCGATCGCATCAACGTCCCGCGTGATATGTCCATCTATGCCGCTAAGCGGTTGCGGAAAGCTCTCGAGCAAACCGCTGCTCTAGCAGGCGGTCGCCAGAGTCCACCGCTACCAACTCAACATCGACGAGATCAGAACCCGGCTAATTTTGCTAATAACTAGGGCATTGAAGCAGCTAGGTGGAATTTAGGTTTTGTTGCAAAAACAAGAGAAGTCACAAAGGCTCCTGAGTAATTATCTAGCTTAGGCAGCCACGCCCAATCCTTGAGCCATGAAGTTCAGTTGGGCTAGCACATCTCCCTTGGGTACTCCGATCACTTATCTCTTCCTCAGCATGTGCATCGCCTCATACCTCTTGATGGCCCTCTTGGCTGTGTTGAAGGACTTGAATCCCAACCCTGGCTTGATCAGTCGCTAGAGGAATCGATGGTCCTGTTCAATCATGTTGTTGCGGGACTTGTTCTGTCGCAGCTGCGTGGATGGGGGCAGCATCTTGTCCTCCTGCAGCGCAGCAAACGCTGGCGGATAAGCCGCATGTTTGTCTGCATTGACGACTCTTGGCGTTGTGCTGTTTTTAGCATTGAGGGTGTTGCGGAAGAATCGCTTGGCTGCCACCGCATCTCGCTTGCCACTCAGCAGAAAGTCCAGAGTGTCTCCATGCTGATCCACTGCTCGATAGCACCATCGCCCTTGAGCTTTGACCTTCACGTAGACTTCATCCACTCTCCAAGCTCCCGCAAGTCAGCCTTGCGAGGTCGGCCACCAGATTTAGCACGTAGTAGAGCTACTTTCGGGCTGGTTTACCTTCCCAAGCTGACCAAACAGGGATTATTAGAACCATCTACTGAAACCAAAAACGCCCACCGCTAGAACAGCTTCTGAGCGATCGCACTCATTTAAGCTTCAAGTACTTGAGATTCTCGATAAGTGGGAAAATCGGTGTAGCCTTCTTGATCAAAGGAATACCAGATACTTGCATCGGCAGGTGGATTGAGAGGCCAGTCGTTAGCAAACCGCTCAACTAAGTCTGGGTTACTAATCAAGGGTCGCCCAAACGCTACCAGGTCAGCATTGCCATCCTTGATTGCTGAAGCCGCAGTTTCTTGCGTGTAGCCACAGTTACCCATCAGCGGACCTGTAAACACAGAGCGAAATTCGGCTAACGCCATCGGCTCTCCTAGCTGGTGAAAGCCGAATTCCAGCCCATCTACGACATGCAGGTAAGCCAGACCGTAAGCATCCAACTGCTGGGCAACATAGAGAAAGGTTTCCCGAAAGTCCGGTGAACCCATGTCATTGTAGTTGCCATTGGGAGACAGCCGAACGCCTACTTGGTTAGCCGACCACACAGTCAGGATAGCCTCCACAATTTCTCTGAGAAAACGATAGCGATTCTCAAGGCTACCTCCATACTGATCTGTCCGCTGGTTAGTCTTCGACTGCAAGAACTGATCAATCAAATAGCCGTTAGCGGCATGAAGTTCTACCCCATCGAAACCTGCAGCTTTAGCTCTGTGGGCCGCCCGGCGATAATCCTCTACCACCCAAGGAATCTCGTCTGTCTCCAAGGGTCGCGGAGTTTCATAGGGTTGTTTGTCCACCGGTGTGCGAATGTACTCTCCATTGAGCTTGATAGCAGAAGCGGAAACTGGCAGGTGACCATTTTCCTGAAAACTACTATGGGAAGCTCGCCCCATGTGCCAAAGTTGCAGAAAAAATGGTGTTCCTTTAGCATGGACTGCATCCACCACCTGCTTCCAAGCTTGCGCTTGTTCATCTGAATAAATACCCGGGCTATTGAGCCACCCATTCGCCTGTTTTGAGACCACGGTAGCTTCTGCAATCACCAACCCGACTGAAGCTCGTTGAGCATAGTAATGCGCCATCAAGGCATTGGGCATTCGCTCTGTACCTGCGCGAGCACGAGTCAAGGGAGCCATTACAACCCGGTTAGGCAGTTCATAAGGACCTATTTTTACAGGTGAGAGTAGTGGTTTGGTATTCAACAGCTCAAGTTCTCCTCAATCGATCAGACTAGATTTAATCAATTATGGTAGATGTTTACGAAATGCGTCTCAGTTCTCTCTGGGAGAGCGTTAGTAGATAAACCGGCTGTACTCCCACCAGCAGCTTGTTGCCACTGACCAACCTCGCTGACACCGGTAGTCCCGGCTCTTGTGAAATTGCCACATCTATCACCTCTGTCATTGATAACGTTCTTGTAAAAGAAGTGGGCTAAGCTTTGTGGAGTGCCTAGCCCTTGTGGTGTCAGTAGTTAAAAGGGGCAGTCAAAATCCAGTACCTCAAACACGCCCCAATCTGCATAGTCGTGACAGTTGAGGATGTTGCGAATGGGGCTGAACCCGTAGGCATCGGTGAGTAAGTCCACCAGCTTTTCTTCTCCCGTCTGTCGGTGAATTAGAGTGATTAAGAAGTGGCTACGCTCTGCGGCGTCATCCTGGATCTCAGTGATGTAGTGGGCACAGGGGGCTTTGTAGCCTCGCATGTATTCAGGGTTTGCTGGGAAGCGCGGCAGTATTCGGCTCAGCTTGTCTTGCTCTCCATGACGGATGAGCTTCATGTTGGGAATGTAGCTTTCTTCTAAATCGGTGGGATGCTCTGGCTGGTAGCGGTACTCTGTGTGGGGAATGCCATGAGCATCAATAGTTTGAACTTCGTATACCATGATGTTTGACTCCTATTTAGTTAGGGGTGAGTAAGAGAGCGGGTCACGACGCCAATCAGAAACTCGCTCTCTGCCTTATTTGTAAAGCTTTTTTCTTACCTCCCAGGGGTCGTTTGCCCTGTTTTCCTTGCGGTCTATCCATCAGTTGATAGGGAAGTCTCTCGTCTGGGGGTAGCTGGCCTATAGCCTCGTTTCCAGTTCCCTTGCAGTCTTGCCTGCAACCACTTTATTAACCTATCTATATAGTACACAATTATGCCTACATAGTCAATACTTTTAGCTAAGAAATTGACTAGATTTTGGGTTTTTTAGGCTAAAAAAGCGAAAAACCAGCTAAACAGCTGGTTAGGATGTGTAGGCAGGTAGCACTAGCTTCTAGCTCAGTTCTTTTTGCTCGCGCTCTTGGGCACGACGTTGGCGCATCCACTCACGTTTGTAGGCTTTTCGCTTTTCGCTTGCTTCAAACTTTTCTTGAGCCTGCCTCAGTGCTTCTTGTCCCTGCTCAGTAGCGAGATAAGTTTCAACAGCTTTTCGTTGTGCTTGCCGTCCCTTTTCTGTGGATTTATATCGTTTACTAGCCTGCTTTTGAGCGTCACTGGTAGGACTCATAGGAAATCATCACATTGTGAATCTATCTCTATAGTATGCATTGGCTAAAGGTTGCTTGCTTACCTGTGCTCATTCGGGGGATGCAGGAGGAACAATCACCCCTCTGCCCAGCAGCTCTAGGAACTCCGATATACTGCCGTATCCAGCAGATTTTACAGCGTTTTTGGCACCTTCCCATCCAGTAGGAGTTACCGTTAAGGTCCGCTGCTTTTTAGCTTCTCCATAAAGATCCACACTTCTTGGCCTGCCCTCATGAATTAGGTTTGCTTGAGAGTTTGGATGTTTTCCGGTAGCAAATGTCTCAAGCTTTGGCTTTGGCATAAAAGCAGCTCCGCTGTAAAGTTATTTCTACTATATACATTGTTTTGTTGACTTTCTTATTAACAATGTGTATTATAGAAAATAGAGGGCATAAAGAAAGCGGCACACCTTCCACAGTTCACCGCTTCTTTACTCGAAAACTCGATAAGGAAATTCTAACAGTGACTCAACCAACTGCTCAACCCCAAACGCTGACCATTGACCTCACCCAAGCCCACATCAACGCTGGGCTGGACACGCGCGATCTGGAGTATCTCGAAGCGGCCCCATTAATGCGCAAGCGTCTGCCCCTTAGCTTCCGGGGAGTGTCAATCGAGTAGAACGCCGGGGGGCACACGCCTCCTTTCAGTCTGCTTAATCTCACTGACAAATTGACAACAAAGTAGGGAAAACCTATGCTGTCCAATTGCCAGCAAGGCAAATATCACCATCCTGACCTCTGTGCCGTCAACCCCACCTACAAAGTGATGCACGACAAATTGCGATGGCCTTTGGCCGGTCGGAGACCATCGCGCCTCTCTGATACCGAGTTAGACACCTGTGATGCAGGCGTCTTACCTTGCAACGACTGGGAACCTTCCGAGGAACTGCAACCACTGACGCTCGAACTAACGTTTTCAAGGCAAGTATGGAGGCAGGCTCTAAGCACTGGTCACGGTCTCCCCCGTGAGTTACTGGCTCAGATTCAATCTTAGGTGGGTAGATTCCCCGTGGCTTGCCACGAAAATAAATCTTTGCGGTAGTGCGTTCCGAAGGAAAAATTCCGTAATGCCCCGTCTG
>CADCWO010000011.1 GCA_902806435.1 uncultured Synechococcales cyanobacterium | reverse complement strand
TGATTGGGTTGCTCAATGGATCTGCTTTAATCGCAATAAGCGACTCTATTATCAACGAGGACTTAGAGCAATAGCCCTGATGCAGCCTCAGTTGTAGCTACCCTGTCACCCCTTCAGGTGATTCTGTCAAATTTAAACTAAGTGATCATCGTTCTTGTGGTTGTGGATCGTCGTCATATCAAGTGCCTAGAATAAGTAAGTTTGTCGCTCTAGCCAACTATAGGACAGGATGATGGGTAGAAAAATTGCACTTTGGTTGCTATGGGCTGGCTTTGTTACGTATATCTTGCTGCTAGCTCCACCCATTGAACAGGATGGGCAGAAACTGGCTCAGCTAGCTCAGGAATTAGCTACAGGGGCGTGGGCAGGGCTTAATCCTATAATCCTGGTCTTGTTTAACTTGGTTGGCATCGTGTTATTAACTTACAGCTGCCTGCTGTTTATTGATGGCAGGATGCAGAGAGTTCCTGTCTGGCCTTTTGTGGTTGCATCAGTAGCAACTGGTGTGATCGGTTTACTTCCCTATTTAGCGTTGAGGGAAACCAACCAAGAGTTTTCCGGCCCTAAAGATATTTTGCTAAACATTTTAGATTCCCGTTGGGCAGGGATGATTCTCAGCCTAAGTACTGTAGGCTTACTAATCTACGGTTTGGCAGCTGGAGACTGGGGGGACTTTGTTTACCAATTTCAAACCAGCCGCTTTGTCCATGGTATGAGCCTAGCGTTCTGCCTACTGTGTTTATTGTTTCCCACGCTTTTAGGAGATGATATGGCTCGCCGGAAGCTGAACAAGCCACAAGTTTTTTGGTTCGTGGCATTGGTGCCACTGCTTGGCCCTTTAGCTTATCTTTGCTTACGCCCGCCCCTGCCAGAGTCAACTACAGCACTAAGCTAGACCTACTAAGACTATCTTTTAACTTGCTCACCAATCCACTTTAAGTAAGCTAACGAACCTTGAATGATAGGTAGGACAACAATTTCGGGCACTTCATAGGAATGGATCTCTCGCACCCGCGCTTCTAGAAGGGGAAACTGCAATAAGACTGTTTTGATCAGAAGCTGCCATTCCTCGCCAGAATGGATTTCGTTCTGCCAGGTATAAATTGAGTGAACTGGCACAATACTGACACAAGCCGCTAGCTTCTCGTGGATCAGGATTTTGGCAATTGCTTCTGCTTCTTCTTTAGAGGAAGCTGTAACCAGAATAATGCCACATTGAGGTTCAGGTTGACTGTTCATTTTGAAAGAAACAAGATAGGGGCGTCAACCCCCACTGAAGTGACCCAGAGCATAGCTCTCAGGTTGCTGTGGTAATAACGCCCCGCCACTTTTCTAGATTACAAGGTGCCTAATATAAGGCTTCCTCTTGATGGGTTTGAATTGTGCAATCTGAAGTTGGGTAGGCAACGCAGGTTAAGACGTTTCCTGCTTCGATCTGATCATCATCCAAGAAGGATTGATCAGACTGGTCCACTGAGCCTTCCACCAGCTTGCCATTACAAGTAGAACAGGCACCTGCCCGACAGGAGAAAGGAAGATCTATTCCTTGCTCTTCGGCGACATCGAGAATGTACTCATCATCAGGAACTTCAATTGTTGTATCTAGTCCTTCAGCTTCATTAACTAATTTGACCTTATAAGTCGGCATTCAGCGCTCCTCGCATTGATGAAAACGGCAGTCTGAGTTTTCTAAAAGCAGTCTCTGCAGATTCGCCTTTTAGAGAGAACTTGCATTTCAGATAGACTCCATTTCTGATACTAGGCGAAAATTAAGCGCTATAGTGCCTGCTAGGTAAACATACTATACGGGATTTGTAATTAGATCCCTGCTGATTAACCTGAATTACTTATGGCAAGTCTCTTCGGCAGGGACGAAGTGGCTAAACCCTCATCATTGGGCTTAGTTCTCATCAGGTGTAGGACTTCAATCGTCAACTTGAAGCGGCAACATTTCAAGCTTAATAGCGTGGATTTGCTGATGTGGATGTTCAGGAACATCAAGTTTGGGTATGGGCTAGTAGTGCATACCCAAACAACTACTGGCTAGAAACAGTCTACTTTTGCCAAATATTACTCAGGCAGCAGCCAGCACTTCTTCTTGATGAGTTTTAATCGTGCAGTCAGAACTAGGGTAGGCAGTACAGGTAAGTACATACCCAGCTTCTATCTGCTCATCATCTAGGTAAGACTGGTCATCCTGGTTGACTGAACCCTCAACCACCGCGCCAGCACAGGTGGAACAAGAACCTGCCCGGCAGGAATAGGGTAAGTCTATTCCCTGTTCTTCAGCAACATCGAGAATGTACTCATCATCAGGAACTTCAATCGTTGTGTCTAGTCCTTCAGCTTCATTAACTAATTTGACCTTGTAGGTTGGCATACGGTGCTCCTCATACTTCGTGTTAGCAATCTGAGTGCTGACAGTCTTAGCTGATACTTTGTAGCGAAGACCTACCCCTCAGATTTCCCCTTATCTTCGTATGGCAAGCGAAATCAGAATGTATAACACCCAACAGCTCCAAGCTGAATTGGGTAATGCAGGTCTTAACTGCTCCGATGTCCCACTAGCTTGTCACGGAGGTGCTTGATGCGATCGCGGTATTTTGCAGCAGTCTCAAACTCCAGCTCTTTTGCCGCTGTTTTCATTTCCGCTTCTAGCTGGGTGATTAAGTCCGGAATTTCTTCTAAAGGCAGCTCGTCAATTTGCTCATAGGCCGTTTCCAATTCCGCGGCGTTCAAACGCCGCGAAATCGCCAAGAAAGACAAGATCGCATTGCCTGAATGTTTGACAATTGGCTGGGGAGTAATGCCGTGTTTCTCGTTATAAGCTAGCTGAATTGCTCGGCGACGTTCCGTTTCGCTGATTGCTTTCGCCATACTATCGGTGAAGTTGTCAGCATAGAGAATCGCCTGTCCTTGTACATGCCGCGCCGCGCGACCAATGGTTTGAATCAGCGATCGCTCCGCGCGCAGAAATCCTTCTTTGTCCGCATCCAGGATGGCGACTAAGGAAACCTCTGGTAAATCCAACCCTTCCCGCAGCAAATTAACACCAATCAGCACATCAAAGGTTCCCTGTCGCAGGTCTTGCAAAATTTCAATTCGCTCAATCGCGTTAATTTCCGAATGCAGATAGCGTACCCGGACGCCTTTGTCTTCAAAATACTCCGTCAAATCTTCCGCCATCCGCTTTGTCAGCGTTGTAATCAGCGTCCGTTCCCGTCGGTCTACCCGGTCTTTCACTTCCCCTAACAGGTCATCGACCTGCCCGGTGGTTGGGCGCACAAAAATCTCGGGATCAAGCACCCCAGTAGGTCGGATGATCTGCTCGGCAATCTCATCTTCAGACACCTCAAGCTCCCAAGAGCCAGGAGTGGCGGAGACAAAAATGCACTGATTGACCTTAGCCCAAAATTCCTCGGCCTTCAGGGGACGGTTATCTGCTGCACTAGGCAGGCGGAAACCATGCTCAATTAGAATCTTTTTTCGGGCCTGGTCGCCGTTGTACATCCCCCGGATTTGGGGCACTGCGACGTGGGATTCATCCACTACTAGCAGCCAATCCTTAGGGAAGTAATCAATTAAGCATTCCGGTGGATCTCCCGCTACCCGGCCTGCTAAGTGACGAGAGTAGTTCTCGACGCCATTGCAGTACCCAACTTCGCGCAGCAACTCTAAGTCATAGCGCGTGCGTTGGCTGAGCCGTTGTGCCTCCAGAAGTTTCCCCCCTGTCTCTAGCTCTTCCAACCGAAACTGCAACTCCTGCTCAATCGCATTGCAGGCCGCTTCCAGCCGCTCATCTGGGGTAACAAAGTGACGCGCGGGGTAGATATTCAAAGCTTCCAGACTTTGTAATGTTTCCCCAGTGACTGGATCAACGTAACGAATCGCTTCAATTTCATCCCCAAAGAATTCGACGCGGACAATTCGATCTTCGTAGGCGGGGCCAATTTCTAGCACATCCCCTTTCACCCGGAAACGACCCCGACCCAGATCCAAATCATTTCGAACATATTGCACAGCCGCCAAGTCACGAAGGATCTGCCGCTGATTAACTTCCTCTCCGACCCTGAGGGGAATTGAAGCTCGCAGGTACTCCTCTGGCATTCCTAAGCCGTAAATGCAGCTAATCGAGGCGACAACAATCACATCCCGCCGCTCAAACAGCGATCTCGTCGCGGAATGGCGCAGCATATCGATCTCATCATTGATCGAGGCAGTTTTCTCGATATAGGTATCGCTGACCGGAATGTAGGCCTCTGGTTGGTAGTAGTCGTAGTAGCTGACAAAGTACTCTACGGCATGGTCGGGGAAAAACTCCCGTAGTTCGTTGCACAATTGAGCAGCTAGCGTCTTGTTATGAGCCAAAACAAGCGTCGGTCTGCCGACGTTTTCAATCACCTTCGCGATGGTGTAAGTTTTTCCGGTACCCGTTGCCCCAAGTAGGGTTTGAAAGCGGTGATTGGCTTGCAAGCTAGCAGTGAGCTGAGCGATCGCCTTGGGTTGGTCGCCCGTTGGCTTGAATGGTGCTTTCAGAAGAAATGTCATCTCTTAATTTCTAATAATCTTTGAAGATTTTGATATAGACTTTCTTTCAAAATTCTTGCCTACGGGATCGTTTCCCCTCTCTGGCAGGGCGTGGTTGGCAACCATCTTTATCTTAGCCTTGCCTCATTGGTAATCTGCTTAAGGTGAACCCTCAGCTTTGGCAGCCTTAAAGCAAGTTTTATTTGATTAGCTTAAAGCTCTAAGTCCTTTGCAATTAGCTACCAAGGAGCTGGTCTAGGGTTGTGGCAAAGTCTGGATAAGAAATAGCGGCAGCGGCGGCTCGATCGATTTCGGTGGAGCCAGTGGCATTGAGACCAGCGATCGCCAAGCTCATGGCAATCCGGTGGTCATTATAGCTATCAACCTCTGCGCCTTTAAGGGGTGTGCCACCAGTGATCTCTAAACCATCAGGTAACTCACTCACCTTAGCCCCCAGGCGATTCAATTGGGTAGCGATTGCCGCAATCCGGTCACTTTCTTTTACCCGCAGCTCTGCGGCGTCTCGAATCACCGTGGTTCCCTGAGCAAACACCGCTGCCACCGCCAAAATTGGAATTTCATCGATCAGCCGTGGAATCAAATCAGCTCCAATCTCACAAGCTCTCAGGGGACCATAGCGCACTCGTAGATCGGCAACGGGCTCCCCGGCAACTAGTCGCTGGTTGAATTGAGTAACGTCGGCCCCCATGCGTTCCAAGACTTCCAAGATACCCGTACGTGTGGGGTTGACCCCGACGTTGGTGATTTGGAGATCGGAGCCGGGAACAATTGCTCCGGCCACCAGCCAGAACGCAGCGGAACTAATATCGCCAGGCACGATCACGGTTTGCCCTTGCAATTGCGCTGGACCTGTGACTGTGGCACTATGTGCGTCTGGGTCCACAGCCACTTCAGCGCCAAACGCCTGTAACATTCGTTCACTGTGATCGCGAGATAGGACTGGTTCAGTCACGGTCGTTTGTCCGTGAGCCATCAGGCCAGCCAGGAGAACGCAGGACTTAACCTGAGCCGAGGCAACCGGGGATCGGTAATGAATTGGCTTTAAGGCTTGGCCTTGAATGGCTAGCGGCGCCAGGGAGTTTTGCTGCCGTCCCCAGATCTCGGCTCCCATTTGTTGTAATGGTGTGACTACCCGCGACATGGGCCGCGATCGCAAGGAGTCATCGCCGGTAATCGTAAAGAAACGTTCTGGATGGGAGGCGAGAATGCCCAGCATCAGCCGCAGCGTAGTACCGGAATTCCCCGCATTGAGTACATCTAGGGGTTCACGCAACTGACCTAAGCAAATGCCTTGGACAACAACCTGTTCAGTATTGAGTTCGGAAATCTTGGCTCCTAGAGCCCGGAAGCACTCGGCGGTACTACGGGGATCTTCTCCTAAGAGCAATCCCTGAATTTTTGTTTCCCCGCTAGCGATTGCCCCCAGCATTAAGGCCCGGTGGGAAATCGACTTGTCCCCTGGTACCCTGATTGACCCTTGTAAAGCTACGGAACTGGGACGCTGAATCGTCCACGCTCCAGGACGTTGTGAGGTTACGCTAAAAGCAGGCATAGGAAGGCATAACAGGCGATTGCGCTAGCATCCTACCTTGTTTACGAGGAAGAAAACACTAGATGCGTGAAGAAGTTATGTCCGAAAATAAGGACAAGCAAGCGATTGTGATTGGCGGCAGTATTGCCGGGTTACTGGCGGCACGGGTGCTGGCTGATCGTTTTTCTACGGTCACAATTATTGAAAGAGACCATTTCCCTGAGTCACCCCAGCTTCGTAAAGGGGTGCCGCAGTCGGCACAGCCCCATGTTCTATTTGCCCGTGGCTACCGGATTCTGGAGGAGCTTTTCCCCGGTATTGACAAAGAGTTACAAGCGTCTGGAGCACTACCTATTGACTGGGCACAAGAGTTTCACCAATTCAGCCACGGCGGCTGGAATGCTATTGCTCCGTCCTCTTCTAATATTGTCTCCTTAACGTGTAGTCGCCCCCTTCTAGAGTGGGCGATCCGACAACGGTCTCACAACCCTAAGGTGCGGTTTTTGTCCGGATGCCGGGTCGCTGGGTTGCTCTTTAACCCTAGTAAAACGGAGATCTCTGGTGTATCTCTCCGCTCCAGGAATAGTGCCGATCCGGTTACACTACCCGCAGACTTGGTTGTGGATGCCAGTGGGCGCAGCTCCTTAGCACCTCACTGGCTAAAGGGTCTGGGGTTTACTCCCCCTCCAGAAACCATTGTGAATCCCTTCCTGGGGTATGCCACGCGCCGCTATAGGCCACCGCAAGGCTTTCAGCCAGAGTGGAAGGTGATGCTGATTAACCAGTCACCACCGGATGGTGCCCGGCTGGGCTACATCGCTCAGATTGAGAATAATGAGTGGATTGTCACTCTGGGGGGTTATGGGCACGACTTTCCCCCACTTGACGATCAGGGTTTTTTAGCCTTTGCCCGTAGTTTACCCAGCCCTGTATTTTATCAAACTATCAAAGATGCTTATCCCCTACCGCCTATCTACGCCCACCGAGCCACAACCAATCGGCTGCGTCATTATGAGCAAGTAAAGTTACCACAGGGGTTTATTGCCCTAGGAGATGCGGTCTGTGCTCTGTGCCCAGTATATGGTCAAGGCATGACTGTCAGTGCTGTATCAGCGATAGTCCTGCGAGACTGGCTAAAGCGTTCTTCTTCTACATTGGATTTTCAGAAAGATCTAGCGAAAAGCAATGCTTTGCCTTGGGCGATCGCGACCACTCAAGACTCTCGCTTTCCTACAACTGCTGGCCGAAGCAAACCCAACCTACTAGGTGAATTGATGCATAAATATACAGATCGGGTGTTGCAGCTGACAAACGAAGATCCGCAGATGTACACGCTGATTATGGAAATCGGTCACCAACTCAAGTCCCCCGCTACTCTCTATCACCCCAAAGTTATGCTTCAGGTTTTAGGTAGAGGGCAGAGATAGGATGATCCATTTACCAGGAAATTTACCAAGAAGCTATCCCAGATCAATTATGTTGATGGCTTAACCTCGCCAGCTTGAGCTTACTCAGAGCAATGACTTTGTCCGCAGCCTCGACCATCAAACGTTCGTACTAGGATAAAGGCTCTTGTGAAAGGTCCTGATATTCGTACTCCGCGAGGACGAGAAAGAACAGTTAACGTAAAACACCTTCCACTGCCACGACATCAATCCGTAGCTTAGCTTCGTTGGGAGTTAAGGCACCGAGATCGGTAATTTTTGGTTGGGATTGTCCTAACTCATCAGTAATCTGACTACGACTAACGATAGTTGGATGACCACCGTAGGCTCTTGACTAAGTAGCTGAAGTGCCTTTTGCACGGCAACACAGCTCCCTGTATCAGCATTAGGAGTTACCGGAGGTACAAAGCTAGGGATAGGAGTAGTTGTAGGAAATTGACAGTTAGCATCTTCAGGGTTCCGGCGGATGGGCCGAAGGAGTTGATAGAGATAAATGATGTGCCGGTCAAAATCAGGCTTGACTGACGGGTTGCTGAGGATGGCAGGCTGCTCGTTAGGAGCGGGCCTTTAGAAGTTCGTGGATCGCCTGAAGCTCTGCCAAAATTGCTCTTAACAAATCTTGTGTGACATCTGGGGGAGGTTGTTGGACTTCAATGGTTACCTGGTGGATCGCTAAAACGTCCTTGGCGAAACGTGCGACTTCGTTGGGGTGAAACAGCAAGGCATCCGTTTTATTCAGCCGTAGTTCCGGGTTTAACAGCTTGGGGTTGTAGGGAGGATTGAGGTTGTGTGGGTCGGTATTGGTGTAACGATAAATTGAAGCTCTAGAGCGGTGCAGAACTTTTTGGATCGCTTCAATATCCATCAAACCCTGGTGGCGCTCAGTACTATGATCAGACAAGTGCATCTTAAGATGAGACTGAAGACGGTTTCCACTTTACACGTTGGGTTTGCAAAAATCCACTAATTAGTATTAAGAACTTTTCGTTTTGAATTTGGCGCGTTTGGCGGCAATTTTTGAGGGTTGCCCTGCCGATGTCTGATCCTGGTGGCGGAGGTGAGCCGCTTGCTTCAGTAAAGAATCCACAAAGGCCAAGGCATCTTGAGCAGAATGTCCACCAGCCAGTTGGGCTAACTCTTCTCGACGCTGCTGCTGATCTAGAGAGGTCACTCGGACTACTGTCCGCGCTTCTGATCCAGCCCCTGGCTGAGTGGTTTGCTTCTCTACCCGAAAATGGCTATCAGCTAAGGCAGCAACGATCGGTTGGTGCGTCACGCAGAGAACCTGATGGTGTTGACTTAACTGGTGCAATTTCTCTGCGATCGCTTGGGCAACCCGCCCGGAAACCCCAACATCAATTTCGTCAAACACTAGGCTGCCCACTGGATCAACTTGGGAAAAACAAGCTTTTAAGGCCAATAAAAATCGGCTCATTTCCCCACCAGAAGCTATTTCAGCTAATGGTTGCAAGGGTTCACCGGGATTGGGACTAAACAAAAAGTGGATTAAATCCGCTCCATGCATCGACGGGGAGGCAGGGAGAATCTCAACCCGGAATTGGACTTTCTCCATTGCTAGGGGTTGGAGCTCGGCAATCAACCGGGCTTCTAGATCTTGGGCGGCTAAGGAGCGCAGTTGGGTCAAGCGATCGCAAATCTGCGTTAGAGCTGTTTGGGATTTTTGATAGGTGTGCTCCAAAACTTCTAGGGATTGACCGCCCCCAGTAATCTCATTCAGTTCTGCCTGGATTTTGTCACGGTAAGCGATTGCCTCTACCAATGTAGGACCATACTTGCGGCAAACTTGCTTGAGCTCTACCAGGCGTTCTTCAACCGCTTGTAGGCGCTGGGGGTCGGTTTCCAGGCCTCCTGCGTAGGTACTGATCTGGCGCCCGGCTTCCTCAACTTGAGCCAGAGCCTCATTGACTAAGTCTAAAATTGCTTCAACTTGAGCGTCGTAGCGGCTCATGGCGGACAAGGTATTGAGTGCTTGTCCCAGTAAGTCTGCACAGGCGGGTGCTCCTGTATCGTTTTGATACAGGGCTTGATTGACTTCATAGCTTTGCTGCTGAAGCTCAACACTGTGGCTGAGCCGCTGGCGTTCTTGTCCTAGCTGGTCGAGTTCATCCGGTTCGGTTAAGTTGGCTGACTGAAGCTCTTCCGCCTGGTATTCCAATAAATCCTGCTGTTGCAAACGCTGGCGTTCTGACTGGCGATACCTTTCCAGGGCTTGCTGGGCTTGTTGCCAAGCGGTAAAAGCTGAGGCAACCTGCGATCGCTCCTTGAGTAATTTCTCACCACCAAAGCCATCTAACCACTCCCGCTGGATTGCCGCCTGGCCCAGTTGCACTGCCTGACCTTGAGCGGTAATCTCCACCAGGCATTCTCGTAGGCTCTCCATCTGTTGGCGATTAACTAAAACGCCATTCAGGCGGCTGCGACTGCGGAAGTTGCCCTGAGCGTTAACTATCTCACGGGTACAAACTAGTAGCTCCCCATCTAGGGGATCAATTTCCTGACTAGCCAACCACATTTCTAGTCGTGGTTCAAGCGTGAAACTAGCCTCTAGTAAGGCACGGTCTTCTCCAGAGCGAATCACCCGACTGGTCGTTTTACCGCCAAGGACAATATCAATCGCATCCAAAATAATTGACTTTCCGGCGCCAGTTTCACCTGTGAGAACATTTAAGCCAGCAGTAACCTCTAGCTCTAGCTGATCAATTAGGGCAAAGTTTTCAATCCGCAACGAGAGCAGCATGGGATACGTCCGATTTCAACAACCAACAGTCAGGAGCTAAAAACCTAAGGGTTATACTCTAGGACCCGAGGCAAACATCCATTAAGTTGTAAAGAGAACCATAGGCTTGTTGTTACAATGCTTTACATGGCGATCAACGTTGAACTGGCGGACTTATAGCCCATGAAATTGGTAGAACCCGAATCTTCTGTGTCCTCTACACCTCAGCATAAACTAGCCACGAGTGCAGCAATTGAAACTTCCGCAGCCTTGGTGGTCACCCCTGCTGAACCTCCAGAAGATGTACTACCTAACGCTTCAGCGATCGCTACAACTTCAGCACCCCTACGCTACAACCCCGCCAGGCTTAAGGAATACTATCGGCGGCGGCCTTTGCAGGTAGTTAGCCGCTGGTGGAAAATTCTCTGGCCAGTGGTTGTATTTGTCACTAGCCGCTGGTGGGATCGTAAAACCGGCCAGGTAGATAGAAAACAACGGCAGCGGGCAGTGCAATTGCGGGAAATCTTGACACGGCTAGGACCGGCCTACATCAAAATTGGTCAAGCCCTGTCTTCTCGACCAGATTTACTCCCGGCAAGCTACCTGGACGAACTGGCAAAGTTGCAGGATCAACTGCCCCCATTTGATAACGAGTTGGCCTACCAGTTTATTGAGGAAGAACTAGGTAGACCACCGCATCAGATCTATGCTGAGCTTACTCCAGCCCCGATCGCTGCCGCTTCCCTCGGACAAGTCTATAAAGGTAAGCTGCCTAGCGGCGAAGCCGTTGCAGTTAAGGTGCAACGACCAGGTTTAGCTGACAGCATTGGTTTAGATATCTATATTCTCAGGGGTCTGGCTCGCTGGGTACAAAAAAATATCAAGTCAATTCGCAGTGACTTGGTGGGAATTTTAGATGAGTTTGCTGAGCGGCTATTTGAAGAAATGGATTATGTCCAAGAAGGTCATAACGCCGAGCATTTTCAGGAACTCTACGGTCACCTGAGCGATATTTATGTGCCGCGAATTTACTGGGGCTATACCAATCATCGCGTGCTAACGATGGAGTGGATTACGGGGGTGAAGCTAACGCAACCGGAAGCCGTTCGCACTCACGGAGTTGATGCCCGTTATTTAATTGAGGTGGGTGTTCAGTGCTCGTTGCGACAACTATTAGAGCATGGCTTTTTCCACGCCGACCCCCATCCCGGTAACCTTTTAGCAATGCCCACCGGTAAACTTGCTTTTCTCGACTTTGGCATGATGAGCCAAATTCAACCGGAGCAGCGTTATGGCTTAATCAATGCGATCGTTCATATTGTGAATCGTGACTTTGAGGGGTTGGTCCACGATTACGTCAAGTTAGGATTTCTAAAACCAGAAACTGATTTGGCACCGATTATTCCAGAGCTGACTAAAGTTTTTAATAACGCTTTAGGAGCGAGCGTTGCCGAACTTAACTTCCAGAGTATTGTGAATCAACTATCCGAGTTGATGTACGAGTATCCCTTTCAGGTCCCTGCTTATTACGCCTTGATTATTCGTTCGTTGGTAACTTTAGAAGGCATTGCAATCACGGTAGATCCCAACTTTAAGGTTCTTAGTGCTGCTTATCCCTACGTCGCCAAACGCCTACTCACCGACCCAGCCCCAGAACTGCGGACATCATTAAATAACTTGCTCTTTAAAGAGGAACGTTTTCGTTGGAATCGATTGGAAAACCTCTTGAGGCATGCTCGTGATAGTAGTGATTTTGACTTTGATACTGCCCTAGGTCAAGCTCTAGACTATTTATTCTCAGATCGGGGTGATTTGATTCGCAACCGGCTAACAGAGGAATTAATCAAGGCTGTAGATAGTTTGGGGCGCAGTGCCTTACAGCGGGCAGCCTCTACTTTGCGCCAGCAGATAGGGCTGGATCGTCAGCAATCCCCTGCGGCTGCGACTGATGAGCAGCAAACTTTGGAACACCTGAAACGTATCTGGGGCCTAGTGCAAGAGACACCGGGGTTTGACGCGATGAAGCTAGTGCCAGTGCTTAGTCGCTTACTGGTTAAACCGGAAACCCAGCGTATGGGCCAGCGGATTGCTGGTGGTTTAGCTCAGCGGCTAGCAGCCCGTTTGATCCGCGAAGTCATGCTTCCGGGCTCTCAAAAGCACCCCAGTGTTTCTCAAGTCGCCCTGCCACAGCAACCTGTCCGGCTTCGCACAAATGCCTGATTCTGATTCTTACTCTCACGCAATTTCTGAGTCTTCTTAAGCAGGTTGTCACAAAGCAGCGACTATCTAGTGTGATGAGGTAGCTTATCGGTTCCACCAAGTCGTCTATGAGAATTGCGTCAGGGTAAACTCAATCTTGAGAGGCAGTTGAAGCAGTACTCTAGCAGGGTTCTATAGAGCTATAGTGAAGGTGATTTCACCATACTAGTTAGCCACAGCAACTACCTTTGAGCGACTCTTATAGAGGTACCGCGGCGAGATGGATGTAGAAAGTCAACATCAACAAATCCTAAAAATTGCGATTGGCTCTGCTTGGGCAGACCGCCATTTGGAGCCAGGCGAGGTGGACTATTTGCAAACATTGTTTCAGCGCTATCATCTCTCCCTTAACTCAGAGATGCAATCGCTGCTAGAAACCCCTGTACCTTTAGAGCAAACGGAGCGATGGATAGTGGCATACCTCTCAAATACTACAGAGACAGAACGGCTAAAGCTACTAGCGGCGATTGGGAATGTCCTGATTGCCGACAACAATGTCTCTGATGCTGATCATGATTTATTAGATGAGTATCACACTCTGATGGCAGCAATTCCGCCTCACCCGGAAGCCACTTCTACCGTAGTGCGAACCCTTGGGCAGTATGCTCGTAAAGTCATCCGGTCAGTACGAGAGTTTGTATCAGGGCCCCAATGAACGAAGCAATGCTCAGCGTTGTTATTGTCGGTGCAGATACTGAGCTGTGATTAGAGGCCACCCGGCAGTTTATTGCCCAGGCACACCAGGTAATGGGGCTGTCCCAGCGTAAGGATGGTGAGACAGCTATTCGGGCCAATGGTGGACTGTGCGCGGATGTCGATCTCACGAATGTGGCTAAGCTCAAGCAGATCATTACTACAGTTAGAGCACAGGTAGTCCTGAACCTGATACCACAAATCGCAAATACCTTGCTAAGTGACGGAAAAGGCTGGAAAGATTTTGACAAAACGCTTTCAGCCCCAATAACGGCACTAATAGAGGCTTTAAGAGAAAGTGTCATCCAGCTGTTGGTGCATCCCAGCTATGCCTTTCTCTACGGCAATGCCACGGAGAACACCCCGCTGAGCGCCCCTGGTAATGATTCAATTTTTGTTGCTGCGATCGCTGCTGAGAACCGGGTCATCAACAGTAAAATTCCGACCTGCCTCTTGCGGCTAGGTTATCTCTATACTCCTCAGTCGCAAGACCTGAAGCCATACATCAAGTCGTTCCAATTGAGAAGGCCTTATTTCGCAGGTCCTGCCAGCAACTTGGACAACTGGCTGCATCCTCAAAATGCAGCCCAAGCCTTAGTGCAAGTAGCTGAACAAAAACCAGTGGGGGCGATATTCAATCTGGTTGATGGGATTCCCGTCTCTTTTGGCGATTTCGTTGACCACTTTGCCTTGAGCTTAGGCAGGAGCCGGCTTGGGCACATCCCAATGTGGCTGACGCCTGTAGCGCTGCTGCTGGTGGTTACACCACAACAGGTAGAGTTACTTAAACTGCAAGCTACCGTTAATACTAACTTAATTGCTCAATAGCCTGGGTGGAGTCCCTGCTACCGCAACTATTGCGAGGGATTGCAGCAAACGGTACAAACCTGGCAAAACCACAAGGAGATCTAGGAACACTGTTTCACCAGCCCCAGGTTCCGGCTTCCCCTTTAAACGGACCAACAATCTTAGAGGTAATCCAGCCGCCGTAGAAGTCTCCTGCTTGGGCCTGGACTTGCTCACCATTGATATAGCAGGCATCCATGCGACCAGGGTAAACCGCTATATAACCTCGAATTGCCGCAAAATCTGGTGTCGGTGACTCGTAACTCCAGGCGACATTTAGAGCTGCACGTTCCCCCACCTGAATACTCCAGTAGGTAGCATTTCCCTTAAATTCACAAAAACTGCTACGGGGAGTGCGGCTGAAATACTCCATCTTGATATCTTCTGGCGGGAGGTAATACACAGGGGGGTGACTGGTTTCTAGTACCCGGAATGCCCGCCGCGTGTCCGCAACTGTCTGGCCGTTAAAGACAACCTGAATCTGTTCAGACGAGGGTTCCAATCGCGGGGGGCGCGGGTAATCCCAAACGGATTCTTGACCGGGTTGGGGTTCAATCTTGGGGGGACGCATAAACATAGTCGTCTTCCTTGCTGGTATATCTAGACACTCTAGATGGGAATTACTGCTTCAATGATTGCACCAGTGGTTGAAAAACAGGTACAAGGTCAGTTTGGCTAATCACTAAAGTGGGGTAGGAGCGATCGCCGTAGTCCTCGCCCGTTTGTAACGGAAAAATAGCTGCCGCCTCTAAGGGAATCCACACGCCTCCGGCTGCTTGCACAATTGGCCAGGCTGCTGCAATATCCCAAATTTTAGGGGTTGCTTCTACGCCTCCTAGCGTGGCCCCAGCTGCAACCATCAAGAAGTTGTAACTTGCTGCCCCCAACATCCGAATTTTACAAGGGAAGGTTTGCTGGAGGGCTGAGATACTGCGGGAGCAGACACTAAAAAAGCCGTTGCGATTCAGGGGATCGCGGCTGCTGTGAATTGGGCTTTGATTCAAAAAAGCAGCATTGGCCTGACCAGGAGCTGACCAAAATCCGTGGAAGGATTGCCCTAAAGGAGGTAGGTGAACATAACCAAACACAGGAGTTCCCTGGTAAAGCAATCCTAAAGAAATTCCCCAAATTGGTATGCCGCGGGCAAAGTTTGTGGTGCCATCGAGAGGATCAATAACCCAGCACCAATCAGTCGGTGGCAAAACATGTTCTGCTTCTTCACTCAGAATTCCGTGACCAGGGAAGGCGGCGGCAATTTCCTGCCTCAGCCGCTGATCCGCCCAGAGATCTGATTGGGTCACCAGGCTTCCATCCGCTTTTTCTGTGGCCTGCACTTGGGCAAACTCAGTTAATAGCTGCGCACCAACTTGGGCGGAAATAGTCTGGGCAAGAGTCAAAACCGTTGGCCAAAAATCAGTCATTTCTTATCTATCTCCCTTTGCAGATGCTGGCATCAGGAAAAGCCGAATTAAGTACCCTGCTAGTATCAGCCAAATGTAATGGTACCAGTTTCAAAAACTTCGAACTCGAACAACTTCGAGTAGCCAAGACTAAAATCAAGTCAACCAGAATAGGAGAGAAAAAGGTCTGAGCACTGGGCTTTGGAGCAGACACGAAAAGAGCGCGATCGCTTATCCTTTTGTACTGCCGCCATGCCTTAACCCCTTTTAGTTAAAGCGGCTCAGCTGTTATAGCTGCTAGGTCTTCTAACCACAAGTTGATTAGACCTAACTCTTCCTGGGGAAGAATACCTGCTTCAACTAACTTTTCATAACAAAGACGTAAGTTTTTGCCAACATCAGTTGGTGAATCTGACAACGTTAGACTACTGAGGATGTCCATAATTCTCATATTATTCAGGTAGCCCGGAATCTCATCCTGAAAGTCTCGAATTAAAGAATGCTCGTTCCTTATTTGAAACATCGTTGCTTCTCGAAAAGCAATATGGTTACCAAGGCTGTATAGACATATTTGCGCAACAAATGACCGCCAGATATCAGTCATGCGAAAGCTTACGAAGCTAGGAAGGTAGAGAAGAGGATATACCTCTGGCCACCAGATTGTGTTCTGCGAGTTAAATGGGCAAAATGTGCCGTCTGAAAGAACGATTGTGTTTGGACTGAACTTTATGTCTGCTTCTATTGTTAAGCGATATATGGCATCGACATCTGGATTTCCATCAGCTAGGTATTGTTGAATCGGGCAAGCAAAGGTGGACTTCTGACTCAGAGATGTCTTACTCCGCAAGCTATCATTTATACATTCCAAGGGAAAGCCACGTGGCCAAATTCTATTATCTCCAAAGTGAGTGTAGACGTTCTCCCAGCCATCTTTTTTAACTAGCTGCCCTTCCACGTACCTATCAACTGAAACTAGGAAAGGGTCGTAGGGGATGTTATCATCGTCGGTTTCAAAAATTACTTCCGCACCTTCCTGTATTACCTTTAAGTAGCCAATATTTTTTCGTGCGTAGTGATTTAAGGGACACTTCTTGGCATAGGCACTATTCATTGCCAGTTGGTCTTGCACAGAAAGGAACTGCACACCTTCATAGTTCCAATCGGCCGGAGTTTTTCGGTCGCCAATAACGACGATGTTCCAACCAGGACAAGTTCTGGCTAACTTTTTAACTCCTTCGGTTGGGTAATTGATGGTCGTAATGACCATAGCTTGACTTTTAAGCATAACTTTGTTTTTCTCTAAGGCTTGAGATTGGATCGTCTAGCATCACGCTGACAATTTTCGTAGCAACCTGGTTCCAGGAGTATGTTTCTAGGCAGTGCTTTTGACCTGCGGCACCCATCTCACGTAGCTTGTCTGGGCTGGAAAATGCCTGTAAAATTGTTTCTGCTATTCGCTCGGGGGAGGGCTCATTGATTAAGAAGCCGTACTGCCCATCACGAGTAATTTCTGGAAGCGAGTTGCGATTTAAGCCAAGGATGGGGGTTTTGCACGCTAGAGCTTCCAGATAGACCAAACCCCAGGGTTCATTGAGTGCTGGCATAGCGAATAAAGCTGCTGTATTGAACAGGTGTTGCAGCTCTTCCCAAGGAATATAGCCCGTCACAGTCACATTAGGGACAGGGCCAATCACATCTCTATACTGCTCGTCTCCAACGACAACTATCTTTAGGGAAGGGTTTTGCTTTTGGGCAAGCTTGAATCCCTCGATCAGCAAAGAGCCCCCCTTATCTTCAAAGCGACCTTTAGCCACAAATAGGATTGGGCCATTTTCGTAGTCTTTTTCTCCGGTAAAGGGTTGAATGTTTCCCCGGCCTGTGCCTACTACTGTGATGCGATGAGGCTCAATTCCGTAGTACTGGATAAGGTTGTCACAGGCATACTCAGAGATGGTGAAGAAGTGCTTGATCTGAGCGTAAGATTCCCACTCAAGCTGATCAGCAATCTGCAGCATCTTAGGAGTGCATGAGGCAACGTTCGAGGCGAACTTGGCCCACAGAACTCTGGTTGTATCACAAACTAAGTAGTGATCTACTCCCGCATCTAGTGTGGGCATAGGAAGGCCTAGTTGGCTGGCGTGAAGAATTTTCGTGCAGCCAGAGGCTTGAATTTGACGGTGGGTAATCTTTGCACTTTGGGCCCGAAAAACAGGTCCCCCAAGGTAATCAGTGCCTAATCCAGCCAGTCGATGAAGAAGCTTTAAAGGTGTTCTTTGATACCTTTTGACGCTGGCATCTATGCTAACCACGTTGATTCCTAAGCTCTCGATTGCCTTGGTAATATTGCTGGGAGTGCCTGACCAAGTTTTGGGATGACGTGGATCACCGTCGCTGCAACTTATCGCTATAACTTGCTCATCCTTAGTCATCGCTCTCCTTTTGTAAAACCGTTGCTCTCATGTAGTCCAAATACTGCCCTAAAAAACTAATGCTCTTGGTTGCAAGTCGCTAACATACTAAACTATGCAGGTTTCAGTTAGCTCTTCGGAGTCACTGGAGATAAGGCGTTGCTATGATAACTTGCTAATTTGTCAAGCTCAATCATCTGGAACTAATGTTCAACAAGCTCGCCGCGAGAAGTCAAAAAATAAGTCCAGGGCTACGGAAGATCATCGGCAACTCTAGCTGGCTGTTGGCTGATCGCATTCTCCGCATGGGTGTGGGATTGTTTGTTGGCGTTTGGGTAGCCCGCTATCTAGGACCAGAACAGTTCGGTTTCTACAACTATGCAATCGCTTTTGTAGCGCTGTTTAGTGCGGTTGCCACGCTGGGGTTAGATGGAATCGTCATACGTGACCTTGTTCGTGACCCCGCTTGCAAAGAAGAAACTCTTGGTACTGCCTTTGTCTTGAAACTTATCGGTGGAATAGTCACACTGCTGCTAACGATTGGAACTGTTTCACTGCTACGCCCTGATGATAATCTGACCCTTTGGTTGGTAGGAATTACGGCAACAGGATTAATTTTTCAGGCTTTCGACACGATTGATTTTTGGTTTCAGTCGCAAGTCCAATCGAAATACACTGTTTATGCCAAAAATACAGCATTTGTACTTATTGCTCTTGTCAAAGTGATATTGATTCAGAAAGAAGCACCCCTAATTGCTTTTGCTTGGGCAGGGCTAGCAGAGTTTGCGATAGGGGCGTTCGGACTAGCGACTGCTTATCAGATGACAGGGCATCATCTTAAAGCTTGGGGAGGGAGCGTTCTACAAGCAAAGAAGTTACTGCAAAATAGCTGGCCACTGATTTTATCAGGCATGGTTATTATGGTTTACATGCGTATAGATCAGGTAATGCTGGCCCAGATGAAAGACGCTACAGCAGTAGGAGTTTACTCAGCAGCAGTGAGACTATCCGAGGTTTGGTACTTCATTCCAACCGCGATCGTGAGTTCTGTTTTTCCATCGATTGTAGAAGCTAAGAAAATTAGCGAAAAACTATATTATGAGCGAATACAAAAGCTTTTCAATCTAATGTCAGTATTGGCTTATGCTATTGCCATACCAGTAACTTTTTTGTCTAGTCAGCTGATAACACTAACTTTTGGTGAAGGTTATACAGATGCTGGGCCAGTATTAGCAATTCACATTTGGACTGGGATGTTTGTTTATTTAGGAGTAGCAAGAGGACCATGGGTCTTAACAGAAAACTTAGTTAAATTTTCATTCATAACAACTGGAATTGGTGCAATTATTAACATAATCTTGAACTACTTTTTAATAACTAGGTATGGGGTCATAGGAGCAGCTATCTCCACCATTGTGGCGCAATTTGTAGCTTCTTATGTTACAAATGCCCTTCATCCAAAAGCAAGAGTTATTTTTATTAGCCAAACAAAGGCAATCTTAATGATTAGTTTGTTCAGAAGTTTATTCAGAAAAAGA
>CADCWO010000010.1 GCA_902806435.1 uncultured Synechococcales cyanobacterium | reverse complement strand
GGAGGGGATCCCCAGACCCGGCGGTCAACTTCAGGCTACCTTTTCAACATCGGCAGTGCGGCGATCAGCTGGTCGTCCAAGCGGCAGCCCTGCGTCGCCCTGTCTTCCTGCAAAGCAGAATACATGGGGGAGACTCAGGCCACCAAGGAAGCCGTATGGCTCCGCGAGCTCATGAAGGGCCTAACGGCCCAAAAAGAGCCCGCAGCAACAGTGATCTTCGCCGACAATCAAGGCGCTATTGCCCTGGCAAAGAACCCTCAATTCCACGCGCGCACCAAGCATATCGACATTCAACACCACTACGTGCGAGAAGCGGTCGAAGAAGGCAAGGTTGAGCTTCAGTTCACCCCAACCGAGCGACAAGTCGCCGATGGCCTCACAAAGCCGCTACCTCGCCCTGCCTTTGAAAAGTTCCGCGAGGCACTGGGCCTCCGGCTGCCTTGACAAACTGGCCGCGCGCTTCTCAGCAGCCATCCGAGCTGATCAACAAGTCCTCCAAGCTGTCGGGCCGAAGCGCTGGACAAGGGAACGTACTTCAATCAACCAGCCCATCAGTAGCCACCGCCTCATGCGCCGCCGCTCATACTATCTCCCACTGGTCGTGCTTGCGCACACCGACCCGTTCTCACACCTGCGCGCCTCTCCAGGCACTTGCCCGCGGTCGCGCACCCTCTTGGGCACCAAAACGGCAAAACTGAGCACAAGTATCGGAAAATTTTTCGCAGAGCACTTTTTTGTATGGGAAACCGAGGAGACATGAAAATCCTCATACAACTGAAATTTCTGGACCGGTATACCTATACCCTCACAGTGAGGGGGAGTGTTGGATATCACTGGTTCGGGTGGATCCCTGGGCGCTCTGCTGAGTCAGAGCGCCGGCTATATAGTCCCTCAGTAGCTGAGAATTCAATCATCATCGAATCCTTCATAAAGTTCAACAGGTTATGAGCCCGGACTGCACCAGTCCATCTTCTTTCATCAACCAAAAAGTAGCCCTCACAGGCTACCACCTTCCGCACTCGATTCGATCATTCAGCACCCTCTCCCTCCTGCAGGCCGTCAACAAACTGCCGGATGGAAAGGCCTTCTCAGGCTTACTTAGCAAGCTAAGTCATCTTCGACCCCTTTTCCCTCATGGCCAAAGCACCGCAGATAACCAATAGGCCGGCGAAAGCCAACCACCAAGCCGCTAGTAGCTGCACCTACGCCGTCGCATGGCAATTTCCTCTGTCTGTACTTCCTCCTCAGTATCTTCATCTTTTGTCATCTCTCAAAGCCGCTACAATCTTCGGCCCAGGCCTGTCAAGCCTACTCTCAAACAACGCTCTCTCAATCTTGAGCTCTATCCTTGCTTGCATCGATCGCTCGACAAGCACGCTGGTTTCGCATCAGACAGCAGCGAAAGTACCCTCGACTGCCAGCTCTCAAGACCTATTTGGCCTCGAAGTCCGCACACCTCTGCCATCTCCCTTGCCGTCCTCGCAGCCCTCGCCGTCTGCCAACACGCCGCCGCTATCAGCTGCGACCCTACACACACACAATGAGCTCTCAGCCCGCTACAACAGCAACCAGCATGGGGAGTCTCAAGGACATACCCCTTCTCGAGTCACCGAGTGGCTGGATACAATGGGAACGGGCTATCAAGGACCATCTCAAGATGAACGGCTTCGCCGACCTTCTGGGGAGACGCAAGGACTGCCCCAAAAGCGACCGTGCCCAGGGAGCTGAGCCCTTCAGCTCTTCTGCCGAAAAGGCCCTCCAACTAAAAATCGATCTGTGGGAGGACAAGCAGGAGCGCGCCAACGGGATGGTTATCAACCGCTGCGGTGCTACCGCTCGAGCTGTCATTGAGCCAAAGGAAGGGCAAGTGCCCAACCTTTTCGAAGACCTTGGAAAACTGCGCCTCAGGTTCCTCCCCAAGGGGGGCGCCGTATACGCGCAGCTGGAGGACAAGTTTCTGAGCCTCATGCTCGATGACTGTGAGGGCGTCTCCGACTTTGCTGCAAAGCTCCGCCGGGCGCGTGATGATCTAGCCGACCTTCACAAAACCTGTGCCATCCAGAACCCACTGTTCATCAGCAAGTTTCTCCGAGATCTAGGCCCACGCTTTGACACTTTCCGAACCACTTTCCTGCTGCTCCACAAGACATACCCAGAGATGGGTACCGACGGCATCGAAATCCAGCCAGTCTCTTTCGAGGTGGCTGTCATGGAAGCCGAAAAGGAGGAGCAGGCTCAGCGCAATGCTGACAGGCAGAGGCACCACCCTACTGCCCTCGTCGCTCGCAGCCGTCCGCCTCCTGGGACCCAGCGTCACTGCACATGGTGCAACAAGCCGAACCACCTAAAGGAGGACTGCTGGGCGCTTCACCCACAACTCAAGGAGGCCTACGACAAGAAGCGCCGCGAACAAGGCCATTCAGGCCAAGGCCGCGGCTCGCAGTTTCGGGTTCGAGGCCAGGCATCGCGTTCAAACTCGACTGCCCAGCCCCATCGAGACGTCAAAAACGAACCCATAGCCCATCTCTCCTGGCAACGGCCATCCGACGGCAATATCATCGCGCTTCATACAAATGCGCCCCGCACCGCCGACACCATGAGCGACTCAGAGCGCCTGGTGCGAGAAAGCTGGGCCCTGGACACAGGGTGCAACCAGCACGTCACCTCTAGCAGGTACCTCTTTGTCAACGGGACCCTCAAGCCTTACAACAGCTCGGGGATCCGCGGCTATGGGCACCACAAAAGCAGGCCCACGCTTGTTGGCACCGTTCGTCTCCCTTGTGAGGACACTTCAGGCACTCTTCTCCGGCTCGAATTAACGAACACGCTATATGACCCCAACGCTGGCTGTAACTTACTGTCCTACTCACAGCTCCGTCACTCACCCCACGCTAAGATGGAGATCTGCGACAAAGGCTTCGCGATAGTTACCAGCAAGGGCACCATCATCTGCGATGAGAAGGTTGGTCTGTATTGGCCGCGTCTTCAATGGGTTGAATCACCAAATCCCGTCGCACTGGCGGCCTACGGCATCTCAGAGGCCTGGCTCGCGCCATGGCATGATCGCCTCGGCCACCTGGGGGAGGAGAATCTCCACAAATTGGTTCAAATGGTACACGGCATGAAGCCGCTACCGCAATCACAGACCTGCGAGCCTTGCGTACAAGGCAAGCTCAAAGAGCGCCCACACAACAAACCGTTTCGAAGGGGGGAGTACCCACTCGAATTCCTGCACCTCGATATTATCGGCCCCATCGATCCTCCTGGCGTTCATGGCGAAAGATACCTCACCACCATCACCTGCGACCTCACTGCCCTCACTGCCGCCGAACCCCATGTCTACAAAAGCGATCTACCTAGGGTCTTCAAATTCCACCTGGACAAGCATGAGCGACCCGAGCGGCGCTGTCGACGCCTACGCCTCGACCAAGCCGGGGAAAACACTTCTGCTGAGATGTCCGACCTCTGCCGCGATCGTGGTATCCTGTTAGAAACCACCGCCACCAACCAGCACCAACAAAACAGCGTCGCTGAAGTTACCAACCGCATCCTGGCCGAGCGCACTTTTATTTCCCTTCGTGCCTCCGGCCTTCCCTTCAAGTACTGGCCCTACGTTGCTCAAGCGCAGGCTTATATCCGCATGCTCACTCCCCACAATCGCCTCAACGTCACTCCCTACGAAGCCTGGTATGGCGACAAACCAGATATATCCCACCTGCGCACGCTGGGCTGTCGCGCGCTTGCACTCAAAACCAAAAAACGCAAATTCCAGGCAGACAAGGGCGTTGAATGCCGCCTCCTTGGCTACAAAAGCAGCCGCATCTATATCTTTCTCCGGCACGATGGCCAGATCATCCAGTCCTCAAACGCCGTCTTCTTCGAGCCAAAGCCACTGTCCACGAACTCTGGTACCTCTACCAATGTCTCAACACCAGGGACTATCCCATCCCCAGCGCCCCAGCAAGCCGGGAGCGCCGGTGGTGAAACGCAGCTGCCGAAGCGCCGCCGCATTGAAGGTGATGGGATCATAGCATTGCCAGATCCCCCGCCATGGCCGCAAAGCGAGCCAACTCTCACAGAGCCAGATCCGCTTGAACAGCCGACTGAGCCGTCCCCTTTCCACCGCCGGCCTGACCAGCCGGCGGCTTCTCAAGACCAGCATGACTCCCTGGCTTTACAAGACCGGCTTGATACACCGGCATCCAATCCGCGGCTTAGTACCCCGCTTTCTACTCCGGGCCGTGCCTCCCAGGCCGGCCCTTCCACTTCCTCATCTGAGACTGCTGAATCGCAGCCAGACCACATCGTTAAACAAAGCACCCTCCAGAACCACCCGGAGCTGTGGGTCTCCTCTCGGGCCACTAAGGGCCACTACTCCTCAAACTCGGTACAACGCTACCAATTCCCTGTCATGTGCTTTCACATGAACGTCTGCCTGCTCTCCGCCGGCACCGAAGCCGTCGATCCCCGCTCTGTTCGGGAAGCCAAAGATGGCCCCTACTGGGATACCTGGCTAGTAGCCATGAAGGACGAGTTCGATTCCCTCTGCCAAAACGAAACCTGGACACTTGTGCCCCGGCCAGCCAATCGCGCCACTCTTCGCGGCAAATGGGTATACAAAACCAAAACTGGGCCGGATGGTGAGATCCTGCGCCACAAAGCCCGGTGGGTTGTCCGTGGCTTTGAACAAAAAGAGGGCATCGACTACAATGAGACCTTCGCCTCAGTCGTCAAGCCCATGACCTACAAGGCGCTCTTTGCTATTGCCGCCGCCCTCGACCTCGAACTGCACCAAATGGATGTCAAAACCGCCTTTCTCTATGGCCTGGTTGAAGAGACCATCTACGTCGAACAACCCGACGAATTCAGCGACGGTACAGGCAGCGTATGCCAACTCAAACGCGCCCTTTATGGGCTCAAGCAAGCCCCCCGAGTCTGGTACCTCACGCTCTCTACCTTCCTCCTCGCCCTGGGTTTCAAGCCGCTGTCTGCCGATCTCGGCATCTTTTGCAAAGACAACACCTATATTGCAATCTACGTCGACGACTTGCTCATTGCTGGCCCCAGCATCGCCGGCATCAATGACGTCAAGGCCGCCCTCTCGCGGCGCTTTCAAATGTCGGATCTGGGGGAGTGCTCCTGGTACTTGGGTATGAAGATTACCAGGGACAGGCCCCAGAGATCGATCACCCTTTCCCAGACCGGCTACATTGATCGCATACTCTCTGACTTCGGCATGCGCGATTGCAAACCAGCTGCCACCCCAATGGACGCCAACACGAAGCTGGTGCCCCCAGAGGAAACGTACCGTGCTGAAGAGAAGCTCCGGCAATCCTACGCGCGAGCTATCGGCACACTGATGTACCTCATGCTCGGTACCCGCCCAGATATCGCCTTCGCTGTCTCCTGCCTGGCCCGGTACATGTCCAATCCAACACCCGCCCATGAGAAAGCGCTCAAGCGGGTCTTCCGGTACCTGCGTGGTTCGAGTACATTCGTGCTGGCCTACAAAGGCGAGCTCCAGCCGCTGGTAGGGTACACCGACGCGGATTGGGGAGGTGATCCCCAGACCCGGCGGTCAACTTCAGGCTACCTTTTCAACATCGGCAGTGCGGCGATCAGCTGGTCGTCCAAGCGGCAGCCCTGCGTCGCCCTGTCCTCCTGCGAAGCAGAATACATGGGGGAGACTCAGGCCACCAAGGAAGCCGTATGGCTCCGCGAGCTCATGAAGGGCCTAACAGCCCAA
>CADCWO010000009.1 GCA_902806435.1 uncultured Synechococcales cyanobacterium | reverse complement strand
GCACCGTAGGGAAACACGGGGATGAAGGGATGATTGCGAAATACGTCAAGAATCAGGGTAACGAATATCTCAAGCTACACCGAGATGAGCAGCTTACTCTTTTTTGATACTGATACCCCGTCTGCAAGCAGCGGGGTAGTTCATCTGAGAAAGGCATCTGGATACTGAGCTTCAATCCGCCAAGGTTCTTGAACATTAACTATATATGGCGAGTTATCTGGATTTCCTATTTTTATCCCGCTAAAGAAGTATCACGCTAAAGCAGTGAGCCTTCTAGCAGATTAAATTAAAGACTAATACCTGGTCTTCTAAAGGAGTTGCCGTGGCAACCTTTCGGGATATTCTTGGCTACTACCGAAATTACCGGGCGATCGCCGTTTTTAGCATCGTCATCACCAGCCTATTTGAAATCCTAGATTTGTTTGTTCCTTATGCGATCGGGCAAATTTTGAATGTACTGTCTGGGCAAGCCCTAGATCGCTGGTTGCAAAATTTGGTTGAAATGGCTGCCAAGTTAGTGCCTTGGTCCTCCGAGCGTGGCTTGTCTTTAGCTGTATTGCTAGGTCTGATCTTTGTAATCACCGTGGTCAGGGCACCGATTCAGCCCTGGATAAGTTCCTGGTTTCACTGGGATATTTCCCTGCGCACCCGGCGGGATCATCTGCAAAACGTTTTGAGGAAAATCCTCACCTTGCCTCTAGAGTTCTTTGATGAAAATAATCCGGGGCGGATTGCCGGACGGGTGGCCAAAGGTATTGAAAATCACACCTGGACTTATCCGGAAATTGCTAGTCAAATGATTCCGAAGCTCTTGCGGGTGCTAGGAATTTTTGTGGTGATCGCCTTAATTGAATGGCGAATTGCCTTACTGTTTCTGATTTCCTTTGTCTTTATCCTCGGCCTAGACCTCAGAGGGTTGCGACAACTGATGGAGCGAGAGCGGCGCCTAGACAGGTACATGGAAAATACCCAAAGCCGCACCTCGGAAATCATCACCAACATCAAAACTGTAAAGGCTTTTGCCGGCGAAGCAGCAGAACTAGCGCGGCAGCAACGACGCATTGCACGAGAATTTACGGTGGTTGAATACCGCATCCACAAAGGCTATGTGGAACTACAAACCTGGCACCGCACGATCATCCAGTTTTGTGTCTTTTTAGTTCTGGCCCTGACTTTAGTCGCAACCTTACAAGGGCGAATTTCTTTAGGGCACTTTGTCACGACCCTAACTATTTCCAGCATGGCCTATGCGGAACTGGAACCAATCACGTTGCTGGCTGAAACCTTTGCCCGTCGCTACGCTTCCATGCTGCGATTTCATGAATTTATGCAGCAACCGATGGGGATTGATGCAGCCACGCTGCACCCGCCAGCCGATATCGCTGCGTACAACTTCACGGGCAAAATCGAGTTTGAGCGATTGACGTTTGGGTATGAGCCCCAGCGTCCCGTACTCCAAAACATCAACCTGTTGATTGAGCCCTATCAAACGGTGGCCTTGGTGGGCCGTTCTGGGTCCGGTAAGTCTACTTTGGTAAAGCTGTTGTTCCGCTATTTTGAGCCGGATCAAGGCCGGATTTTGATCGATGGGCACGACATCAAGGCACTGGATGTTTCTGGTTACCGGCGGCGGCTAGCGATCGTCCACCAGGAAGTCGATGTGTTCAATGGTACCCTCCTAGATAACCTGGTCTACGGTAACTCCCAGGCTACATTTGAGCAGGTGCAGGCAGCCTCCCAGATTGCCAGGGTAGACGAGTTTGTTGCGCAGCTTCCTCAAGGCTATGCCACGGTGGTGGGAGAGCGGGGAATGCGCCTATCCGGGGGGCAGCGACAGAGACTGGGGATTGCTCGTGCCCTTTTAGTTGAACCAGATGTGCTGGTTTTCGATGAAGCAACATCCAGTCTAGACTACGAATCGGAGCGATCGATTCAGCTAGCGATGCGATCTATCCTGGGTACGCGCACCACCTTGATCATTGCCCATCGTCTTAGCACCGTCCGGGACGCAGATAAAATTGTGGTGCTGGATCAGGGACAAATTGTAGAAGTGGGTAGCCATTCTGAACTGTTGAGCCACAAAGGGATCTATCGTCGCTTGCACACGTTACAGGAAACCGGGGAGCTTTTGGCTTAACTATGAATTTGATTACTGATGTGCTAGTCGTTGGAGGAGGCACAGGGGGGACCGCTGCCGCAATTCAAGCAGCGCGTTCCGGCGTAAAAACTATCTTGGTAAGTGAGTACCCCTGGCTGGGGGGAATGTTAACTTCCGCCGGGGTTTGTGCGCCAGATGGCAATGAACTAGTAGCATTGCAGACCGGAATTTGGGGAGCTTTTTTGCGGGAGCTACAACAGCGGCAGCCGCAAGGCTTAGAACATGCTTGGGTCAGCTTCTTTACCTATGATCCTCGAACTGGTGCCCAGATTTTTGCGGACTGGGTGCAGCAATGCCCCAACCTGCAATGGATTGCGGGGCAAACCCCTCAGGAAGTCCTCAAGCAAGGAGACTGCGTTACAGGGATAAGGTTTGAAAACTACACCATCCACGCCAAGGTGACCCTAGATGGTACAGAGCTAGGAGATCTCTTAGCTCTGGGTGACATCCCCTATCGCTGGGGCTGGGAACTACAATCTCAGTGGAATGAACCCAGTGCGCCTACTACGCCCAACGAACTCACTCAGCACTATCCCGTTCAGGCTCCCACCTGGGTTGTCCTCCTGCGAGATTTTGGTAACGGGTCAGCACCTATGATCGCCCCGACACTACAAGCTGATCTGGAGCAATTCTTAGGTGCCTGGGAGGGCTATAGGCCAGAGGAATTTCTGAACTACGGCAGGCTGCCCGATAATCTGTTGATGATCAACTGGCCTCAACAAGGGAACGACTACGGGGAAGGGTTGCAACGACTGGTGGAGTCTGCGCAGGTAAAGCAAGAGTTTTTGCAAGAGGCTCGCTGGCACAGCCAGGCCTTTGCCCAATTTATTCAAACTCATCTGGGACAGCGTTATGGCTTGGCGGAGGATGTTTTTCCATTTGTAAAAGGTTCAATAGGAGGCGGAGCTTATGCTCTGCATCCCTATTACCGGGAAAGTCGCCGCTTGCAGGGGATAACTACGGTGATAGAGCAAGATATTTTACCTTTGGCTGGAGGGAGGACAGCAGCGCTAGCTTGCAATTCTCAGGGGGAAGTTGAGAGTATCGCGATCGCCAATTACGCCAATGACCATCACTACCCCGGGTATGAGATTCCCCTGAAACCGAAGTCAATGCGTTGGGGTGGCCGCTGGACTGGAACTCCCTTCACCATTCCCTATACAGCTCTGGTTCCGGCAAGAACGGATGGTTTTTTAGCTTGTGAAAAAAACATCTCTGTCTCTCATATGGCTAATGGAGCCACTCGGTTGCAACCTGTGGTTTTAGGTATTGGGCAAGCAGCGGGGATGGCAGCAGCTTTATGTGTGCACCAGCATTGTCAGCCTCGGGATTTACCGAGGCGAGACTTACAAGAAGCGCTACTCCAAGACCCAGTAGCACCCGCGGCAGTAGTACCCTTGCTGAATCTTCCGTCGACAAGTGCCCAGTGGTTGCGCTGGCAGCAGTACTACCTGGATCATCCTGAGAGCTATCCCAGTAGTGGCGATTGCCCTGCTCCGGTAGGGGCAGCCACTCCTCCCGATACAGCTAGGTTAGGTCAGCAAAAGCAAATACAAACCCTGACGGGCACGTTTCATCGCCAGGGAGAGCAAGACTACACTCTACTGACAGCCTCAGATAGTGATACGCACTGGAGGTTATTAACCCTGGAGCCGCAGGTGGATGAACAACTACAAACCTGCCTGGATGGGCAAATACTTACTGTTCAAGGCTGGTGCAATTTTGCAGGAAACTGGCTACGGGTTCAATCTCTACTCTAAAACTCGCTAGCAGGCCGAGACAGAATGCACCTTGAAGCTGTATCTTGTGATACAGCTGGTTTGGACGTGGATTAAGGCTCTCGGTTTGTAGCCCAGCTATTGTGCTGTGTATTCATTATTTGCAAGCTATGCCTGACAATCTGGTCAATCTGCCCAAAATAGAAACCTAATTTCTGCCCTGGGAGTCTAGTGTCTGTTACAACCCGAACGAGGAGAGTTGCTGTGAAATTACGCTGGTTATTGCCCAGCCTTATAGGCACTTTGCTGTTGTCTGCGAATGCCGCTGAGGCAGCAAAGCTAAAATACTGGCGTTTTAATGCCGAGCAAAATCGAATTGACTTAATCACAGATGCGGGGATTCAACCCAAAGCCCAGGTTTTCTTGAATCCTACTCGGCTGGTGGTTGATCTACCCGGTACTGTTTTTGGCAAGCCTAAGGTCAGCCAAGAAATTGGTAAAAGAATTCGTTTTGTGCGAGCTGCCCAGTTTAACCGCAAGACAACGCGACTTGTGGTTGAGTTGGCCTCTGGCTATACCTTAAGCCCCGAGCGAGTACGGGTGCGAAGTCTGTCAACAACCCGCTGGTTTGTCCAGTTGCCTAGACCAGAGCGCTTGCGTGAGCAACCCGATCAAAGCCAGCGATCAGTAGATCTGCCTGTTCCTCTTCCTAAGCCGGCCGGTCAAGTTCCTAAAGTCGGTTTAGTAATTGCTGTAGACCCCGGCCATGGCGGCCCTGACTCTGGGGCAGTTGGCATTGGTGGCTTGCAGGAAAAACGGGTCGTATTCCCGATCGCCACAGAGGTTGTTAACCTATTGCAGCGTCAGGGGGTTAAAGCGGTCCTCACACGAACAGACGACCGTGAAGTGGACTTAGCTCCACGGGTAGCACGAGCCAAGGGATTTAATGCGGATGCCTTTGTCAGTATTCATGCCAATGCGATTAGCCTCAGTCGTCCAGATATCAATGGCTTAGAAACCTATCATGCCCCAGGTTCTACAAGTGGTGCTCGATTAGCGCAAACAATTCACAACAGTATCCTCCGAACCGTCAGTGTTCAAGATCGTGGCGTCCGCCAGGCAAGATTCTATGTTTTGCGTAAAAGCTCGATGCCAGCTGTGCTTGTAGAAGTTGGGTTTGTGACGGGCCGTGAGGATGCTGCTAACCTAGGAAGCGTCAACCATCGTAGCAAGCTGGCGCAGGCGATTGCCGAGGGCATTCTCCGTTACTTCCAAGCCAAGTAGATCCCAACCTAGATCTAACACCCTCATCCAGCGCGTCTGATTTAACTGCGTGTTATCGATGTTGTCGCCAGTCGTCATTATCAGCTCCAAGTTTCGTTAGCTGGCTGGGCTCAGCGTGTTACGGAGCTGCGGAACCATCTCTCGTTGAGGACCTACAGGGTGATCCCCTCATGGGGAACTAGAAGGAAAGGGTGGCCCAAGCCTGTCAAGAAATTCGACGCGCAACGGCGGCTCCTCGTCAACCATGTATCAATTGGTGAAGTGACCAAAAAACAGCTTCTCTACCCAGCGCTTTTCAAGACCGGGAACGGACTGGTCGAGTTCCTGGCGTGCCAGGTAGCCTTCTCCGGCACTGGGCTCAAGTAGGTTATCGCGATCGCGGTCTTGGTGCATCTGCTTCAGAGTAGCTTGTTGAGCGATCGCCGGGATGATGGTAGAGGAATAACATGACGATCAGCGGCCAGGGCGCCTTACTGGATCTCCCTGATTGAAGCTTAAAGGCCTTCCCATGATGATCTCCTTTGATGTTAATTTGTGGTAGTAGAAGGTTAGAGACTAAACAATTAACTTCCTCTTAAGCCGCTTTTAGCACTCAATTAAGAGGTAGCCTGCATCGGGTATTATGTACTACAAATTTATTGGAACTGCTTTAAGCGAGAGTTCTATCTCTACTTAGTCGCTCGATGCAAGCTAATAAAAGGGTAGTCATGATCGCGAAGTGTTTATCCTAGCCCTGGAAAAAGTAACAGCTCAAATCCCTAGCCGTTGGTAGATCTGATCCAGATTTTTCAGGTGATGGTTCGGGTCAAAGCAAGCAGCAATTTCATCTGAGGACAGCTCGGCTGTAATCTCTGGGTTGTTAATAACGTTGTGGTGGAAGTCCCCTTCCTTCTGGTTCCAGGCTTGATGAGCACAGGACTGTACTAGAGCATAGGCGGCTTCCCGGCTCATCCCTTTCTCTACTAACGCCAACATCACCCGTTGACTGAAAATGACACCTCCATAGCAGTTCATATTCCGCAGCATATTTTCGGGGTAGACCCGCAGGTGTTTGACCAAGTCGGTCATTTCCACCAGCATGAAATGCGTCAGAATGGCAGCATCAGGGAAGATCACCCGTTCTACGGAACTATGAGAGATATCTCGCTCATGCCATAGCGCTACATTTTCTAAGCCGGCAACCGCATGACCTCGGACAATTCGGGCCATGCCAGTTAAGCGTTCAGAGCGAATTGGGTTGCGCTTGTGGGGCATAGCCGAAGAACCTTTCTGACCTTCGGCAAAAAATTCTTCTACTTCTAGTACATCGGTGCGCTGAAGATTGCGAACTTCAACAGCAAAGCGTTCAACAGAGGCACAGAGTAATGCCAAGGTTTGGACGTAATCGGCGTGGCGATCTCGGGAGATCACTTGTGTGGAAGCAGTATCTGGCTGCAGCCCGAGTTTTTGACAAGTAATCGCTTCCACTTGCGGGTCGATATTGGCGTAGGTTCCTACAGCGCCAGAAATTTTTCCGACAGCAACATCCCGCCGTAGCCGTACCAAGCGATCGCGGTGGCGCAGAACTTCTGCTAACCACCCTGCCAGCTTGAACCCAAAAGTAATCGGTTCCGCATGAATGCCATGACTGCGACCAACCATGATCGTGTAGCGATGCTGCTGGGCTTGGTAGCGAATGGCCTGGCTTAAGAATTCCAAATGGCTTAACAGCAAGTCAAGGCTAGCGACTAGTTGCAAAGCCAGCGCCGTGTCCAAAACATCAGAGCTGGTCAATCCCAAATGGATATAGCGACCTGCTTCCCCCACATACTCATTGACATTGGTGAGGAAAGCAATCATGTCATGGCGCACCTCAGCCTCAATTTCTAAGACCCGTTGGGGGTCAAAGTTCGCTTTAGCTTTAATGGCTTCTAGTGCTGGTAGGGGAATGTTACCCAGTTCCGCTTGGGCTTCACAAACGGCAATCTCAACCTGCAACCACGTCTTCAGTTTGTAGGCTTCCGTCCACAGCTCGCCCATCTCAGGCAAGGTATAACGCTCGATCAAGGACTATCACAGTAAGTACAACGGGACTATTGTACAACTATTAACCTGAGCTTCAGAAGGCTCGGCTCAAACAGATAACCTAGCCAAAGCCAAGGTGACTCTAAAGGGGGTCATGGCTGATTATATTCACTACCGCCAAGCATGATCCCTTCTTCGAGCTACACTACTTCCGTTCTGGCCCATCTACGGTAGGCGGGGCACCCCTGCGGTTTATTTCCGCAATCAGTTGATACAAGCGTCCGTGGTCGCGCTGATTGAATCGAAAGACGAGTCGGGGAAGATTGGCTGTTTCACCTTGCAGATCTTCTGGTACCGGCTGGGTACCTCGGAATTCTTCCGGTAGGGCCTGACTCTTTTCAATCTCACCTGCTAAGACAATATCGTTGAAGGATTGATTAAGCTGTTCAACGTCTTGCTCTGTTAGCTCCTTCTTCAAACGTAGCACTAGGCGATCGCCGACGTAGCGACTGGAGTGGTAAACTCGGTAGAAATCCGTGATCACTTGACAGGCCACATCCAAGCTATCTGTAATAGTATAAAGCTTGTCATCTTCTGGGCTGACCAATCCTGGGGCGATCAAGTGCTTGCAAATGTAAGCGTTCCAGTCTTTCCAGTAGTCCCCTCCAGGTCGATCGATCAAGACCAAGGGCATCGGAGGGCATCTACCGGTCTGGGTAAGCGTTAAGCACTCAAATGCTTCATCCTGGGTACCGTACCCGCCGGGGAACAGAGCGATCGCATCCGTTTCCCGCAGAAAAAACAGCTTACGCGTAAAAAAGTACTTAAAATTCAACAACTTCGGATCGTCAGCGATGAAGGCGTTAGCACCTTGCTCAAAGGGCAGCTCAATATTTAGTCCGAAAGATTTATCTGGTCCTGCCCCCTTGTTACCGGCTTCCATAATCCCACCACCGGCACCAGTCATGACTAGAAACCCTTGCTCTGCAACACGCTGGGCAAATTCAACAGCTAGTCGATACTCAGGGGCCTCTGGGAGCAACCTTGAAGAACCAAAGATTGTAATCTTACGGGTATGACGATAGGGAGAGAAAACCTGAAATGCTTGTTCTAGATCCTGAAGTGTCGATCTAATAATTTTCCAGTCTAGGCGCTCAATATCTGCATCTACCATCCGCACCAGAGTTGCTAACGCCTGGTAAGTTAACTTGCCGTGGGTCAGCTTTGGTAACTGCTCAAGTAATTCTGAAAGATCTGATTGAAGCGATCGCAGGGCATCAGAAGGCAAAGAAGTCATGATCTCTTGACTGGGGGTATTTCATTTTACTGAAATTCCGCAGCGACTATGCTCAACGCACGAATTGGATTAATCAGGTTTATAAGTTTGAAGCTCTAGCCCTATTTCCAAACCACTAACACTTAGAACTCCAGTCAAGAGAACACAGACTAGATTCGAATTAAGTTAAAGATACTTTTCTAACGTGCTAGCGAGTGTAGTTTTAGGGACTGCACCAACCACCATATCAACCCGCTGCCCACCTTTGAAAATCATGAGAGTAGGGATGCTACGGATACCATACTGGCTAGCCACACTAGGATTTTCATCCGTGTTTACTTTGACGACCTTAACCTGGCCATTAAACTGGTCCGCAACCTCATCTACAACAGGCGCTACCATCCGACAAGGACCACACCAGGGAGCCCAAAAATCGACTAAAACAGGAACTTCACTTTCAAGTACTTCTTGCTTAAAGCTGGAATCCGTAACTTGTGTGGCTGATGACATGCCTGAGAAACCCCTTCCTATAGTGTTTTAATGAATTTTATCATAGTCAGAACGAAGGACCTTTAACCTTCGGAGGTATGTATTTAGGTGAACCGTTCAGTCGAAGTTCACAGTAGATTTAGAGATGACGACACGACGGCTCGACCCGGAGAAACACTGCTATCTTTACACCAGCAGTGTCCAATTGCTTTCTGAAAAAACTGTAGTAAATTAGGCTTTAAAATCAGGAAGCCGCCCAAACAATGAAGTTTAGGCGGAGTGTGGTGTGAGGAGTGAACGGAAACGTAAGTCTCCGCTCTTTTAATTGTACGCAACAGTTATCACGATTGACAGTAGCTTAGGCATGAAAGTCTAAGCGTTATTAGCAGTAAATGCCTTTACTTGCCCATACCCAACTGTTGAGCTTTTTGATAGACTTTTCCTTCTGTGAGCAAAGCTGGAGCAATGATCACTTCGACCTGCTGCATCTCCCGGATATCTTTAGCCCCTAAAGTTCCCATACTCGTCTGCAAGGCACCTAAAAAGTTATGAGTACCATCATCAAGCTGGGCCGGACCCCGGAGAATTTGCTCTAGTGTGCCCGTCGTACCAACTCGAATCCGGGTCCCGCGAGGTAAGACCGGGCTGGGGGTCGCCATTCCCCAGTGGTAGCCATTTCCAGGAGCTTCCTTCGCCCTAGCAAAGGGTGACCCCATCATCACAGCATCCGCACCACAGGCTAGACTCTTACAAACGTCGCCACCGGTGATTAGACCGCCATCAGCAATTACCGGAATGTAGTTCCCCGTTTCTTGGTAGTAATCTTCCCGTGCTGCAGCACAATCTGCGATCGCCGTTGCCTGGGGTACGCCCACCCCCAACACGCCGCGCGAAGTACAAGCAGCCCCTGGGCCAATGCCAACTAAAACGGCAGCAGCTCCGGCTTGCATTAAGCTCAAGGCTACTTCATAAGTGACACAGTTGCCCAGGATCACCGGCAGCGGCATTTCTCGACAAAATTGAGCTAAATCCAAAGGGGTTATCGTTTCTGGAGCAAGGTGGGCTGGCGAAACAACCGTTGCTTGTACAAAAAACAAATCGGCTCCGGCTTCCGCAACAACTGATCCAAACTGCGCTGCCCCTGCAGGTGTAGTGCTGACAGCAACAATACCCCCTTTTTCCTTAATTTCTTGAATTCGATGTTTGATCAACTCTTGTTTTACAGGTTCGCGATAAAGTTCTTGCATCAGGGACACAAACTCTGTTGTCCCAACGGTTGCAATTTTCTCTAGCACTGGCTTCGGGTCAGCGTATCTAGTTTGCAGCCCTTCTAGGTTTAATACACCCAAGGCACCAAGCTGGGATAGGAGAACTGCCATCTGCACATCCACAACCCCATCCATCGCACTGGCAATAATTGGAATTTCTCGATCAATATTGCCAATCTGCCAGTGAGTATTTGTCAGCTGGGGATCTAGGGTACGTACCCCCGGCACTAGCGCTACTTCATCAATTCCGTAAGCTCTGCGAGCAATTTTACCTCGCCCAATTTGAATATTCACAACCTCTACCCGCTAGAACCATTTCGTTAGCCTATCAAAGGAACCGTTATCCTGTCTAAAGTCTACAAGTTTAGAATCACCAATGACCAAAAATGCTACTCCAGATTGCTCAATTAGAGCCAGCACAGTGAGTTGCTAAGGGTTTGAACGTTTAATTGGCTTAATTGGCCTTTCAACCTGTCTACCACCACCAACTTTGGGCTCTGGAGATTTAGCATCATGGGTTCGCACAGGTTTAGCAAATTTACGTTGTTGGTTAAGCACTGGCCGCTCTCCCCGATTTAGCTTTTTAACTTTTTTCGGTGGAACAATTGCTACAGCACTAGCTTGGTTGATCTGCAGGCGATCCTGTTGCCGGTGCACCTCTAGATTCCAAAAATAGCCTACTGCTCTATCGGGTAAAACCCCCTCTAGCTTCAACTTAAAAGACTTCTCTTGCTCAGAATCCTTACGTGGAGATTGGCGGATCTTGACAACAACACAATTGTGCTCAGGTGATTGGTAAACCACTTCTCCTCGGATAGAGAAGTACCCATCAGTTAATGTTGGACTGCTGATTAATGAAGCGTCAGCAATCTGAGGCGGCTCGTCTTGACTTAATTGTTCTGGTTCCCAAACACCTAAAATTTGCAGGTGAAGGCCAGCTTGGCTTTCGCGCGTTCGGGGATAGACAACCCAGAGATAATCTTTCTCTAAATCAAGATGCTTTTTAACTAAGCTGATCACACGTCCTAAAAGAACTGCCTCTACGGGTGATCCCTCTTGGGTTGACAGGATACCGCGATTCAATTGCCTTTCCGAAGGAACATATCGACCTTTAACCAAACCGATCGCCCGGTACTGCATTGGTTCACTCGGCGGCGGAATTGGCTGCTGGTAGTGAATTAGACTATTTTCCACGGCCCCAGCCGGTGTAGTGGGGCGAGAACGAACTGGTGGATGACGTAAGTCTAGCTGTGGAGCTTCAGGAAAATTGGCACCATCGTGATTACTCCTGGACGGACGTACCGGCTCACTAGCTCCGTGATCCGACAGAGATGAGTAATTACGACTCTCATCACTTGCTTTCGCCCGGTATTGAGATTCGATTGGCGGTTGTTCGGAGGAGGAACTCATAAGCTTTTGTAACAGCTAAAAATAGGCTTTAGTTCAGTTGAGAGGGCCGTTATAGTAACTGAAGCGAAGGGTATAATTCCCCAGACTCAGGTTGAAGGTTACAACTCTCTATGCTGAGTTTACCAAGTAGCTGGGTTTAAGCATTCAAAATAGACTATATCCATCTCTAGCACAGTAGCGATTCTGCTAGTTAGTGGCGCCTTGCGGATGGCAGAATTAACATTGCATCCCCAAAAGAATAGAACCGATACTCTTGGGCGATCGCAACTCTGTACAACTCCAATAACCGCTCCCGACCAATCAAGCTGCTCACCAGCATTAAGAGGCTAGAACGCGGTAAATGAAAATTAGTAATCAGACCTTCTACCACTTTCCACTGATAACCCGGATAGATAAATAGATCTGTTTTTCCACTGTAGGGTTGCAACTGACCGCTAGCAGCAGCTGCTTCCAGGGCACGCGCTACCGTTGTGCCAACAGCGATCACGCGTCCCCCCTGAGATTGCGTGGTATGGATTTTTTGAACTGCTTCGGCCCCGACTGTCACAGGTTCAGCATGCATAGTGTGAGCCGTAATATCCGCCACCTCGACCGGACGAAAGGTACCTACACCGACATGCAAGGTAATGAAGCTATAGTCAATACCCCGTTGTTGAAGTTGGGCGAGCAACTCTGGCGTAAAGTGCAGTCCGGCCGTAGGGGCCGCCACGGCTCCTGGTTGGCTGGCATAAACAGTTTGATACTGTTCCGGTTGCGCCTCAGATGTCGTGACATAGGGTGGCAAAGGAACTTGGCCTAATTGATCTAGCGCCTGCTTCAGAGATTGGTCCGAATTCAATGACTCAAATTGCAGGATGCGCCCCTTGGTTGCCGGATCAACCTCTAAAACCACCGCTCGCAATCGCGGTTGTGTAGCTGGCCCAAATTCGATCTGGGTCCCCGGCTGTAAACGTCTACCAGGTTTGACTAGGGCTAGCCAGCAGTCATGCGATTTCGCTTCTAAGAGCAGTACTTCTACCTCTGTACTGCTGCCTAGCTTCCGGCCAAAAAGCCTGGCCGGGATTACCCGCGTGTTATTTAAGACCAGTCGATCTCCAGGTTGCAATAGGTAGGGTAAGTCCCAAAATTGACAATGCTGATGACCAGGGAAATCAACAACGAGTAGGCGGGCTTTATCTCTAGGTACTACCGGGTTCTGAGCAATTCGTTCTTCCGGCAGATGGTAATCATACGCCGCCAAAAGGCGATCGCATGTAAACTCTGGATTGGAGATAGCGGCACTAGTGTGATCTAGCTGGAAGGCAGGGGGATCTGTGGGCGTCATAGGACTACTATATTTCTTTGATGAGCCGCTGAGCGATGGCAGCTAGGGATACAAGGCTGCTCAATGACTATTAAGCTGTATTCTATTTTTTTCCTAACCGCTTCCGTGATCCCGCGCAAATATAACAAGTATCAGTTCTTCAATAGTTCCGTAATTTTCCCCTACTGGATACTATTTGCGTTCACAACAATAGAGATATAGCATCTGCTTGGCCCAAAAAGCACCATGGATTATCTCTACTACTTAGGAAACGCAAGTCATACCCTATGGGTGTTTGAGTATTTGTACCGGAAGCAGGATGAACTTCCAGTAGAGTTTCTTACAGCAATCCATCAGATTGATGGTTGGATACTCCGGATCAAGTTGACCCATGGGCTAACGATTCGACAAGTCGGAGATTTTCAAGCATTTATGAGCGAACTAGGCCTTCCCTACCAAGCCAGTATTCATCTGAAGATGGCGCTGAGGGGCTTGGAAAAAGGCCAGTCTCCGGTAGATATCATGCGCCACTATCAAGTAGCTGTGGTTTCCCACGGGGGCGCCGATCGGACTGAAATTGAAGAATTTCGTGAGCAGTTCATTCAGGGATTAGGTTACTGCCCGGAAACCCTAGCCTAAAGAAGCATCCGACTGGAACACTACGTTCCGTGGGATAATAATGGCCGCTAATTCTGTTAGGAAGCGGCAAGCGCGTGAAGGTTTTAATCGTCGGTAATGGTGGTCGTGAACACGCCCTAGCGTGGAAACTTCTGCAATCTGAAGTTGATCAAGTCGTATGTGTTCCTGGGAATGGTGGGACAGCGACGCTAAAAGGCTGCAATAATCTACCTTTGCCCGTGGATGACTTTCAGGGGATAGCTCAGTTTGCCCTGAATCATGGAATTTCCCTGGTCGTGGTTGGTCCAGAGTTGCCTCTCTCCTTAGGCATTAGTGATTACCTCCGGTCTCAGGGAATTACTGTATTCGGTCCTACCCAGGCAGGGGCTCAGATTGAAGCGAGTAAGTCTTGGGCTAAGGATTTGATGCAATTAGCCGGTATTCCCACTGCTCCAAGCCAGAGTTTTACAGAGCTAGAAGCGGCTAAAGCCTATATCCAAGCACAGGGCGCACCGATTGTCGTCAAAGTTGATGGCTTGGCAGCGGGGAAAGGGGTTACAGTTGCCACAACGGTTGAACAAGCCTGGACTGCGGTTGAGGATGCCTTTACAGGGGCATTTGGGATTGCTGGCCAGCGCGTTGTGGTTGAAGAGTGCCTGACTGGCCAAGAAGTGTCTGTTCTAGCGCTCACTGATGGCTTAAGCGTACGACTGCTACTACCAGCCCAAGACCATAAACGGATTGGCGAAGCGGATACAGGTGCAAACACCGGTGGCATGGGAGCCTATGCCCCAGTTCCAATAGTGACGCCGGAGCTACTAGATCGGATTCAGCAAGATATTCTTGAACCTGTAGTGGCAACCCTAAGAGCGCGAGGAATTGACTACCGGGGGGTGTTGTATGCCGGGTTGATGATCACTCCATCAGGTGAGCCCAGGGTGATTGAATTCAACTGCCGGTTTGGTGACCCTGAGACGCAGGCAATCTTACCTCTTTTGGCAACGCCCCTGGCGACACTGCTGCTGGCTTGTAGTGAGCAGTGCTTAGCTGCTGCACCACCCATTAAATGGAAGCCTGGGGTGGCTGTCTGCGTAGTCACAGCGGCCCAAGGTTATCCGGGTGCCTATACCAAGGGACAAGTGATCGCCGGAATTGACCAAGCTGAAGGACCAAATGTCGCGGTGTTTCACGCCGGAACCAAGCTTCAAGGGCAGCAGTTAGTAACAGATGGCGGGCGAGTATTGGGCGTGACCGCTTGGGGAGAGAATTTTGAGCAGGCGATCGCCCGTTCTTATGCTGCGGTAGAAGCCATTCTCTACGAGGGCAAGTATTACCGCCAAGATATTGGCTACCGGGTAAAAACTGTGGGTGGCTGATGATCACTCTTGACGACCCATTATCCAGAAGCAACCAGATGAACCAAGACGATGGTGAGGCAACCCCACTCCACACCATGCAGCTCTTAAGCCGGTTCTTCAACCGGGCAGCAGACTGTGCTCAGTATCGACCCAGTTATCCCGATGCTGCGATTGATGCCATTTTGGAAAACTTGGGTGCACCCTCGCAGCTTGTAGCAGCAGACATGGGTGCTGGAACGGGAATTTCCTCTCGCTTGCTGGCAGAGCGTGGTGTACAAGTCCTGGCGCTAGAACCAAATGTAGCAATGCGGCAAGCAGCCCAACCCCATCCGCTGGTAGTGTTTCGTGATGGGACAGCAGAAAAAACTGCTCTACCAAATGCCTCTATTGACTTAGTGACTTGCTTTCAATCGTTTCACTGGTTTGAACCGCAATCCGCGCTTGCTGAGTTTCGACGCATTTTGAAGCGATCGCGGCGGTTAGCTTTGGTATGGAATGACCGTAACCAAGAGGATGAGTTCCAACAGAGCTACAATCGCTTGGTTCGCCAGGTCTCAAGCAATCACCCGGCTGAGCGGCGGCTGATCGCAGTCAATCCCCTCTTTTCGAGTCCCCATTTCGCTAATGTGCAGCGATTCGTACTGGCCTACAAGCAGGCAGTAGATTTGCCAAGTTTGGTCGGTCGAGCCACTAGTACCTCCTACATTCCGCAAGAAGGGCCAGCATACGAGCAACTCATTTCCGGTTTGCAGGAGTTACACGCTCGGTTTAAGGATAGTCATGGTCTGGTTGATCTGGTTTACAACACCAGTGTCTATCTGGCGGAGCCCCACGCCTAAAATGGCAGTATGACAAAAGTAACGGCTCCGATCCAACCCCCTATCCCTTGGCACCTCAGAGGTCAAACGTTTATCTGGGGGCAGCGGACCTACTTGATGGGAGTGCTGAATGTCACTCCAGATAGTTTTAGTGATGGCGGACAGTTCGACACTGTAGAAACTGCGCTAGCTCAATCCCACCGTTTAGTAAACGCAGGGGTTGACATCCTGGACATTGGGGGCCAATCCACCCGCCCTCAAGCGGTTGAAATTTCTCTCCAAGAGGAGCTTGACCGGGTGTTGCCTGTGTTGAGCGCCCTGCGCCAGCAGTGCCAAGCTCCGGTCTCAGTCGACACCACCCGTGCCGCCGTTGCTGAAGCAGCGATCGCGGCGGGAGCCGATATGGTAAATGATGTGTCTGGTGGAACTTATGATCCAGACATGTTGCCCACGATCGCCAAGTTGGGCGTCCCAATTGTGTTAATGCACCTGCGAGGTACACCGCGGACGATGCAGCAACTCACGGACTATCGAGATTTGATTGGCGAAATTTATCAATTTTTAGAGCAGCGGATTCAAGCCGCGATCGCGGCTGGCGTTCATCCCTCTCGAATTGCTGTAGACCCAGGGCTTGGTTTTGCCAAAACGGTGGCGCAAAACCTAGAAATCCTGCGCCGCTTGCGCGAATTTCAAGCCTTGGGTTGTCCTGTCTTAGTTGGCCCCTCACGCAAAAGTTTTATCGGGAACATCCTGAACCAACCCGATCCAAAGGCAAGAGTTTGGGGTACTGCTGCTGCCTGTAGTGCCGCAATCGCTGCTAGTGTCGATTTAATTCGAATTCACGATGGACCGCAAATGCGCGATACCTGCCGGGTTGCTGATGCGATTTGGCGCTCCCGATTGTGATTGACCCACCACAGCCCAAGCTTACATTCCAAACAGTAAGCGTGGTAACAATAGGAAACCTACTGCCTCAGGTGAGGCTAGTTAACTACCTCTACGGTTTGAACTTGCTGTTGAGTGGGGTTGCCCATCGCTGGTGCTGAGATTTTTGCGAGAGGATTGGGCTCGCTTTAGCAGAATCGATTGTTGTGGGATACCGACTGAAATTACTTCCTCATCGAGGGCTAACTTGAGGCGGCGGCGATATTCTCGGGCAACGCTCCACTGTTGGAGTGGCTGAGTTTTAATCCAAACTCGAATCATGATGCCAGCGTGTTGGAGTTCATCTACACCTAAGACTTCGGGCGTTTCTAAAATTTTGTGGCGCCAAAACCGCTCCCGACTCATCTCTAGACCCACTTGCCCAATTACCTCCAAGGCATGATTTAGATCTGCGTCGTAGGCAATGTGAAGTTTGAGATCAACCCGCGACCAATCCTTAGAAAGGTTTTGGACAATCGAGATTTCACTATTAGGTATAGTAATTAACCGCCCTTCATCGTTGCGTAGCTGGGTAATTCGAAGGTTGATGTTTTCGACTAATCCCCCCACGTCACCGACGACAATCACATCTCCGACAGCATACTGATCCTCCAGCAAGATCAAAAAGCCGTTGATCATATCTTTGATGACACTTTGAGAGGCAAAGGAAATCGCTAAACCAATAATTCCAGCTCCAGCCAGCAGAGGACCAACATTGATGCCTACTATAGCCAGAGCCGTGAGGGTACCAACGCCCACACAGACCAAAGCTATCGTCCGCTTTAAGACTAGAGAAAACGTTGAAACCCGCAAGGCTAATCTTTGAGACGCTTCTGGCGCCAAAATTTTTTCCTTTTCTACCGCTGAAACGAAGTGATCAATCAAGACAGCACTACTGCGAATCACCACATAGGTGCCGAGACCAATTCCCAGAATTTTCAGGGGAGCTTGCAGGGCAGATAGAATCAGCACCTGAAGCCAGCGAGTGTAAGGAAATAGCCCCAGGATGGTAAAGATACCCCCTCCCCAAATTGCTAACTGCCCGAATTGCAGGAGCCATCGCTGGATATCATTGATATTTCGCTGTTCTCGCCAGACAACTTTTTCCTGCATCGCCGCCATCGTGAGCGGGCCAGTATCTGAGGCAGTGGTAAGTGAAGTGGTTATATCTGTGGGGACGTGGGCGCTCAGGGCCTGCCGCTGGGTTTTGTTGTGGCGTTGGCGATCGCTAAGACCCAGGCTGCCTAGAATCATTACCAGAGTAATGCTGCCAGCTAGCAAGCCCTGATTTCTCAAGGATTCTGGTTGACGCTCTTGTTTTGCCCGCAGGAGGGCTTTTTTAATCGTTTGGCTCCATTCATCTGCCAGAAGGGGTGGAGTAGTCCCCTGTAGCTCAGCATCGAGGGTTGTGACTGTCATCAGGTATTGACCGTTGACATAGATGACAGACAGCTGATTTCCCTGCTCCGTTGTTCTAGCTTGCGAGGTAACTTGGATTGCCGGATCGATCTTACCTTTGACCAGTTGGGCCAGCCTTGCCTCGATATCTTGAACGCGTTGCTCAATCCGGGTAGTTGTCTTTTGCTGAGTATCACTAGCGGCGGGCACCCCAACTTGAAAGAGTTTGTGGCCATCTAGTTTGACCGTACCGGAGCCAATCTTTTGCGAGGTTATGGATGTTAAAACTCGTTCAACTGTATTGAGGCCCGGAATTTGGGGAACTTGTCCCCAAGCCGCAGGTACCGCAGTAGGTATAAGGGTCAGTACCATCAGACTGGCGATCGCGTTAGCGGCAATCCATTTCCAGGGTTGCCCTTTTACCTTTATCCATTTAGGAATACCCATACCCACCGCCAGTAGACACAACAAAATGGTCAGAATACAGCAAATTAACCCTTCGGCACTATTTAGGCTTTTGGTTACCCGCTTTAATCTCGTGACTAAAACGTCTTAATAGTCTTAGTACAATATGGTGGAGTAGAGCAACAGTAACAGGTACCCTTAGAGCGTGAAGCCGTTTGTCAAATAGCTTTCCACCGTTTACTCGAGTTGAGAGAGACAGCCCAAGTGCAGGGGTTTGATGTTTTGCTGAGAAATCTTCACCTCAGTTGAAACGAGCCTCCCAGGTATCAACCAAGTGCTGAGCTGCTGGTGTTCCCTCTAGGGGAAAACCATCTAAAAACTTTTTATCAGTACTTGGATGATAGGGACCTTCCTTCAGTTCCAGAATTGCTGTGTTTGGGGCCAAGGCAATCAGGGTGTGATAGGTTCCTTCTGCCAGTTCAACGGCCTGAGTCGGGCCATCGGCGCTAACTCGCTCACACTGAATCACTTGACCTTGCTCGTCAAAAATAATCATCCCCAACTCCCCTTGCAGTACCAGGAAGAATTCAAAGCCGTTAACCTCTGGGTCCCGGTGATGACAATGAGGACGGACATAGGTCCCCGGTTGCAGAACATTGATGAATCGTTGCACCTTTTCCGCCGGATTATGGAAGTTGTAGTTCTGGCGCAAGCGGGAACTGCTACGAGCTTTCAAGGCTATGCTGTCTAGGAGTTCCTGGTTCAGGCGTTTGATCATTGACGGTTCCATATGCAACCCGGTGCTAGATGTTTTTCAATTGGTTTTTAACTCATCACTAGATGAATTGTCTGATGCTGCCGAGAGTGTAAATTATTTTGTGTAAAAGAGTGATGGGGAAATCAGCCCAACACCTATGATACGAAATCCGTCTAGTCTAACCCCCTTATCTTTTGTAGAGTAGGAGGATGCCAAGAAACGCTTATTTAGAACCTCATCTGAGTTGTGCCCAACTGAAGGAGCGCTACCAGCACT
>CADCWO010000008.1:1642-5819 GCA_902806435.1 uncultured Synechococcales cyanobacterium | reverse complement strand
TTGGTCTATCGTACCCCCTTGATGGCTCCTCAAGAGGCAAAAATAGCGATTGCCCAGTGGATTGAGGTCTTCTACAATCGACAGCGACGTCATTCAGTTCTCGGTTTTCTGACCCCTTCCCAGTTTGAGCAACAATATCTCAATACACTTAAAACACTTAAACTAATTTCAGCCGCTTAAGTCTACTGTCTACTTTTTTAAGGAAAGCCCATAAGAGGAATGCCTCAGTTGTTGAACTCCCCACTCAGGGGCAATCGCCGGAGTCGAGGGCCAATCGACCCAACAGCATGCCTCACACAATCAAGGACGGCACTGCTGACTTAACTGCCTTTGGACGACTATCTAAGCTTGAAGCACTTGAGATTCTCGATAAGTGGGAAAATCGGTGTAGCCTTCTTGATCAAAGGAATACCAGATACTTTGATCGGCAGGTGGATTGAGAGGCCAGCTATTGGCAAAACGCTCAACTAGGTCTGGGTTACTAATCAAGGGTCGCCCAAACGCTACCAAGTCAGCATTGCCATCCTGGATTGCTGCTGCCGCAGTTTCTTGCGTATAGCCACAGTTACCCATCAGCGGACCTGTAAACACAGAGCGAAATTCGGCTAACGCCATCGGCTCTCCTAGCTCGTGAAAGCCGAATCCCAGCCCATCTACGACATGGAGGTAAGCCAGACCGTAAGCATTCAACTGCTGGGCAACGTAGAGAAAAGCTTCCCGGAAATCTGGTGAACCCATGTCATTGTAGTTGCCATTGGGAGACAGCCGAACACCGACTTGGTTTGCCGACCACACAGTCAGGATTGCCTCCACAATTTCCTTGAGAAAACGGCAGCGATTCTCAAGGCTACCCCCATGCTGGTCTGTCCGCTGGTTGGTCTTCGATTGGAGAAACTGATCAATCAAATAGCCGTTAGCGGCATGAATTTCTACCCCATCGAAACCCGCATCTTTAGCTCGCTGAGCCGCTCGACGATAATCCTCGACCACCAGAGGAATCTCGTCTGTCTCCAAGGCTCGTGGAGTTTCGTAGGGTTGTTTGCCCAGCGGCGTGTGAATGTACTCTCCATTGAGCTTGATAGCAGAAGCGGAAACTGGCAGTTGACCATTTTCCTGAAAACTACTGTGAGAAGCTCGCCCCATATGCCAAAGCTGCAGGAAAAATGGCGTTCCTTTAGCATGGACTGCATCCACAACCTGCTTCCAGGCTTGCGCTTGTTCGTCTGAATAAATACCAGGGCTATTAAGCCAACCATTCGCCTGTTTGGAGATCACAGTAGCTTCCGCAATCATTAAACCGACTGAAGCCCGTTGAGCGTAGTATTCCGCCATCAAGGCGTTGGGCAGACGCTCATTGCCTGCGCGGGCACGAGTCAAGGGAGCCATCACAACCCGATTACGTAGTTCGTAGGGACCTAATTTTACAGGTGAGAGTAAATCGGTGTGAGTCATAAGTTCAACCTCATAAAAATTGCCTTTTGAATTTGATAACTGCTCTTGTGCCAGTTACTCAACAGTTGTGATCGCTACGGTTTTGACTGAAAACTGTCTTTACCAAGCAACCAACCTGGTCAACCCAAATTGCCTTGCTAGACTTGATGCGGATACCACTCCTCGGGCTCGGGATACTGCCAGTCATCCGGGAAGAAGATGGTCTCAAGGCAGGTGGTTGTCGCGAGCTCGGTTTCAAAGAAGGCGAAGTGATTTTTGCCCATCCAACTCCCGGACTGCTTAGGCAGGAAAACGGACAGGTTCGCTCTCGCCGAAGGCAACGCCAAATTCGATGGGTATGTCACTCACTTTAAATTCTCCTGCGCCCAGCGTTCGACCCCCAAGACCTCGATTCCCTGTTGGGCATTGAACGTCTTGTGAACTTCCCAAGAAACCCCTCTGCCCTCCGCGAACACCACCCTGTACTTCCTAATAAGGTTGTCAGGATCTTGCGCCAGTTCGTCCTTCAACTTGGGAACGCCCCATTCCTTCCGCTGCACCTTCCGACCCAAGACAGAGTCCACGATGTCCGCCAATCGTGCGTAGGTGATTGTATCGCCAGCCGTATACACGATGTGGTTGATGATCCGTGGTTCAGCAAAGAGGATTTCCGCCACCAGAGCGCCGATATCTTCGGGAGTCGTGACCGTAACGGCAGTGTCCCAACTTCCCAGCGCATGTACAGTGTTTTGCGCCAGGTCAACTACTCCGAAAGAAGGCTCGAACAGGAAGCTAGTGAACATGCCCGTCGAAACAATGACCCATTCTGTACGGTCTTGCGATCGCAAGAGGTCGCGCACGTCGAGCTGCTCATCGAACAGGTCCTGCGCGCTGCCTCTACCGATGACATCGTAGTCAACGCCGAATTGCCAAGGGACGTAGCGTTTCACGCCAGCACCGAGAGCGGCGCGGGCAAGCTTTCGTTGGATACCGCTTCCAGCCACGAAGCCGGTGCAGCCAATCACAGTGTGGAAATCCCTAAAGAGGGCCGAGAGGTCGGCAGTGGAGCCTGTGAGGTCGCCGGGGAGGAATTTGACGCCGAGGGAACGAAGTTCGGCGATGTCCCGTTGCTTGCTGGGAACGTGGGAAGCAATAGTTGAAGGGCGGAGGAGAACCGTGAGGGTAGTGCCGGAAAATAGGGCGGCGCGCTTGGCTAAATTGTGAAGAACGGACATGCCAAGTTGACCGGCACCTAGAACGAGAATAGGAGTGTTGTAGGACATCATCTGAACCTTAAAGTGTGAAACGTCTTGTTTGTTGACATGGGTTCAGCATAAGTCTGAAAAGCTTTGCTTGAAATACACAACCCTTGCAGATGATTGCCTAATTCTCTCAAGCACAATGTTGGCGAGAAAGAAAATTCTCTATAATGAGCGCATGAGTACGGCTAAATCAGCCAGGAAACCAGCATGGTGATTGAAATACTGAAACCCGGTAAAGCCATGAGTGCGTGTCAAAGGCTGGCGGGATTAGTGACCCGGCATACCGACGACAAAGGGAACGGTATCTACAAGACTGCTATCAGTCAGTTGGAATTTATGCGAGAGACGGTTGTCTCGACGGCAATGTGTGGTGTGTCTGAACCGGTTCTTGGCATCGTTGTTCAGGGCAAAAAAGAAGCCTTGCTGGGAGAGGAAGTTTATCAGTATGGCGCGGCTCAATTTCTCGTAGTCTCGGTAGATTTGCCGATCAATGGAGTTGTGGTCGAAGCGACACCAGAAAAGCCGTATTTAGGGTTCAAGCTGAGCTTAAACCCAGCCCAACTTTGTGATATTCTTGCCCAAATTCAACCCTGCACAGCTAAGAAGGAAAACTCAGTTAGAGGCTTGTTTGTTAGCGACGCCGATGCCTCGTTGATTGATTGCGCTATCAGGCTGACACGGCTTCTGGATACGCCCCAGGATATCCCGTTCCTAGCACCGATGATGATTAGCGAAATCTATTACCGCCTTTTAACGGGTGAACAAAGCGAAGCAGTTCGCCAAATCGCTACATCCGGCAGCAACATGCAGCGCATTGCTGGAGTGATCAAACTGATCAAGGCTGATTTTACAAAGTCGCTGCGGATGGAGGGCCTGGCTGAGCAAGCCAATATGTCTCCTGCATCCTTCCATCGTCATTTTAAGGAAGTTACCTCAATGAGTCCACTGCAGTATCAAAAACAATTGAGGTTAGTGGAAGCGCGTCGGCTGATGCTTGCCGAAAATACTGATGCGACCAATGCTGCTTATCATGTCGGCTATGAAAGCCCCTCACAGTTTAGCCGCGAGTATTCCCGCATGTTCGGCGCACCACCAATTAAGGATATTGAACGGTTACGGATAGCCTGAACATCGACTCTCCGCTTGTTGTTGAGGGTAATGTACTAGACAAGTTGATGAGCGTCTAAATCGCCCGTCCAAATTTAATTTGGCTGATAAACAAAAACCGGTTGTGTTGCAAAAAACTATAAGTACGCTACAAGCAGTAGCTCTGAACTGAAAATTTTCGATGTATCCTGCTATATGTAGTGGGTACAAAAATTTTTGCAACACAACCGCTAGAGGAGCTGTTCTGGGCTTTTGATCCAGTCGAGCGTGAACAGCGTTCGTTCGACGCTGGAGGAGACGCGCATGTAGCCGACCAGCATGTGCGGAAAACCCTCGATTGAGCCTTCCCGTACAACTATCCAATCCGACAAGTCAGG
>CADCWO010000008.1:0-1632 GCA_902806435.1 uncultured Synechococcales cyanobacterium | reverse complement strand
CGTTTGCGTTGATATCCGCGTTGCCCAAAACCGGTTGTTCGTCCAGCCGCGACGTGTCGAGAAAGCTTCAACCCGATCGCGTTACGGTTGTGGTAAAGGCGCACAAAGTCCGCCTCGGATCAGCGAGGAAAATGCTTCAGCAGCTTCCTTCTCGCTGCAATGACCACCGATCATCATGACCGAGAGCGCCTCACCCGCCCCGATAAGACCGACACAGCGCCGTTGTAGTTCATCGGGGGGCAGCGTGCTGTGCGGCTCAAGCGCCGATACGAACAACTGGACATACCCATCTATCTTAGTACAGGACAAAAAGCTAGAAAAGATGGTAAGAAAAAGGTTTCATGAGATTCAATGACAATCCATGAAACCCTAATGTCTGAAATCAGCTTACTGCAATCAACCCTCAAATCTCATCTTCCTTGGCATGGTGCACGACTGAATTTTTTAGCGCAACTGCTGATTGCTCTGTTTCGAGTCAAAACAGTGAACCTGGCTCTCGATTGCCTCTGCGTTCGTAGGACAGGCACAACAAGACTCTCATTACAAACGGCTGCAACGGTTTTTCCGGCACTTCGAGGTGGATTACGCCCTTGTCGCTAAAGTGGTCGTTGCTTGGATGGACTTTAGCTCGCAATGGGTACTCTGCTTTGACCGGACTCAGTGGCAGTTTGGCCAAACGACTCACAATGTGTTGATGCTGGCCGTGGCACATCAAGGAGTTGCCTTTCCATTGCTGTGGGTCCTGTTGCCCAAGCGGGGTAACTCGAACACTGATCAGCGCATCGACTTGGTAGCTCAATTGCTGAAGCTATTTCCCCGTCAGCAAATTGCTTACCTCACTGCCGACCGAGAGTTTGTTGGACGAGCTTGGATCAAGTATCTGCTCAAGCAACCTGTGCCGTTTCGCATCCGTATTCGTCAAAGTGACCGTTTAGACAATGGGCAAGGCAAAGCAACCAAAGCAAGAGTGCTGTTTGCAGACTTGCCACCTGAGCAGATGCGGATCTTGCCCAAACGCCGTCGCTTGTGGGGCTACTGGGTCTATGTTGCTGCTTTACGTCTCCAGGATGGGCAACTGCTGGTTGTTGTCACATCTGAGTCTCCCGAAGCTGCCATTGCAGATTATGCCAAGCGTTGGAACATTGAAACGCTTTTCGGTTGCCTCAAGCGCAGAGGCTTCTGCCTGGAGTCAACCCATCTATGTGATGCGGACCGCCTCAGCAAGCTGCTGGCAGTCTTGACTCTAGCCTTGTGCTGGGCACATCGCACCGGAGAATGGTTAGCTCAACTCAAGCCGCTGAAGTTTAAAAAGCATGGTCGCAAAGCCAAGAGTGTGTTCCGCTATGGATTTGATCATCTCCGTCAGATCATGCTGAATCTCTCTCAGCGGCAGGTAGAGTTTAGAACTGTCTTGGATTTTTTGTCCTGTACTTAGCCCATCTATCAGCTCTTGGTGCACCGCGCCCATTTCCTCGCTGCCCGACAGCGCCGCGCCCACCGCGTGCCATTCGCCACTCGTATCCGCGGAACAGTGGATATAGGCGGTTGCGAGGACATTGGCAGTGGCCTTCAAGTTCCGCTGGACGCGCCTCAAGGCTTCGCGCAGAGCATTCGCCTGTTCCTTGTCGAGCG